>PXBO01000071.1 GCA_003566885.1 Opitutia bacterium | reverse complement strand
GTGGCCCTGATCTACATCCCGGTCATCATCTACGGCGTCATGGTGCTGCCGCAAAAGTTCCCCAAGACGGAGAACGCGGAAGCCGGGTTGCCGGTAAAGGAGATGTTCCGGTTTACTTTCACCAGTCCGCTGATGTACGCGTTTTTGATCGTGATGGCGATCGCCATCGGTCTGGAGTTGGGAATTGGACGTTGGATTCCCGCGATCTACAGCGCCGTTGAACTCCCCGGCTTGCTGATGCTCGCCTGGGTCTCGGGCATCATGATGGTACTTCGTTTCATGTCTGGTCCGATCCTGGCCCGCATTTCCCCTCCCGCGTTGCTTTCAGTCGCGGCGCTCCTTACATGCATCGGCATTTTCCTGTTCGGCATCGCTGAAAGCACAGCCATTGGCTTCCTTTCCGCCACCTTCTTCGGGGCTGGGGTCGCCTTCTTCTTCCCCACCATTGTCGGACTGGTTTCCGAGCGGCTGCCCAAGACCGGTTCGCTGGGTATCGTTTTGACCTGTGGAATCGGACTCCTGTCCGCCGGCACGCTGGGGAACATGGGGGTTGGCGCGCTGGGGGACCGACAGCTCGCTTCCTTCCTCAATGAAGAGCGGCGCGAGACGACAGTCACGCTTCTGGAAACCATTACCGAGACTTTCCCCGCCTACATCCAGGAAGCCGGACAAGTGGAAAACCCGGTGGAGGAATTGGGATACACCCAAGCGGACGCCGAACGCGCCATGACCATGGCCGCCGAAGCCCTGGCCGGAATCGAAGCCGAAGGGGAAATCTCCGGCACCGCCGCGCCTCAGGCCCTGCGTGCCGTGGGCGGAACGGTGCTCGGTTTGGGTGATCGGGTTCTTGTCGCCGAGGGGCATGACACCGCAGTGCTCGCCACCGCCGAGTTGGCGGCCGCCCGTGAAGCCTTCGGGGAACGGGTTCGAGAGGCGGCGAACGGCGAACCCGCCGACGTGGCCGCCTTTGCCAGTCAGAGCATCTTCCACGCCGCTTACCTTTCCAACACCATCATGGGCCCTGCAGAAGGGTATGCCGGGCAGCGCGCCATCAAACAACTGGCTTGGGTGCCGTTGATTATGGTTGTTTTCTTCGGGTTGATGTTCCTGAGTGACCGCAAGAAGGGCGGTTACAAGGCGGTTCATCTGGAAAAGGTCGGTGACTGATCCGGACGAACAAAAACGTTTATAATTAGAAAGGGGCGTCGCCGGTCATTGGTGACGCCCCTTTTGTTTCCAGAAAACCGAGGGTATCTTCTCGCCGTCGAAAGCCCGGATGATTCCCTCGCCGGCCTGAAGGGTAACGCCAAGACAGGACTCGATCCCGACCGGCGTCGAAAACGGGGGGCTGATTCGAATAGCGCTCGGATCAGGCGCACGAGGGCCATGCTGCCTCATGACTGGGTCTTCCCGACCGGAGATGGTGACCCGTTCCCTTCCCCACGGCCACCACAAGGATCGCATCACACCGCTTCGGATAACCGCATCGACGCCCTCGCCCCCGGTCTGTCTACCCTGAATAATTCACCGGATATTCCAGGCTAGACCGAATGGCACTCATATAAGGCGGCGTATCGTTCGATGAAGCAAAAAATACAGCGGAAATCGGGCTCACACGGAGCCACAAAGTCACGAAGATTTTTACAGAACCCACCTCCGTGAGCTCCGTGGCTTTGTGTGAGAACCTTCTCTGTTCAGCAACGCTGGGGGTGTCGATAATGGCATCGGACGTTTTCGTAGCTCCGTGCTTTAGACAGGCAATAAGAGCAAGTGAAAAAGTTCAGACATTTTCGGGACGGAATTCAAAGGGTTTTCGGTCGACCAGGACAGCCACGATCCGGCGGAGGTTCTTGCGCATAAGGTCGATAACGACTTTTTTGTGGTGGTCGCCTTCGGCTTTCTTTTTGTCATAGTATTTTCGAAGTTGAGGATCGTATCTCATTGAGCAGAAGCTGGCTTGGTACAGAGCGGTGCGAGCGGCTTCGATCCCTCGTTTGGAGAGCTTCACCTTTCCTTTATGGGCTCCCGATTCCCGTCTTCGGGGATCGGAACCGATAAGCGCCTGGAGTTTGCTGACGATCTTTTGTCTCTTTTCGCTCCAATGGGCAATGGCGGTTGCGGCTTGCCACACCGGATTGCCCGCTAAAGCTGGGTACTACGGGGGATGGCTTTTACTCACAGTTTAGTATCGGTGGCCCGCCGAAGCTTATCCGAGTGCCATTCAGGCTAGACCCGAGCTATGATTTCTATTCCTTATCGAATAATCCCCGATTTCAAATCTTCGATATTAAATCCATTTTCGTGAGGCCTTCAGAGGCCGGATTTAGAAAAGCCGTTCGATTCCGCACATGACACAAAAAAGGCCCCCGGCGAACTACGCCGGGGGCCGTTCATTCAATTGTCGTTGCGGTTGAGCGCGCTTAATCCAGCGCCCGCACTTGAACCCGCAGGAAGGCTTTGGTTTCCCCGTTCAACGGGAGTTCGACGGTTACCCACTCGAATGCGCCGTCCATGACGGGCACTCTCGGAGGCACCTCCTGGATTCC
>PXBO01000013.1 GCA_003566885.1 Opitutia bacterium | reverse complement strand
GGCTGCCAGGTACTCGATTCCCGACTTTTGGTACAGTTCGAGCATCCCGCGCAGCAGCCTGGCGCCTAAATGCTTTTCATCCGGGTGTCCAAAGATACAACCGCCCCGGTAGATCGTCTCAAAAAAGCATGGGGTCTCGGAATCAAGATTGTAGACTTCAGACGCCTCGACTCCATCGAGCGTAAGGTCCCGCATTCGGGAAAGAGTCTCGATTTCACGGCCCAACAATTCCGCTCGATTGTCGATGGCGGTCTTGATGGTGAATCCCGGTTCCGAATGAAAGTAGAAAGCGCGCAAACTTCGCGCGCCGCGACTGAAATGAATCAAGTCGGCCTGGCTGCGACATGCGTAGCGCCTACCCAGTCGCCAGCCGTAACGCCACCCGACCAGCAACTGAAGATATCGAAGATTCCGCTTTTTAAGCGTCATCCATATCGCCAGGCGCCATCGCGCCGGTTCCGGCGGACCGTTCCAATCTTCGCTGAATCCGGGGATGGAGCAGGATTCAGGGCCCCGGTCGCGCACCCATTGTTCATTCACCAACCAGCCGTCGGAGCCGTCATGCAGCGTTCGGTAGGAGCGTTTCTCGCCGATGCCGTCATTCGCCCGCAACTGGTATTTCGTTTCGATTCGGCACAAGTGGTCGAGTGTGGAAGCCAGATTTTTTCCGGAGGTTGTCATTTACCAAGACGTTCGAAATGGAAACCTTACAACTGATTCGCCACACTAATTGTGGCGACCGAGTTTACCTCGGGAGAACTCTCCGGATCCCGCAGGGGCGGACGGACGCCCTCCGGACATAAAGTCCGTCGCCACAAAGGAAGTTGCCTCCTAACTTCTTGCCTCACCTATACCGACCCCAATTGTCCTCCATTGTGCACAAAGTGCTTCGGCACCGATCTCCCGAGGTAAACTCAGTCGCTACAGTGAGTGAGGCACCGATCTCCTTTTAGTGCTTTTCGTTCCACAGGGTTTCGATTATCTCGCGGTAGCGGGTTTTGTAGGACTCGGCGTTGTGGTTTTGGCGGGCGTACTCCCAAACCGCCAGGGTTCGTTCTTCAAGTTGAGCGTCGCTCTCGCCGGACAGGGTCTTGATCGCCTCCTGGATTCCTTTTACTGAGAGTTCGGGCAGGAGGATGCCCATCCCGGGTTCCATATTCAAGCCGCTTTGGGGGCTTACCACGGGAATGATTCCGGCGGACATGCACACCACTCCGGCTCCCGCCTGACCTTCGGCGCAGGAGGGGTACACCAGCGCCAGGTGTTGATTCGCGATTTCCTGGAATTCTTCGCCGGCCACGTCGATCCAGCCGAGGGTTCGAATGTTCTCCGTTTCGTACAACTCGCGCCGGAACGCCTTCGCAAATTCCTTTTCACGATCGATCGGCCCGCATACGGTCAGGCGATACTCCGGCATTGCCGCGAAGGCTTCGAGAACCAGATCCAATCCTTTCTGGACAAAGCCGCGACTGCCGAGCCAGAGGAACCTTTTTCTCACTTGGGAATAGTCTTTATCAGGCTTCGGGTAATCGTGGGCCACGGGCACCGGCATCGTATGCAGCGTCTTGCCGGCGAAGGCATAGGTGCCGGCGGTAACCGCGTTTCCCAGCATGACAGCGGCATCACAGTCCTCGATGGCCCGGTTCTCCTCGATGGGACGATAACTCGACAAGGCCACTCCCCTCCTCTCCCGCACCTCGTAACAACGCATGAGCGCCGAAGCGTTGTTGAAGAGCCAATGGGAGACATCCAGGTGGGCGATTTTCAGGCAGTCCTCGCCGAGAAGCCCGGCGTAGCGGGAGAAATGCATGCGACTGGAGATCAGGAGCGAGTATTCGCCAGTCGGTTCGTAAACGGCGTTCTCGAAATCAATCACCTCCACATCAAACCCGAGATCGCGAAGCACCTCGGAGAGCAGCACCGATTCCAGAAAATGGGTGTGGCTCGACGGAAGTGTTTCTCCGGGCTGGAGCAGGAACGGCTTGATCACGTAAGCCAACAACGCTTTACCCCTCACCGGCTGCCCCCGGGCCGCCAGGCGGACCGAGCGGTCCCGCGCCTTTTGTCGGCCAACCCGTCGGATCTCAAATCCGAAACGTTCCGTAATTCTACGGGACAGGCTCACCCGTTCCTCGACCGAAGGTTCAGTTGCTCCGAATACCAATCGACGGTCCGGGCCAGGCCCTCCCGCAGGGAAGTCCGGGCGCGCCAGCCTATCCGGTCGGCAGTCTCATCGGCCGACGCGGCCCTCACCTGCTCGAAAGGCCGATCGGCCTCGGCTCCGTACACCGCCGTTTTGTCAGGCTTGATGAGATCGGTCAGAGTATCCACCACCGTGGTGATGGGGACCAACGTTCCGGTGCCGATATCCACCCGTTCCGCCGCCGAGAGATCACTCAGCGCGCAGGCCGCCAGGCCTTCAACGACATCGTCGACATACACCCAGTCGATCAGGCGGGTTCCCGAGGTCAGCTTCGGCTGATCCCCACGCAAAAAGGCATCGATGAGGTAAGGCACCAGCTTCTTGTTTTCCCAATGCCCCGGACCGTACACCATGAAGATCC
>PXBO01000019.1 GCA_003566885.1 Opitutia bacterium | reverse complement strand
GTCGAGGAAGCCATCGTGTACCTGCCGGTTTACCCCGACCAACCCGCTTCCGCCTTCAACGAAGAATTCCTGGAAACCGCCCCTAACAGCCTCGCCCGCCTCCTGCCCGAATACGAACACCTGCAGGACGTCGTCAAAGTCATCGAAGCACCCCGCCTCTCCCCCGCCTGCACCTTCCGCTGCACCGCCGACCCGCAATCCCAACAAGCCGTCTGCTTCCTGGAACCGAATTCGGATTGACCGATTCGTCCGAATGGCACTCGGACAGGGCACCGAATCAAGAGTAGGCAACCGCAGATTCACACGGATAGGATGGCGGCAATCACTCACGAAGGCACCAGGGCACGGAGGTTTTCTTTATGTGCTTTGTGTCTCCGTGAGAGAAAAAAGAATCTTCGATCTCAAATGCTTTTTCATACGACTTTCACAGGCCAAATGAAAAAGCCGTGCCTTCCGCATCGGCGGCTTCATTTCCCCTTCGACATCGACACACTCCATCTTGCAATATCGTTTTCCGATCATTCCGCCGACCGATCTATGAAAGCAGCTTCCTTCCACGCCATCGCCGATGCTCTAACACAAGCGAACGTTCGCTTCATCCTTGTCGGTGGACTCGCCGTAATCGCGCAGGGCTATCTCCGTGTCACCCGTGATGCCGACATTGTCATCGAACTGGTTCCCGAAAGCATTCTCGAAGCCTTCAAGGCTCTCGAACGGATCGGCTACCGACCCACGGTACCGATTACCGCCGAGCAATTCAGCGACGAAAGTTTGCGTCGGCAGTGGCGCGAAGACAAACACATGCGGGTTCTTCAATTCTGGAGCGACGCCCACCCCGATACAAAACTCGATGTCTTCATCGACCACCCGTTCGATTTCCCGGCCGAATGGGAGGCTGCGAAGCGCGAACCGACAGGCCCGAATGCCACTGAAATCCGTATCGCCAGCATCCCCGCACTGATTGCAATGAAAGAGAAAGCGGGACGTCCCCAGGATCGCATCGACATCGATTACCTCCGCAAAATACAATCCGACACGCAGCCATGAACGACGACTCGAACCTCGACGACATCGATTGGTCGAAAACGACCTTTGAAGGCGCCGAGCGCGAAAACCTGCGTAGTTGGCGGAAACTCACCTTCGACGAAAAACTTATGGCCAACGAGGAAATGAATGACCTCGCCAACGAGTTTTTCTCCCGCCGCAAAGCCAAAGGCCTCCCCTACATCGACCCCGACACCGGTGAACTCGTGCCCGGCAAAAAACCCGATCAAGTCGCGGAACCCCCGAAACCGTATCCGGAATCCAAGGGAAAAAACCCGTCTGGCAACTTTTGAAACCGACCGGTGCGCTTCGTCCAAAGGATCTCGCCGAAATCTGACTGTCGGGATTCATAACAGCGGCTTGCCGCTTTCGCGTCGTTCCCGTCTGAGAATCCGGCCGACTTTCTTTGATTACGGCCAAAAGTCCTGGAACTGGCGGCAAACTTGGACTCGACAATCTGCCATATTTATGCCATATTAATTTCCATGAAAACGACCGTTGAATTACCGGACGAGCTTTACCGGAAGGCGAAAACGCGGGCGGCGGCGCAAAATCGGAGAATTCGCGAGCTGATTGCCGAGGGAATCGAGAGGGTTTTGGACGAATCATCGCCAGTTGAAGCGACCAAACCGGCGCCCCATAAAGCCGACTCAACGATTCCGGTGGAAGACAGTCTCCGCGCCCTCGCCGCCATTCGTTTCAACGCTTCGGTCGCGAATGATCGCATCGAAACCTTGGTGGCGGAAGCGCAGGAGTCGCGGCGTGGGGGCTGGAACCGTGAGGATCTCCAGCCGTGAGGTTTCTTCATCTCGACACCAATGCCCTCATCTACCTGTTGGATCCGAACGGACCCGTGTTCGCGAAAACACGTGAGCAATGCGAACAGGGCGTCCTTCCGGCTGCGAGCGCCGTCGCCTGGCACGAGTTCGTGCGTGGTCCGCTGAAGACGGACGAACTTCTTTTGGTGGAACGTGTCTTGGGTGGACGGATTCACCCTCTCGACCGTTCGATCGCAGAAACCGCCGCCCGTCTTTTCAACGCCACCGGCCGTCGCCGCGCATCCACTGCGGATTGCCTCATCGCCGCCGCCGCGATCGAGAGGGATGCCGAACTCATTACCGCGAACCTCGACGACTTCAAACCATTCGTTCCCATGGGCCTCAATCTCGGCCGCTATTAAAACGAACCCTTGCCTCAGTTGTTTTTGTCGCCCATCTTACTCCGAATACCCAATTTCAAATCTCACATTTGAAATTTCGAATCCAATCTATCCCATGCCCACCTACCAACGCTTTGAGGATCTTCCCGTGTGGAAGGAAGCGATTCGCCTAGCCGAAGGCTGTGAGGATTTTCTCCTTGCGGCCAAAAACCGTATTACCTGGTCCAAGCGCGATCAGCTCGACCGTTGTTCGCTCTCGGTGTCCAACAATATCGCCGAAGGTTTCGAGCGCGGCACCACCAACGAACTGTTGAATTTCCTCTACATCGCACGAGGATCGGCTGGAGAATCGCGATCCATGCTCTGTTATTTCGAAAGACGCCCGACT
>PXBO01000061.1 GCA_003566885.1 Opitutia bacterium | reverse complement strand
CGTTGGACATGGAATCCTCGGCGATCGTGAAAATGGTCGGAATGATGGCGAAGCCCATGAATAGTCCCACCACAAGAGCGTTCCGCTGCTCGAACGACATTCCCGAATTCAACTGCCACCACAACCGGAAATCGGCGACCACGACCCCGCTGTCAGGATCCGCGACCGTGAAAAAGATGCTTTCGAACACCGGTCCGAGCGACCACGCGCCCCAGCCGACGAGGAACATAAAGGGCGCGAAATAGAGGAACTCGTAGCCGTCCTTGATTAGAACCCGCATGCGTTTGGGCTGGGAGGCTAGGATCGCGCCGAAGGCAAACACCGAAACCGGAAGCGCCACACAAACCAGAAAGACCGAAGGCACGCTTCCGCTGATAATCGGCGCGAACCACAGGGCGGCCAGGAATCCGAGCACCACCGTCGGCACCGATTCCATGATCTCCATGACCGGTTTCACAATGCGTCTGAGTTCGGGTTTCAGGAACTGAGAGGTGTACAACGCCGCCAATAGGGCGATGGGCACCGCGAATATCATAGCGTAAACGGTTCCTTTCATCGTTCCGATGATCAGCGGCACCATGGAAATTTTCGGTTCGAAATCGTCCCCGCCGCCGGTGGATTGCCACATGAATTCCGGACCCGCACGACCTTCGTAGTGAATCCTTCCGAAGTACGCGTGCAGTCCGGTCTCCGGGTGACGGTCCACCAGGTCGAACAAGTGGAGCCGGTTCTCCGTATCCACGAAAACCATCTTGTCATAACGCGCACCCAAAACCGCGTGACGCACCTCAAAGTCCAACGTGCCTTCCCAACGCGTGCGTTTCGTGGTGGCATAGCGAATCGTCGCGAAGTCTCCCGCCCCGATCAAAAACGCCTTGTTGCGCAAGCTGGTGGAGTAGAAGGTCGCTCCTTTCCCAAAAGGCAGGCGTTCGAATTCCTTGGTCCGTCCAAGAATCCGGTAACCTCGCTCCTCGTCATGGAAGACGCTGTACATCACGTTTCGCCCTTCACTGTTCGTGAAAATCAGCGAAAGATCGCCGAACAAGAAATCCATGGAGTGGATCGTCTCATCGGCCGTGCCGGCGAATGGTCGTACGGTCTGCCGCAAAGAAAACCCGTCGGCGGCCCGGGCCAGAAGGTGAACGTCTCCTTCCGTCGTGCCCACGATCACGAAGTCGGTATCCGCCGTGATCCGGACAAAGGCCGGTTCGCCTTCGAACAGGTCGGTCAGCGAGAACTCGCGCTCGCGGGTCAGGGGTCCGGGACCGAGCAACGTTTGACGCTGCGATAGCGTCAGCGCATACAGCACCTGCCGACCATCGACCCGCTGAATCGCGACAGCCAGCTTATTGCGGCCGGCGTCAACGTACTCAATATGTTCGTAAGGAGCGTCGTCCCGTCCCAGCCGCAACAAAGGGCTGGCCGTCACTTCGGGCACAACCTCGCGGGACCGGTGGGGTGGATGCGTTTGATTAAAAGTCACCTCGACAGCGGAAAAGCGTCCATCGGCTGTGCCGAACAAGGCCGTATTGCGCCGTTGGTCGTAGCGAACGAAAGGAAACTCGGTGTCGCCCGGAAAATCGGGACGCACCGTGAAAACACCGCGGTTGTAATCCGTGTCGAGATACGCGATGTCGAAAAAATTGAAGGTGCCATCCGGCGACACAAAAAGCGGCAATTCCGACCAAGGGTCGATTCCCAACGCGTCGACTTCGAGATCTTCCAGCTCGAAGGTTCGATCATATGAGACGGATGCCCCATGGAACAGGGGAAGGATTTGGATGAAAATAAACAAAAATATGCTGCCGACCGCCGCAATGATCGCAATGCCGCCGATCTTGATCAGTTGATTCATCAATTGATCGAAAACCAGGGTGGAACGCGCCACCCTGAAGCGTTCCGGGATGCTCTTGCGTTGGGATTGTTCGGATTTTTCGGGCATGAATCGGACTTATCGCGTTTGGGAGTAAAGCCGGCGGCTGATTAGGTTAAAGGCTTTTGATTTTTCCCGTTAAAAGAAGGAAGGCGGGATTCAAAGCGAATCCCGCCCCGCTCCATAGATCTCTGCAATTATTTCAAGGAGGCCATGACCTGCTCGACAACCTGGAGAGGCATCGGGAAGAAACCTTCGCGAGCCACGATCTCCTGTCCCTGACGGGAGAGCGCGAAGCGCAGGAACTCGTAGGTCAAGGTGTCCATTTCTTCACGCGGATTCTTGTTCACATATAAAATAAGGAAACGCGCGATCGGATAGTCGCCGCTGATGCAGTTCTCGGCGTTAACTTCGTAGAAGTTTTCGCCGTCCTGAGAAATCGGAACGGTACGAACGCCAGAGGTCAAATAGCCGATTCCCGAGTAGCCGATCCCGTAACGATTCGCGGCGATGCTCTGCACCACGGCGGAAGAACCGGGCTGTTCCGCGACCGCCGAACGAAAGTCTCCCCCGCCCATGGCGACGTTGCGGAAGAATCCGTACGTACCCGAAGCCGAATTACGTCCGTAGATGGAGATGGAGCGGTTGGCCCAGTCCCCGGACATTCCGGCATCACCCCAGGTGTTGAGGGTGCTTCCGCCCAACCGATTGGTGCTGGAAAAAATTCCGTCCACCTGCTGAAGGGTCAATCCTCGGATCGGGTTTTCGCGGTGCACGTAAACGGCGATT
>PXBO01000077.1 GCA_003566885.1 Opitutia bacterium | reverse complement strand
TGTCGCGTTGGGTGTTCTGGGTGCACTCCTGATCCTGGTGTTGCCGGTCGTACTGGTGTCGATCCTGGCGCGGGCGGAAGCGGAGCGGGAATACCAGGCCAGGCTGGCCGAGTTGGAAGCCACCGGCTTTCCGGTGGGCTGGGAAGCCGTGGCAGACCTCTATGGTCAGGTTCCAAGCGACGAAAACGCCGCTCTGGTTTACCAGGAAGCACATCGTCAAATCGAAACCCCACAGGAGCTTACCGACACGCTTCCTCCATGGGGCAACCAAGACTGGCCGGAGCCGGGGGACCCGTTTCCGGAGGAATGGACGCCCTTGGCGGAGGAACTAATGGATAAAAACGCGCGGGGTATCGAATTGCTTCACCAGGCTGCGACCGTGCCGGCGGCGCGGTTTCCCATCGATTTCTCCGAGGGCCTGGGCACGCTGATCCCCCACGTCAGCGAATTGCGGAACAGCGCCCGCCTGCTTTCCTTCACCGTGGTTTGGCACGCCAAGGATGGGCTCTGGCAGGAAGCAACAGAAGACCTGAAAGCCCTCTTCGCCTTGGCCGACGCCTTGCGCGACGAACCGAGCCTGGTCAGCCAGCTGACCGCAGTCGCGATCCGGGGAATCGGATTGAATGCGTTGGAACAGGCCTTGGGCTACTCCTCTCCGCCCCCGGACCTCCTCAATTCATTACAGGAACTGATCGAGCACCAGATTTCTGAAGTAAGTGTTTTCGAGGTCGCTTTGACCGGAGAGTTGGCCATGGTCCTCTCCTCCCTTGACGCTTTGGGCAGCGATTGGGCCTTCCGCGAGGATTTCGGACTGTCTCGCATGTCGGGCACGCCCTGGCGGATTTGGTCGTATTGGTATGCCGGCGGCCTGGCCCGGGATAAAACCCTTTATGTCAATCTGACCGTACGCAATATCGAGGCCGCCCGCGCGCCCCTTCCCGAGCGCCTCGCCTTGGTTGTCACCGACGACGACTTGGAACAATCGTTTGCCCGATACAAACTGCCAAAGGATAATATTACAGCCATCCTCATCCCCACCGTCTCCCGGTTATTCGAATCCGAAGCCAGAATGCTCTCACGCACTCAATGCGCCGTCATCGCCCTGGCCGCGGAACGCTACCGTTACAATCATGGAGACTTGCCCGCCTCGTTGGAGGCCCTCGTTCCCGAATACCTGAACGAGTTGTCCCCCGACCCGCTCACTGGCGAGCCCATCGAATACCGCACGGATGAATCCTGGCGGATCGTCACCAGCCCGGCCATCATCACCGATCGCCTCGGTCCGCCGCGCTTCCAATTGCCGGCAGAAAGGTGACCGTTGATCTGCAAGGGAAAGTGTGTCAAAGGTATCAAGTACCCATACAGCGAAACCAAACACTGCGACGAACATGAAAATCAAAAAACCCATAGAGAAAGCGATCAACGCCCAGATCCAGTTGGAGCTCGCATCCGCCTACGCCTACCTTTCAATGGCCGCCTATTTCGACCGGCACGCTTTTAGTGGCTTCGCCCATTGGATGCGTTTGCAGCAGAACGAGGAAAACGAGCACGCCATGCGCTTCTTCAACTACCTGCACGACCGGGATGGACGGGTCGAATTGCAACCCCTCGAAAAGCCGCCTCACGAGTTCAAGAGCCCGCTCGATGTGTTCGAGCAGAGCCTGGAGAACGAACGCACCGTGACCGCGAGCATCCATCGCCTCTATGAGTTGGCGCAGAAGGAAAAGGATCACGCCACCGTCTCAATGCTGAAGTGGTTTGTAGACGAGCAGGTGGAAGAGGAGAAAAGCGCGCTCGACATGGTCGACAAGCTCAAACTCGCCGGCGACCATCCCGGAGCCCTTCTCCTGATTGACCGCGAAGCGGGCGCACGCTCCGACGGATGACTTCCCCCGGACCAGGAAGCGATCTTCAAACACAGGTTTCCCGGATGGACGCGGATCGGTCCCACTGGGACCGCGGGCATCCTGCCCGCCATAGTTTCGTGGATTTCGCGTAATTCGCGGTCAAAAATCTCTTATATGAGCGCCATTCTCATTGGGGCGGTTTCTCGTGCAAACCATTGCCGGCGAATTCGCAGTGAACGTTCAATATCGTTTTCAAGGTTCCTCACCGAACCGGGAAGACCTGCTTCCTATTATTTTTTCTTTCAATGCGTTACACGCTTTTCCGTCGAACGGCGGCACTTGGATCAAACCGCGGGAAATCCAATACCGGCAAGCCGGCGCCCCACCCTTTGGGAAGTTGACCGCCCACCGGTCTCGGTTAATAATTCATCCCAGTCACGGAAAACCCGACCATGCACGCCCATTGAAGTGAAACCACCGATAGAAACGGCCCGCCGGAACTGCTTCGTCGGCCGTCAAATTCTGATTTCGATTTATGAACAACAAAACCGTATCCCGTCGCCGCTTCCTCGGCGCCATGCTCGCCGCCGGCGCGGCTCCACTTGTTCTTCCCGGTCGCCTGTGGGGCGACTCCGCTCCGAGCCGAAAGCTGAACCTTGCCTTTGTCGGGGTGGGCGGACGGGGCGGCGCCAATCTCGGCGGTTGTGCGGACGAAAACATTGTCGCGCTTTGCGATGTGGACAGCGAACGGGCGGGCGGTAATTTCAACCGTCATCCCGATGCCAGAAGATTCACCGATTATCGGGTGATGCTGGAAGAAATGGGCGACTCCATCGACGGGGTCGTGATCTGCACTCCCGACCACACCCACTTTCCCATCGCCATGGCCAGCATGCGAGCGGGGAAACATGTGCTGGTGGAAAAACCCCTGACCCAAACCGTGTGGGAAGCCCGCACTTTGCAACGCGCCGCCCACCACTACGGGGTCATCACCCAAATGGCCAACCAGGGCCACGCCAGCGAACACATCCGACTGGGTAAGGAATGGTTCCAGGCCGGTTGGCTGGGCGACGTCACCCGGGTGGAGGCCTGGAACGGCGGTCCGAGTCTGCGTTACTTCGGCGACCCCAAAAGCGATCCTCCCGAAGAAGCCCCGGTTCCCGCTTCGCTTGAGTGGGACCTCTGGCTGGGACCGCGGGCGGAGCGTCCTTTCAGCCGCGCCTACCACCCGGAAACCTGGCGGGGCTGGTGGGACTTCGGCAACGGACCGCTCGGCGACTGGGCCGCCCACACCCTCGACCTGCCTTTCTGGGCCCTCGAACTGGGAGCGCCGGTTTCCGTTTACGCCGAAGTCGGCGAAAGCGATCTCAAGAACTATATCCCGCCCTGGTCCGAAGTTCTCTGGGAGTTCCCCGCCCGCGGCGACCTGCCTCCCGTCACCGTACGCTGGCAGGACGGCGGCCGGCGCCCCGAACCGCCCGCGGGGGAAGACTCGGTGGGCGGAAGCGGAATGTACATGGTGGGGACGGAAGCCACCCTCCGCACGGGAGGGCGGCCCACCGACGGACTGCGGATCTCCGAGGCGGAGAAGTTCGCCGAGCTCCGTCAAAACCAACCCGAACCCACCTTTCCCCGCGTGCAGGATCTCTGGCGCGAATGGATCGACGCCATCAAAGGCGACGGCCCGACCCCGGGCTCCCATTTCGACTACGCCGCCCCCCTCACCCAAATGGCCCTGATCGGCACCATCGCGCAACGCGTGCCGGGGAAGAAGCTGCTCTGGAATGAGGAAACCGGCCGCTTCACCAACAGCGACGAAGCCAACGCGATGCTCAAGGTCCCGGCCCGCGACGGCTGGGCCTACGACATCACTTGATTATGAAAGAAAAAGCATAATCATTTTCCGTCACGCGGTCCGAAACAGCATCGATCGTCCTGGAAAGGTGAATCCAGGCACCGCAAGGATTCGGCAGAACGCCCTGAAGCCATAGGCGAATTATGCAATAGAGTTGCATTTTTATCGATTCTATTTGCACATGAACAATGAAAAACTTTTCCGTATTTATTTTTCAGTCAATCTTTGTTCTATTAATCGCTCTATTATGGAGTTTGAATACCGGAAGTGCCACAGCCAGCGGCATCAGCGATTATGGTCTGGTCAAGGCCAGGTTTTTTATTCAGGAAGACGCGAATCCTCCCTCACCTGTTGACGAGGAGGGATTTATTTTTGTGGCATCGTTTGAAATTGAAGATTCAAGCCTTTCCGGTTCGGGAACGATTACCCTCCCGAACGGAGGGATTTACGGTTTAACGCGAACGCCAGGTACCGGAAACTTTTTTCACTTTCGGAGCTTCGAAACCGAAGACGAATTGCACGCGGCCTACCCGTTCGGAGATTACACATTCTCTCTTACAGTCGATGGCAAGGATCACACCAGCACGGTCCATCTCGCCTCAACCCCGTTTCCGAACGCGCCATACGTGCTAGATTACAGCGGTCTGCAGCAGGTCGATCCCAGCGCTCCCTTCACGGTCGAATGGGCGGCGTTCGAGGGGGGGACGGCGGACGATCTTATCTTCCTCGAGATCGACGATTATCAAACGCCTGAGCCATTCGAACCGGGAACGCTTACAGGAATCGACACCTCTGTGCTCGTCGAAGCAGGAATTCTGGAAGCAGGGACCGTTCACGAAAGCACCCTTGGCTTCTCGAAAGTCACGGATCGACGCACCGACGACATAGCCGGCGCATTCGGGGCGGGAGTGGTAGGCTCATGGACCCAATTCGAAATCGCCACAACCGGTCAGTCCTCAGGCTTTGCGATCACCACAAGCTCTCTTCCTGTCGCAACCCTGGGTGTATCCTATTCGGTCTTTCTGGAAGCCAGCGAACCGGTCTTTTTCTGGGTCCTGGATGACGAAGATGCGCTTCCCGAGGGCATAGAACTTGATCCCTTAACGGGTGAACTTTCAGGTACTCCGACTGAGGATGGCTCGTTCGACATCACCGTCGTGGCATTTTCCGCCTCCTTTACCCCGTCTGATCCGCGAAACCTCACACTGATCGTCGCCTCGGAAGATACTCCCGAGGTACCGCCGATAATTCTCGATACGAATCTCGAATCCGGCGTTTTTTCTTTTCGAATCTCAAGTCCGGGAGGGAAATCTGTCACGATCGAGGTTTCAACCGACCTGAAAGGCTGGACTCCTCTGACTGAAGCGGTACCGGTTGACGGTTTAATCACCTTCGAGGTTTCCGTTACAGCCGCCGACCCGTCGCGATTCTACCGCGCGCGCTGGCAATAACACTCACCGTTTTCAGCGTCAGATTAGCGTTTATAATCGGTCTCAACTGACTCCCGGTAAGGCGATAACCACTGCGCTGCCCCGACTTTTTTGCGCGTTTACGCGAACCGAGGCTACCGAGCAGCCTGTCGGACTTAGGCGGTAGCCCAAGTCCGACAGGCTGCTAATGAATGAAGTCAAATAATCCGCTGTAGGCCGCAGGCGCTCTCCACCAGGCCGGATCACTGCCGGCACGAGTGACGTCCCGAATTTCCCGGCGAGGAACTCTTCACCGGCTGCGTGTGTGTGGGGGGGGCGAAATTTCCTTGAAATGTTGAAATTCAGCGTTTCGTCTCACTCCGATTTCAGGTAGGGATAATTGCGGTCCTCTTTCTCCATCGCGGAGCAAACCGAGAAGAGCAGCCAACAATTTCCGCCAATAACGGCACGCCAGGTCATATCGCAATCGAATGATTGCAACTCAACGCCACTTTCGGATGCACAACAATAACAGAAGGCATTTGGGAATCGAAAATCTCCTTGGTGTCGCCGTGGCGTTTTTCGCGGCGACCTTGTGGACGGGATGTCAGAATGGAATTGCCGAACCCGAGCCGGCCGAGCTGGCCGAGAAGAGCCGCATCGTTGTGATGGGCAACGGCCTCGGATCGAGGATGATGCATTTCGGGCATTTCGAGACCGATTTGCATCTGCTGTATCCCGACCATGAACTATTCATTCGCAACATGGCCCGCGAGGGAAACACTCCGGGGTTTCGTCCCCATTCCGGACGAAGCTTTCAACTCGGTTTTCCCGGCGCCGAAGAATTCCACCACCCGTACACCGGCGGCAACACCGCCAACGGACAGGGGCACTTTGAAACCGAGGAGGAGTGGCTGGCAAAGCTTCAGCCGGATATCATCATCGCATTCTTTGGATTCAATGAATCCTTTTTGGGACGCTCCGGCCTGGACAACTTTCGCGCGGAGCTGGACGCGTTTGTGACGCATACGATCAGCCAGAACTACAACGGCAACTCCCCTCCGGAAATGGTGCTGGTCTCCCCCACGGCCTTCCAGGATCTCACCGCGACGATGGACGTGCCGGACGGCCGGACCGAAAACAATAATCTGGCCGCCTACACCTCGGTCATGGAATCGGTCGCGACGGCGAACGAGGTACGGTTTATCGACGCCTTTTCCGCCTCGTTGCAATGGTACGAGGCTACCGACGCGCCCCTGACCATCGACGGTGCGCTCCTCAACAGCACGGGCTATCGGAAGCTTTCCGAATTACTGAGCACCCGGATTTTCGGCGCCGCTCCCAGCCGGACGGATTCCCGCCGCGAGAAGGTGCACGAACGGGTCATGGACAAAAACTGGCTCTGGACGAACGACTTCAAGATTCCAAATGGAGTCCATGCATTCGGACGGCGCTACAATCCGTTTGGGCCGGACAATTATCCGTTCGAAATTGAAAAGATCCGCGAAATGACCGCCATACGGGACCAGGCCATCTGGGCGGCGGCACGTGGGGAAACGATCGATATCGCCGCGCTCGACGCCCAAACGTCCACACTCCCGGAGGTCGAGACCAATTACCGAAACGCGGACGCCATCACCTTTCTTTATGGCGACGAAGCCCTGCAAACGATCCGCGTTCCGCAAGGGTACCAGATCGAACAATGGGCGACCGAACGGGAGTTTCCGGATCTCTCGAATCCGGTGCAATTGACCTTCGACAACCAGGGACGGCTCTGGGTCGCGACAATGGCCAGCTACCCCCACTGGAGGCCGGGAGACCCCCGTCCCAACGACAAACTGCTGATCCTCGAAGACACCAACGGCGATGGCAAGGCGGACACCCAAACGGTCTTCGCCGAAGGACTGCACCTTCCGATGGGTTTCGAGATTACCGAGGAAGGGGTGTTCGTTTCGCAGAACACCAACCTGATTCTTCTCCGTGACACCAACGGCGATGGCAAAGCCGACACTCGCGAAGTCATCTTCAGCGGTTTCGACGATCACGACACCCACCACGCCATAAGCGCCTTCGCCTCCGACCCTTCCGGCGCCATTATCCTGTCCGAGGGCGTCTTCCTCCGAACCAGCGTTGAAACCGCCTATGGCACGGTCCGCGGCAGCGATGGGGGCTTCTACCGCTTCAACCCCCAACGTCGCCACCTCGAGCGTCACGCGCAGTTGTCCATCCCCAACCCCTGGGGCACCGCGTTCGACGAATGGGGCCAGCCCTTTTTTCTTCACACCTCCGGAGCCCCTATGGAATGGATGACGCCCGGATCAATCCGGCCGCGATACGGTTCGGCATCACCCGGCAGCCGAAACCTCATCGAACCCGATCACCGCGTCCGTCCGACATCCGGCCTGGAGTTTCTCAGCAGCCGCCACTTTCCCGACGAGGTGCAGGGGGACATCCTCCTTAATAACACCATCGGATTCCTCGGCACCAAACAGCACCGGATGGTGGAGGACGGCACCGGCTATGCCACGCGGTTTCGCCAGGACCTGATCGTCTCCAGCGACAGCAACTTCCGTCCGGTCGATATGGAAATCGCCCCCGACGGCTCGCTCTACGTCGTCGACTGGCACAACCCGCTCATCGGGCACATGCAACACAACGCCCGGGATCCCAACCGCGATCACGCCCACGGGCGGATCTATCGAATCACCTATCCGAGCCGCCCGCTGCTCGACCCGCCGCCGATTCACGGCGCGGACATTGAGCCGTTGCTCGACAACCTGAAGCTCCACGAGCACCGCGCCCGGGAACGCAGCCGCCGCGAACTGCGGGGACGCGACCCCGACCGGGTTCTGGCGGCGCTGACAGACTGGATCGCGAATCTGGACGAGAACCACCCCGACCACGAACACCACCTGCTCGAAGCTCTCTGGGTAAGCTGGGGACTCAATCGCATCGATCAGCCGCTGCTCCGACGAGTGCTCGAATCCGATGACCACCGCGCCCGTGCCGCCGCCGTCCGGGTCCTTCGTTATGCCGGCCATCAGGTTTCCGATCAGGTGGAACTGCTCAAGCAGGCGGCAACCGATTCGCACGGCCGGGTGCAACTCGAAGCGATCGTCGCCGCATCCTGGCTCGATCGCGCCGATGGCCTCGCCGTCCTCGAAGCAGCCAAGCCCCGGACGCCGCAAACCGCACAGTCCGAGTACGTGGACGTCAGCTTCGATGGGGGCTTCATTGAGATTCGTCCTCCCGCGACGACCGGCAGCGTTACCAGCTTCACCATTACCCTCCCCGGAGAAAACCGCACCATCAATTTGGCCGAGATGGAGATCTACTCGAACGGGGCCAACGTGACCCCGCAGGCCGACCTGTCACAGTCTTCCGAATACAACGATGGGCGATTTCCGATCGGCAACCTGGTCGATGGAAATCGAAACAACTTTTCCCATACCGCCTTCGAAACCGACCCTTGGATCCGGGCATCTTTCGACTCGGCCATTCCGGTCGATGAGATTAGAATCTGGAACCGCAGTGGATTCGAAGACCGTTTTGACGGCGCCATAATCGTTTTTAGTTCCGATGAGGAGGAACGGGCTTCAGTCGAAGTCAACTTCACCGCAAACCGGCCGTTCGCGGACGATTCGTGGATCTCTCCGGTTTTTCCGGCGGTCCTCGATCGCCTGAATGAGCAACCCGCGGCGGAGGAAAAAGACACCGTCGTCGTGCCCGGCCATCTCGCCGCCGACGAAGTTGCGAGCGAGCTCTTTGTGACCGGCGTTGAAGTCTATTCCCGGGCCGGACATTGCGCCACCTGCCACCAGCCGGACGGACGCGGCCTGCCCATGGCCGGGTTCCCTCCGCTTGATGGCACCCGCTGGGTCACTCAAAACGACGAACGCCTGATCAAACTCACCCTCAAAGGATTGCACGGGCCGATGGAAGTCAAAGGCGAGTACTACCCCGGACAGGTTCCCATGACCGGTTTCGAAGGACTGCTCAATGACCACGAAATCGCGGCCGTGCTCACTTACATTCGCAACGCGTTCGGCAATGAAGCCCCGCCCATTTTCCCCGAACAAGTCGAGCAAGTCCGTGAAGCCACCCGGGATCACACAGGTTTCTACTCACCCGAAGAACTGCTACGAATGCATCCGCATGAATGATGCCCGTTCCCTGTTATTAAGACGATCAGGAGAAACGGGACTCCCGTCCGACAATCCGGTAAATTATTCAGGCTAAGCGTCAATGACACGGAAACCCATCATTCATTTCATCTGCGTCGTGGCGTTGGCCATCGGGACCACGGCTTCTCCTTCCTCGGCAACAACCGAACCTGAGCCGGTCCGAATCGAGATTGAAGCCGCCATGATCGGGCTGATGTTCGAACCAAGGTCCTTTGCTGTCCAGCCAGGACAGGAGGTGGAACTGGTTCTCCGCAACGCGTCCAACGGCATGGTCCACAATCTATTGATCGTGCGGCCGAACACGGTGGATGAAGTGGCCGCCATGGCGCTCGACCTCGGGGCCGAGGGTCCGGAGGCGGAATGGGTGCCGGATACGGAAAACGTCCTGCATCACACCTCGGTTGTGCCGCCCGGTGAAGAGGAAACCCTCCACTTCGTCGCTCCGGAAATAGAAGGAAATTACCCCTTTGTCTGCACGATCCCCGGTCACGCTCAAACTATGCGCGGCACGATGCGTGTCACCCGGGATGCGGAACCCACTATCACCACCGCTGCCACCCGTTCCGACAACGCGGAGCGCGGGAAACCGGAAGAAGCGCTACGTTATGAATCCATGGATACGGGTCCCTTTTATTCCGGGGTAATCGAAATTCCCGGAGGAAACATTCTGGACAAAGGATTGGCGATACGCTTGGGAGAGGAGCGTCAGGCGACGGTTCACTTCGACACCGACCTCCTCCGCATGAGCGCCGGTTGGACCGGGGCCTTTCTTGAGTTTCACACCGAACACGACGCCGGCACCCGCAACGATCCGCCTCCGTCGGCGATGGGAACAATTCGTTTCACCTCATCGGCCATCGCCGGATGGGTCGAAGGCGCCGAGCGGTTCCGCGACCCTCGTCCCCGTGCTTTCGGGCCTATGCCCGAAACGCACGGCCGCTATAAGGGACTTTACCTGCACGGGCATAGAACTGTTCTCGCCTACACGGTGCGGAACACCACGATCCACGAAACCCCTTGGTTCATAGAGAACGGCGAAACCGGCGCGTTCACGCGGGATCTGCTGATCGAAGAACGCGACCGCCCGCTTTCCGTTCTCCTCTTCGACGGCATGGAGTCCGGCTTGACCGAGGAAAGCCACAACGGGTTGCGGTTGGTTCGGGCCGAAGCCGGCGACCGCCTCATTATCGCGGCGATGCGACCTCATCCGAACGCGGTACTGGAGACAGCCGGCGGCCAGGCAATCATGCGTGTCGAGTCCAACAGCAATCCGGTCAACCTGCGCGTCTGGATCTGGGAAGGACAAGCCGATAAACTGGACGCCTTCATAGATCTGGCTACCCGTTATCCCGAGGCGGACGATCTGCGCGCGTTGAAAGAACCGGGGCCCGCCCGCTGGGGGGATCCGATTGTCACCACCGGCCACCGGGGACACGGCGATGGCGCCTATGTGATCGATTCGATCCGTGGTCCTCGCGACAATCCCCATAACGCCGTCCTGCACTTTTCGGGTATTGACTTCACCGAAGACGGCCGGGCCGCATTGACCACCATGCACGGCGATGTGTGGCTGGTGGATGGAATCGACGACTCGCTGGAGAAGGTCACCTGGACGCGGTTCGCCACCGGATTGAACAACCCGTTCGGGCTTCGTGTGCTGGGCGACGAAATCTACGTCGCCACCGAAGACGAGCTCACCGTTCTGCGCGACCGCAACGGCGACGGCGAAGCCGATTTCTACGGAAATTTCCACAATCTCATCACACCGGGAGCGGGCGCCTGGCGACAGGCCTTCGGCTTGGAGGTCGATGATGAGGGAGCCTTTTATTTCGCCCGGGGCCGGGGCCGCTGGGGATCCGCGTACACCAACGGAATCATTCGGGTTTCGCCGAACGGCGACTCCATGGAAGTCATCGCCACCGGGTTCCGCCAACCGTGGGCCATCGGCCTGAGTCCTGAGGGGCACGTCACGGTGTCTCAACAGGAAGGCCCCTGGGTCCCTCAGACTCCCGTGCATATGATCGATACGGAATCGCGCAAAGGAGCGTTTTACGGATTCGATCCCAACAACTTTCGCTCCGAAGACCCCTACCCCCGCGACCTCGGCTTCGAACCTCCGATCGTTTGGCTGCCGCGGCACATCGACAACACCGGATCGGGACAGGTCTGGGTGGAGTCCAATGAGTGGGGTGTCCCGCCCGGAACGATGTTGCACCTTTCAGGCGGCTCCCGGGTGCTGCAGTTGTTTTACGACAAAGTCGACGGAGACCGGCAGGGAGGCGTGGTCGCCCTGGCCCGTCTCAACATGTGGCGGCCGCGCATGGGTCGCTTTCATCCCGGCGATCGGCAGCTCTACGTCATCGGCCCCTTTCCCGAAGGCGCGCTGGAGCGGGTTCGGTACACCGGCAATACGGTGCACGTTCCCGTAGCCCTGCGCGCTCACGAAAACGGATTGCGGATACGCTTCAACCACCCCATTTCGCCAGATGCCGCGGACCCGGAAAATTTCCGCATTCTCCGCTGGAACTATGAATGGAGCCAGGCCTATGGCTCCGACTTCTTTTCAGCGGAAAACCCTGGCCAACGCGGCCAGGATCCCGTTGAAGTGACGGCGGTGCTGCCGGTCGAATCGAATGAATCCGGCCACCGCGAAATCTTTCTGGAAATCCCGGATATGCAAACCGCCATGCAACTGCGCCTCAGCTATAGGCTCAAAGCTGCCGATGGCACACCGATGTCAGACGAGATTTACTCCACCATCCACGCTCTCCGTCCGTCATGGCACCGAATCGCCACAAATCCCATAAATCGATAAAGAACAGCTCGATACCGATCCAACAGTGTCAATCCTTAGGTTTT
>PXBO01000001.1 GCA_003566885.1 Opitutia bacterium | reverse complement strand
TTGATGCCCGCGATGGGCATGGAAAGCGAGATGTCCAAGGCGATGCTGGTGATTGCGATCGGCGCCGGTTCGGCCGTGGTTTCCCACGCCAATGATAGTTTCTTTTGGGTGGTCAGCCAGATGAGCAACATGAGCGTGGCCCAGGCCTACAAACTGCAAAGTGGCGGGACCGCTTTGCTCGGGTTCAGCGCGATGATCGTGCTCACCGTTCTGTCTCAATTCGTAGGGTAGCCCGCACCGGCGGCACCGGCGGCGCGGGAGCGCCGCCCCCCAGGACGCGCGATCTCGATTCGGTGTCTCAAACGATGAACCGCCTTAACCGAGCCATTCGGCCTGAACGCGGAGGATGGCACGTGCGGGAGAATCGGGAGGTTCGGAGAAATGCGCACCCAAAATCACGCCAATGCCTTAGGTTCTCGCCAGGGAAACCCTGATGGTCGTTGCTTTTGGTAGCGACTAATATCGGTTCCCCTTATGATCCGCACCTGGAAATTTCTCATGATCACCGCGATTCTGCTGGCGCCCAGTCCGCAGGGGGATGGCGTGGGGTATCACGGGGGATTTCGGGAGTGGCTTCCGATTTTCTTTGAGCGTAATCTTATCGAAGCCTACGAGGCGTTGTTTGAGGAATCACTCGACCAGGAGCAACAGGAGGGGTTTCTGCGTTTGGTGGGTTTCATCATGGCCGACGAAGAGGTGACGGACCTTCGTTGGGCGGCTTATCTGCTGGCTACGGTGAGGCACGAAACCTTTTTTACCTGGCAGCCCATTCGGGAGGTCGGACGCGGTCTGGGCCGGGAATACGGCATACCGGATCCGGTCTTGGGCGAAACGTACTACGGACGCGGTTATGTCCAGTTGACCTGGAAAGTGAACTACGAAAGGGCCGGCCGCTTTTTGGGCAAGGATTTTGTGGCCAATCCCGATAAGACTCTCGATCCCGGCATCGCTTACGAAATTCTCTCCCGGGGAATGCGCGAAGGGTGGTTTACGGGTAGGGCGCTTGAGGATTACATTACCGACATCCGAACGGACTACGTCAACGCGCGACGCATCGTCAACGGAACCGACCGAGCGGAAAGGATCGCTGCCAAAGCGCGAAAATTCGAGAGCCTCCTCCGGGGTGAACCGGCCCTGCGGGATCATTTCCCCATCGGCGGCCCGGTGCATCAAGGATGATAGGTTGATTATTGCCTTGGGGCGGTTGATACTCGGGGCTCCGGCAAAAAAGCCGGGCCATTAAAATCAATCTTCACGACGGTTAATATGAATATTCGAGCCTCCCTCCTGGGCCTCTCCCTGACGATTTCCCTGGCTTCGTTTCTCTCCGCGGCGGTTTCTCCGGCACCGCTCTTTCGGGACGGCGCGGTGCTGCAACACGGCAAGCCCGTCTCCGTCTGGGGGACGGCGGATGCGGGAGAAGAAATCTCCGTGACGTTCGCCGGACAGACCGTCTCCACCGAAACCGATACCGAGGGCCGCTGGTCGGTGACCCTGGCCGCGCTCGCGCCGAACGCCGAGCCGGAGGAAATGCTGATTGCCGGCAGCGAGACCGTTCGCATCGCGGACATTCTTGTGGGCGAAGTCTGGCTGGCGTCCGGACAATCCAATATGGAGTGGGCCGTCGCGCAGTCCCATGACGCGGACCTCGAGGTGTTAACCGCCCATTGGCCCCTGATCCGTGAATTCAACGTACCGCGCGCGGCGGTAGCGGAGCCACTGGTTCAAATCGAGGGCCGCTGGCTCTCCGCCCGGAGCGAAAACATCCCGGGATTCAGCGCCGTCGCTTATGCCTTCGCCCGGGATCTCCATCAGACGCTGCAAATGCCGGTGGGAATTATCAACAGCACCTGGGGCGGAACCGTGGCGGAGGCCTGGACCGACCCCGATAGCCTGGAGGCCGAACCGTTCGCCGCCCTGCGGCAGCGGGGCGAGGCTCTGCTCGAACGTACTCTGGGGGTTTACGAAGAGAGCCTCGCCGACTGGGAGAGAGAACGTGATCAAGCCGCGAGCGCCGGCGAACCCTTTACCCGGGAACGGCCGTCGGCTCCCTCGTTCCAACAACTGAGTGGCGCGCCTTCCTTTCTCTACAACGGGATGATCCATCCACTCGTGCCTTACGGTATCCGGGGCGCAATCTGGTACCAGGGCGAAAGCAACGCCGGACGCTACGCGGAGTACCGCGATTTATTCCCGGCCATGATCAACGGCTG
The DNA here is from genome assembly GCA_003566885.1 of Opitutia bacterium. Classification (GTDB taxonomy): domain Bacteria; phylum Verrucomicrobiota; class Verrucomicrobiia; order Opitutales; family T3Sed10-336; genus SLOW01. Next base: position 10,023 of record PXBO01000001.1, on the reverse strand, counting down.
GAGACGGGAGTTCGGTCAGGGGGATTTTCCGTTTTATTGGGTGCAGCTGGCGGAATTTCGCGCCCAGGGCTCCCGGGATACGACCTGGGCTTTTCTGCGCGAAGCCCAGAGCATGACCTTGGCGCTTCCCGCCACCGGGCAGGCGGTTATTCTGGATGTGAGCGACGTGCACGATATCCATCCCGGAGACAAGCGGACCGTCGGGCGGCGCCTGGCCCGGCTGGCGTTGAACCGCACTTACGGCCACGAGGTGGTCGACTCGGGGCCGGTCTTCGCCGGCGCGGAGTTCGATGGCGAAACCGTGCGGGTTAATTTTTCGCATACCGCCCGCGGCCTCCGGACAACGGCGGTCGAGGTGCGGGGTTTCGAACTCGCGGGCGAGGATCGCAACTTTTTTCCCGCCGCCGCCACCCTCTCCGGCAGTTCGGTGGTCCTGAGTTCCGAGGACGTGCCCGCTCCGGTCGCCATCCGCTACGCCTGGCGCAACGCCCCGGAAGCCACTCTCTCCAACGGCGCGGGCCTCCCGGCCGCCCCCTTCCGCACCGATGACTGGCACGAGAACGAAATGCCGTGAAGCCATCAAATTCAGAACCAGCTCTTGGTACCGGCTCCGCCGGGTTGGGAAACAAAGTATCGCATTGACCCACTGTCCGACTGTCGCTCAAATGCCTCCATGAAACCTATCCCCATTTTGCTTTCTTTCGGTTTCCTCTCGATCATCCTGCTTTCCCAGACTCGCGCCGACCCCTCCGATTCATTCGACTACACCGTCAGTGGGGGAGAGGTGTGGATTACCAAATACTACGGACCAGGCGGAGAGGTTTTTATTCCGTCCACTCTGGAGGGGTATCCTGTGGTCGTGATTGGAACCCGAGCCTTCGAAAGGAACAGCTATGTGACTTCCGTGACCATTCCGGACAGCGTTACGGTGATCGGGCAGCGAGCGTTTGCGGATGCCACGAATCTGCGCGAAGTTGTTTTTGGCAACAGCGTTGGCAATATCGGTGGGGAAGCATTTCGTGGTTGCACCGCGCTCGCCAGGGTGAGCCTTCCGGATAGCCTTCGCTTCATCAACGAACAGGCCTTCGCGGATTGCACGAACCTGGTCGATCTGGACCTGGGAAACGGAGTCACCGCGATCAGGAATTCGGCCTTTCAAAATTGCGTCGCTCTGACGAGCGTGGAGATTCCCGATAGCGTTACGACGCTCGGTGATTCCGCGTTTCGCGATTGCACCAATCTGGTCAGTGTGTCCATTGGAAACGGAGTTTCGTCGATTTCCACGCGGGCGTTTTCACACTGCACCAGCCTGAGCGACCTGTCCATCGGGGAAAATGTAAGCGCCATATGGCCTCTTGCTTTCGCGGAATGCCACAGCCTGACCGTGGTGGAGTTGCCCGAACGACTGACCACCCTCGATCAAGGCGCCTTCTACCGGTGCGTCGAGCTGAGAGAGATCAATATTCCGGCGGGAATTCGTACCATCAGCTCCCACGTCTTCTACGATTGTATCAGTCTTGAAAACATAGAACTCCCCGAGGATCTCCACGGGATCGGTACTGCAGCCTTTCGAAATTGCGTCAGCCTGACTTCGGTCGATATTCCGGACAGCGTTGAGCGAATCGGCGATTGGGCCTTTGAAAAATGCATTTCTTTGAGAGATGTCTCTATCGGCGAAAGCGTTAACTCGATCGGAGTAGGGGCCTTCAAGGATTGCCGGAATCTAACAGACGTGAATTTCCCCGAGGGGTTGGTATTCATACATGCGGCCGCATTTATGGGGTGCCGGAATCTTCCCGCCGTCAGCCTTCCGGACAGTCTTCGTACTATCGGAAGCAGCGCTTTTGAGGACTGCACCGGGCTGGTTTCGGTTGCGATCCCTCGAAACGTGAACGACCTGGGATCGGAAGCGTTTCGCGGTTGCACGAACCTGGAGTCCATAGAAGTTCATGCGGAGAATACCGTGTTCGCCGGCGTTTCAGGGGTCTTGTTCAATGGGAACAAGACTGCCCTCATCGTCTACCCGCCCGCTAAGCCGGACACGTCCTACAAGATCCCGGACGGGGTCACTCATATTGTGGCCAACGCGTTTTATTTCGCCACGAATCTTGTCGAAATCTCTATTCCGGCAAGCGCGTATTTCATCAACAGCTCGGCGTTTTTGGGTCTGACGAGTCTCACCCGAATTAATGTCGATTCGGAGAATCTTCGCTACACCACGTCTTCCGGTTCATTGATCGACACCCAGTCCTCCTCTTATGGTCTAATTCTTTATCCCATCGGCCGCACGGATTCCACCTTTACCTTTCCCGAGAACATAAGCTTCATGACGAGATCCTCGTTTTACGGAAGCCCCAACCTGACGACGTTCCGCATTCCGGGACAGGTAACCGGGGTGGCTAATCGGGCGCTCGGCAATTCTCCAAACCTGCGCGAAATCGAAGTCGTGCGCGGTCACACTCATTATCGTTCGGTTTCCGGAGTCCTGTTCAATGCCGACCGCACCGAACTTCTGCAGTATCCCGCGGGAAGGGAGGCGACCGCTTACAGCGTTCCGGACGGGGTCACCTCGATAGCACCCGGGGCTTTTGAAGGAGCGAGCAACCTCACCGAAATTCATTTTCCGGAAACCATCACCTCAATCGGGCAGTACGCGTTTCTTGGATGCACCGGGCTAACCCGGGTGAACCTTCCCGCGGCACTGAATTCGCTCGGTGGGGCGGCTTTCCAGGGTTGCTCCAGTCTCACTGCGGTGGTATACGAAGGTAATGCACCTTCCCACTGGAGTGACCCCTTTCGTTATACCGCCGAGGAGTTCACTATCTATTTCCGCGAAGACGCAAGCGGTTTCACTGCTCCCCTCTGGGAAAACCATCGCTCGGCCAGTTATGCCGCACCCGGAACCCTGAAGTGGGCATTCGAAACGGGCGGCGGGGTTGAGTCTTCCCCGGCGATCGGACCCGACGGCACGGTTTACATTGGTTCCCGTGACGGGCACCTCTATGCGCTCGACGCGGAGACGGGCAAGGAGCGGTGGGCATTCCAGACTGGAGGGTCTGTGACTTCCTCACCGGCGATCGGCCCCAATGGCACGGTCTACGTAGGATCCCATAATAATAATGTCTATGCGATTGATGGAGAAACCGGTGATTCGCTCTGGGCGTTCGAGACCGGCGGTTCGATCATGTCGTCTCCGTCGCTGGGTTCGGGCGGGGCCATTTACATCGGATCCTATGACCACAATCTGTATGCACTGGATAGTGTGTCCGGTGATAAATTGTGGGCCTTTGAGACCGGCGGCCCGGTCGTGTCTTCTCCGGCGGTCGGAGCCGACGGAACGGTCTATTTCGGTTCATGGGATCTTCATGTATATGCAGTCGATGGTCAGTCCGGCGAAGAACGCTGGTCGTTCGCGACAGGCTCCAATGTCAAATCGTCGCCCGCACTCGATGGCCAAGGAACGGTGTACATCGGCTCAGGAGACAGGCATATTTATGCTATCGATGCAGCAACCGGGGCGGAGCTGTGGGCGTACCGGACCGGCCACGGCGTTTTCTCCTCCCCTGCCATCGGAGCCGATGGCATCGTTTACGTCGGTTCCGACGACAAGCACGTCTATGCGTTTGACGGTGAAAGCGGCGAGGTCATCTGGGCGTCCGAACTCGGCCATATCGTCGAAGAATCCTCCCCGGCGATCGGTGCCGGCGGATCGATTTACATCGGCTCCCATGACCGACACCTTTATGCACTCGACAGCGTAACGGGCGAAGAGGAGTGGGCATTCGGAACCGGCTGGAACGGGTGGGTCCGATCCTCCCCGGCGATCGGGCCCGATGGGGTGGTATACTTCGGGTCCTCGGACGGCTTTGTCTATGCACTCAACGGCGACCAACCGCTTGCGGATTCCCCCTGGCCGAAGTTTCGTCACAACCTGCGCAATACCGCGTCGATCCAGGAGGAAGTCGAGGACGGTGATAACGGAGATGTCGATCTGCGCACTCCGGAAGAAAGAGTCGCCGAGTTCTTCGACCTCGAAGCACCGGACAATGTGTACGCTGGTAATCAAATTACTTCACCCTGGCTTGGCACGTTTGCCTTTGCTTCAGGTTTTGATGTGGAGACGCGCGTAGGCTGGCTGTTCCACAATCAACACGGATGGCTCTATTGGTCGGGCACCGGCTGGTTCTGGCGGCACAGTCAGCAGCGATGGACGTACCTGACGGAGGCGACTTATCCGTTTGTTTATGTTCACGAGGTCGGGTGGTTTTTCTTTTACGAAGACTCGCCGGAGTTTCCGACCCGTCAGTGGTTCAGCAGTTATCGGGAAGAAAACGGGGAGCAGGTTCCGGACGCCTGGGTGCGCTGGTTTCACCATTCGAAAAACGACGTGATGGCGTTTCGCCTGGATAAGGCGGATTTCGAGCCGGGACTGGAATTGTTGCTGGCGGTCAATGCGCCTGATGGAGACGGCGACGTGGTAATGTATGTCCTTGTCTTTGGTGAGGACAATCAGCTTGCGATACCGGCCTTCGACGAAGAAGGGACCTATCGTTATGAGGTTCTTGATCGTCAAAGCTCCAAGCTGGAATTACGCCTTGCTCCGATCGGCCAACCCGATCAGTTGCTTAAGGATGAACTCGTTCTCACTTTCGAATCCGCCAATAACGGGCTTTACGAGTTGATTTTTCATGACGAAGAAGGGCCGGATCCGGATGAGCGCGAGGAGGGCCACTTTCTTTTCAGATAGATAGAATTAAGGTATTCGGCGGACGAAAAACGCCGTTTTAAGATAACCAAGGTTTGAATCGGCATCCGGGAGGGTGCGTTACGAAAGGATTTAATCAGATGCAAAAAACAACCGATAAAGCGGCTTGCCGGATCCGGATTGAACGATTCGAGGCGGCCGGATTGAAGGGGACCGATCGGATATGAAGCGAAAATTGACCTGTAAAAACTCCCCCGTGCTTCTGGCCGGTGTCTTTTTGATTCTGGCGGGGCTGCTCACAGGCTGCCTTAGCAGTAGCGGCAGCAGTAGCAGTCGGGACCGCGGCAACGATACGGACAGTCTGTTCCCGACTGATAGCCCGGAGGACGGCGGAGCGAACGCCCCGGATTATTCTCCCCCCAACCCGCCAGGCCAGCTCCCGGGAGATCCCGTGCCGTAGCCTGGAAGGGACAGGGACATTGCTTTTGAAGAAATCGGCTTTTCTTGCGGTGTACCTCTACAACAAACTCACGATTTCTTCACTTGTCGGTTCCGTCTGCGAAGGGAACATGTGGGTCAGTTCGCCTTCTTCGTTGATGAGGTACTTGTAGAAATTCCACTGTGGTTCGGTGGTGTTCCATCCGTTGAGCGATTCGTCAGTCAGCCACTTGAATACCTCGTGCTGGTCATCGCCCCGGACCGACACCGGATCGGTAAGCGGAAAAGTGACCCCGAATTCGCGTTGACAGAATTCAATAATCTCTTCGTTCGTTTCGAGTTCCTGCCGAAAACTGTTCGAGGGAAAACCGATCACGACGAGCTTGTCCTTATGTTCACTGTACAACGCCTCGAGACCTTCGTATTGCCGGGTGAACCCGCATCTGGAAGCAACATTGACGATAAGGATCTTTTTTCCCTTAAAGTCATTCAGGTCGATCGTGGAGCCATCGATTCCCGCAACCCTGTAGTTGTGAATGGATTGTCCGCCTGAAGCGCTCTGGTGTTGCTCCGACGGACCGACGCAGGAGAACGAAGAGACCGCGATGGTCACAACGAGGACCTTAAAATACAAAAATTTCATGACAGCGCTCCCTTGTTTGATGCGTAAACCGCGAATGCGTTGAAAATGGGGATTACACGCCCATTAGTCAACTCGAATAGCGCATACCCGTGGGATAAAAGGTTATGAATTCCGACACAACCCGCGATCACAGTTTTGGGGTCGCTTGACTGACCAGCCTTTTCAAGGCATTCTCGTGGTCTCGAATCACGCGCTTTCGGCTTGGAACTCAGGATCCAACGTATTAGGGGGGCGAAGCGCCGGGTCCAGAATGATTTACACGATGACCACACATGCTATTTTCCGTGCGACAGCCCTGGCGACGGCTGCGGCTTTTTCGTTGGCGGCGTCAGCATTCGCCCAAACGACCAACAACCCTTTTCCCGGGAGCATCGAGACGGAGGAAGGGCTGATTGTCGTCGACATCATCGAGTTCGCGTTGGTGCCGGACGCCGATGGAGAGCCCGCGCGCATGATGCTGATGATCGATGAACCCGGGATCGAACGAATGGGAGGGGAGCTACCGTTTCGAAAGCCGGTCCGGAGTTCATGTTGACGAACCCCGCAGCGATCCCGACATCACGTATCCAGTAGTGGAATACGGTCGATACGATCCCCTGATGGCCGCCCGGGTTGCGGTAACGGGGGTCCATGTCTATCGCTCCGAAGAGATTCCCGAATTGTCCGGAAAGGCCCTTTTCGGCGATATGGTCAACGGGGAAATCCTGTACTTTGACGCCGACGACCTTCCGGAAGGCGGAACGGACGGTATCGGCCGAATTCTCCTGCGCGACGGTGGAGCGTCGAAGACCTTTCTGCAGATCATCCGCGAGAAAAACATCGAGCAGGGACGAGAACCGGCTTCGCGAACGGACCTCCGCTTCGGCACGGGACCGTCGGAGGGGGTGTTCCTCCTGAACAAGCAGGACGGAACGATCCGCCAACTGGTGGCTCCCGGTTGATTTGGCGCGCTGAGGTCGGGTTTATCGATTGGGTTCTTCCGCGGAGGCCCGGAGGGGATGGTCGTAGAGGCCGGCCTGGTCGAGCGGGAGGTTGCGAAAGCCGATTTGCTCGAACACGGGAGAGTCGGGACGGAGACGGTAATCATCCGGGCCCACGAAGCCGGGATCGGCGTCGAACTCGGCGTTCTGCAGGAGATCGAGATTGGCGAGGTTGCCGGTCGTGATTTGGCCGCACCGGATAAAGAGGTTTCGCCAGACGTGATTGACGGCGGGATCCTCGAGCATGCCGGCGATTTCGGGGTAGCGTTCGAGGTAGAGGTCGTTGGTGAAGAAGCCGGCTTGCTCGGGGTTTTCGCGGAGCATTCGCCAGACGTGATTGTTTCGGTTCCATCCGCCGCTCACGCCACTTGCGTTGTCGATGAAGATATTGTTGTCCATGATGTTGTCGCGGCCGCTGTTCATCTGGACGGCGCCAAAGTTGCCGTTGGAGCTACGGACGAAAAGGTTGCCGTAGACCAGCATGCCGCTGATGGCGTCGTCGAAGCGGACGGCAGCCTGCCCGTGGACCGCAGGCTCATCTCCCGTCTTGCCGATATCCCGAAAGCTGTTGTAGCGAAACACGCCGCCGCGGTAGGTCGCGTTGCGGAACATGTCGATGGCGCCCTGATCGTCGGACTCGGTGACCGCGTCGCGGATGTCATTGAATTCCACCAGGTGGTCGTTGCCTTCGATGCGCATCACACTGCTCGGGCCGTTGAACATGAGATTGTGGGCGACACGGTTTCCGACGCCTTCGAGTTGAATCGCCGGGGTGTAGGTGCGGTCGATACGGCCGAAATCGTGAATGCGACAGTTCTCCACGAAGTGCCGGCCGGGTTCGAGGGTTGCCCTCACGCCGCCGATCACCTCGGTGGCACGGCGTCCGATGGTGTGAATATGGCAACCGAAGATGCCGTTCTCCCGGCCGCCGTGGATGGAAATGCCGTTGCCGGCCATCCGTTGAACGGTCGAACCGGCCACCAGGCAACGGAAACTGTTGGTAATGACGATTCCGTTGTGGCGCGCGAGGTCGAAGTCCAGCCCTTCGAGGCGAACATCCGTGACGCCGTCCATGGTAATCATCGGTGAATCGAGCACGCCGATTTCGATGGTGGCGTGTTCCGGGTCGGAGGGCGGGTAGAAGTAAAGGATCCCCGTGTCGCGGTTCAGGTACCATTCGCCGGGTCGTTCGATTTCCTCGAGGAGGTTGAACGCGTAGTAGATGATGCCCTGCTCGTTCGCCATGCCGCGCCCGCCGTAGTCGTAGGGTTCAGAGGTGGTAATAGTCTTTTTCTCGGTATCAATATGCTCAATACGCGCGGTGGCATCGGCCCAGAGGAAGTGAAAATAGCCGAAGAGCCACGGGTCCTCGGCTTGCGTCCACCTTTCGTGGCGATCATCGAGATAGCCGATGACGGAGGGCGTGCCCTGCTCCCGGGAACCGGGTTCGAGCAATTCCCTGATTTCAACGAATCCTTCGTTGGGCCAGCGGGCCAGAGTCATGGGCTGACCGTCGAAATAGAGTTCGAGCGTGGGCGGCGCGGGAGGCTGCCCGAATCCTCGGACTCGCAGTTCCCCGTAGTCTTCGATGCCCTGCCCGGAAAGGTCGGTCTGATACACTTTTCCCCGGCTGTTTGCGGGAAGCCGGTCGAGAATGGCCGGATCGGTGACCGGAACGAAACCGGAGAGCCGCGCGCCGCCGTAAAGGGTTGCCTGACCCATTTCCTCGGCCCGATAAACCACCGGCGCGCCATCGGTGCCCGAATCTTGCGAGGTGAGTTCCAGGGTCTTGAGCATGGGGTAGGTTCCCGGCAGAAATGTCACGGCAATCGCTCCCCCGACGCCCGTTGCTTTGAGCTCTCGGACCTCGTCTCGCGCGCGGCTCAAGGTCGCGAAAGGCCGCCCGCGACTGCCGTCGTGATCGTCATTGCCGTCGGGTGAGACGAATACCTCGGCGGCAAACGATTCGATGACGGGAATGTCGGTGCGCGAGAGAGCCGGGTCGTGCGCCGGCAGACCCCGGGCCTCGCGTTCCAGTTCGCGCGCCCGTTCACTTGCTTCGTAGCGGTGAACTTCCGGGTACGCCTGATTGTCGGCGATGGCCCGGTATTCCGCACGGGCGGCTTCCAGATTGCCCTCCGCCGCATGGCTCTGGGCAATGCGCAAGTGCACCTGGCTGCGGTAGTGCGCCGGGATGGAGGCGTCGTTGAGAGGCTCCGCCAGCATGGCCCGCGCCTTCTCGAAGTCTCCGGCGCGCCAGGCGGCGGCGATATTCGACAGGGTCGCCGCGACCTCCTCGCGCTGCAAAACAGGGGATAACTCGACTTCGAAAGTTTCCCGTCCGGCGGTGAATTCCGCCCGGACTTCGTCGCGGGACAAGGCGCGCCGGTAGAGGCTGACCCGGTCGATGCCCCCCTGGTAATTCTGCCAGGAACTGCCCACCGTAAGCCGGCTGCCGAGAGAGAAGTCGCCGTCAAAGTTCTCCGGGAAAGCATGGCCGTGACCGGTCACGCCATTGATAAAGAGGTGGATTTTTCCATCTTCACGGTCGGTGACTGCGGCAACGTGTGCCCACTGGTCGAGCTCCAGGCGCAGGGGCGCGCTGGCTCCGGTGGCACGGATATTACCGTCCTCATCCCGGTAGCAGAAGTAGCTGGTGAAGTCCCCGTTGCCGGACAGATTCAACACCAGGTTGGCGTCCGGATAGACGCCGAAGGAGAACAGGCGGCGTTCGTTCTGGGCGGCATCGATACTGAACCGGGTCGGTTTGATCCAGGCGGTGAAGCTCCACGAGTCCTTCCCAAAGCGTTGGTTCTCCGGCAGGTCGACATGGATGATGCTTGAGGAGACGCCGTCGAGATAGACGCCTCGGCCGGTGGGGGTGTCGATCCGTTCCCCGCCCAACACGCCGTCGAGACCGTTGCCGGAGACATCGGTCACGGTGTCGCCTCCATCTTCCTCGAATAACCAGCGAATCAGGAGGCGGTCCTCCTCGGCGGGCAGGGGGTGGAAGAAACTCAGCATGGCGACCAGCGAGAGGATCCCCAGCCGCGAAATCGTGGGTGTGAGAGAACGCATGGCTTCCAAGCCTAGCCAAAGATTCGGCGTGAGGCAATGACCGTTCTCGCAGTCCGATGCCTGCGTTTGGCTTTTCCGTTGCGGCCAAGCCAAGGGTCGGCCGTAAGGAAATGCTCCCCAACCCTACGCCTCGGCCAGTTTTCCGAAGCGGTTGGCGATCGCCAGGGCCGGGTCGACCG
>PXBO01000048.1 GCA_003566885.1 Opitutia bacterium | reverse complement strand
GATTACAAATCAGTTGCTCTGCCAATTGAGCTACGCCGGCGGCTGGTACCCCCCCCGGGACTCGAACCCGGAACCAATTGATTAAGAGTCAACTGCTCTGCCAATTGAGCTAGGGAGGCAACAGGAAAAAAGGTGAAATTCACAGGGAATGGCAGGGGGTGTCAACTGGAAAATCGCCAGTGCTTCCCCTGATCGCAGGGTGTTCGCCTGAATAGATATCTCATTCAAGCTCATCCTCTTATTTCAGATACAGGAGCTGCGATCACTCGGTCCGGGTTGACTCGAACCGGTTAGTAATAGCGCACGTAGGCGTCACGCCGCAGGCGTTCCAGCCATCGTTCCTGGGCTTCGCGCGCCATCCGGTTCACCAGTATCTCTTCAATTTCTTCGCGAACCTCCCGCAGGGGCGCTACTCCGGCTTCGCGCCGGTCTTCGACGTAAAGGATGAAGATATCGCCGGGGCCCGCGTCGATCGGGGAGCTGTGTTCGCCGGGAGCGAGAGAAGCGACGATTTCCCTCCAGTCTTCCCGCAGGTTCGACATATTGTCCCAGCCCCAGCTTCCTCCCTGTTGGCGTCGGTAGCGACTGTGCTCGCGGGCCAATTCGGCAAAATCAGCGCCTTCCTCCAATTCCGCGATGAGTTGGGCGGCCGTCTGGCGGGAGTCGGGTCCGCCGAGTTGAATCATGCGGAGATGCACCGCCGCATCCCGGTGAAAGCGTTCCGGGTTCTCCCGGTAGTATTCCTCAATGCGCACCGGACTGACCACGGCTTCGGATTGGCGCATCTGGCTCCTCATGTAGCGGAGGATGATCTCTTTGCGTGTCTCCTGGCGGAAGTCGCTCCGGGACATTCCATTTTCCCGCAGGTAGGCCAGCAACCGGCTGCGGTCTCCATCAAAATCGCGCACCAGGATCTCGTTGATCTCGTTGTCGATAAAACTGGGAGGAATCTGCATGCCTTTGTCTTCAAAGGCCTTTATGATTAGTATGCGGTCAATTTTGCCCTGGATGATTTCACTTTCCAGCTCCTGCATGCGTTGTTGGAATTCCGCGGCGTTGCGGCTGGTCCTGCGGACCTGATCCGCCAGCCGCGCGGCTTCGTTTCGCACGTCCTGGTAGGTGATGACCTGATCCTCCACCACTACCGCAATGGCGTTGTCCACCTGAACGTTGTCCCGGGGGAGCAATGCCGCCGGTTGTCCCCCCGCCTGCACTGTGAGCAGCAGGTGCGCCAGCACGATCCCCACGGAGGAACGGCGGAAGTGGCTTGAGAGTGAATCGGAGTTGCAGAGCATGAATGAGTGTCAGATACGTTTTAAAAACTCGGCGATCTCGCCGAGTCTTGGCAGTGCCTTTTGGCGGGTCAAGCGGGGAAAGCGATTGCCTACCTGAAGGTAGTCGTTCTCCTTGCCCGTTGCGCGCAGACATTTCAGGCGATTCCCCTCTGTTTCGACCGCGAGTATTCCTTTTTGTTCGGCCAGACAGCGAATAGTCGAAGCGCGGACCAGGGCTTCGGTTGCCGGGGGAGGGCGACCGAAGCGATCGGTCAACTCGGCCCGGAGTGCGTCGACTTCCTGCGGGGTCGCCGCCATGGCCAGGCGGCGATAAGTGTCGAGGCGCAGACGCATCTCACCGATATATTCCTCCGGGATTCTCGCTTCGATCGGCGGGCAGCTTCCCTGTTGGCGTTCCACTTCCTTCAACGCGCCGAAGCGGTCGGCGGTCAATGTCTTTTCGGCCCGGCCTTCGCCGGTGTGAATGAAATCTATCCTCAGGGTGGCGCGAATGGCGGCGGCGGTGTCGTCTCCCTTGAGGCGGGCGATACTCTGACGCAGGAGTTGGCAATACAGGTCGAAACCCACGCCCGCGATATGTCCGCTTTGCTTCGCGCCCAACAGGTTGCCTGCCCCTCGCAGTTCCAGGTCCCGCATGGCGATTTTGAAGCCGGCTCCGAGTTGATTGTGCTGCCGCAGGGCGGCCAGTCTTTTGCGCGCGATCTCGTGCACCCGTCCGTGCCGGTGAAGGAGCAGGTAGGCGTAAGCCTGTTGTTTGAACCGGCCGACCCTTCCGCGCAGCTGGTAAAGTTGTGATAGGCCGAAACGATCGGCGGTTTCCACGATCAGGGTGTTGCAGTTGGGAATGTCCAACCCCGACTCGATAATGGTGGTGGAAACCAGCACGTCGTAGCGCCCGGCCGTGAAATCGGTCATGACCCGCTCCAACTGTCCTTCCCCCAACTGACCGTGGCCGACCGAGAAAGTGGCTTCGGGGACGAGGTCTTGCAGCCGGGCGGCCACGGATTCGATGGTGTCCACCCGGTTGTGCAGGTAGAATACCTGCCCGCCGCGTCGCAGCTCGAATCGAATGGCGTCGGCAATCAAATTCGGGTCGTAATTTCGCACGATGGTCCGTATCGGCAGGCGATCGGCCGGAGGCGTTTCGATGACGCTCAGGTCACGCGCGCCGGAAAGTGCGAGGTAAAGCGTGCGGGGGATGGGAGTGGCGCTCATCGAAAGGACCTCCACCGACTCCCGGATCTTTTTCAACTGCTCCTTTTGCCTCAGTCCGAAGCGGTGTTCTTCATCAATGACGACCATGCCGAGGTCGCGGAAGCGAACATCGGCGCTCAGCAGCCGGTGCGTTCCGATGATGATGTCGATTTTCCCCTGGGAAAGCGCCTGGATCACCGATTTCTGATTGGCCCGGGTGCGAAACCGGCTGAGCATGTCCACGATCACCGGATAATCCGCCATGCGCTCGCGGAAACTCTGCAAGTGCTGCTGAGCCAGCACCGTGGTCGGGACCAGCACGGCGACTTGTTTTCCGCCCATGGCGGCCTTGAAGGCGGCGCGCATCGCGACCTCCGTTTTTCCAAAACCAACGTCCCCACAGAGCAGGCGGTCCATTGGACGAGCCTTTTCCATGTCCGCCTTGCACTCGGCGGCCGCCCGCAGTTGGTCACGGGTTTCGGTGTAGAGAAACGCCGCCTCGAACTCCTTCTGCCAGGAATCGTCCGGAGGATAGGAAATCCCGTCCCGGCTATCCCGCAGGGCCTGGGTGCGCAGCAATTCGGCGGCAAAATCGAGGGTGGCTTTTTCCGCGGCGCGCCGCGTCTTCTCCCAGCTTCCCGAACCGATTCGTCCGAGCGGCGGGCGGGCCTTGGACAGCCCGACGTAACGGGTCAGGAGGTGTGATTCATGAAAGGGAACGTGCAGAGTGACCTCGTCCGCGAACTCGACGGAAATCATTTCCCGGCGCTCCCCGCGGGAGACGATCGGATTGATTCCCCGAAAACGGCAGATCCCGTGTTGCAGATGCACCAGGTAGTCGCCTTCGCCAAGTTCCGAAAAGTCGAGCAGGTGTTCGACCTGGGTGCGTTGGACGCGCTTGCGGTTGGTCCGCAGCGGCCGACGACGCCGGTAGCGGCCAAAGATTTCGCTGTCCGACACCGCCACCAACCCGGCGGAGGATGGCTTGCCTTCGCCGGCGGGACTCCAGGCGCCACGCAGAAGAAACCCTTCGCCGAGCCCGCCTCGCACGAAAACCGGGTCCACGGCCTTCAGCAGACCCCATTCCTCCAGGATCTCCCGCAAGCGGGACTCCTCGCCTTCGTTGTTGGTGAAGAGGGCGACCGAAAAGTCTTCGCGACGCCAGTCGGAAAGCTGTTCAAAAAAACGGCGCCGCGCTTCGTCTTCGCCCGCCCGGACGTCGCTCACAGAGCCGTCCCATTCGCGAGTCTGCCGGTGGGTGTCAAGGGCTTCGGTTTTCCATTCACGACGCGGACCGGAGGTGGCTGGAAGGTCGGCCGGGAGGTCCAGATCACTGACGATGTGCCAGGTGTCGGTGAACTCCCGGCGGGAGGCCAGCAGGTCGGCGGTCAAAGAAGCGTCCTTGGCGTTTTCGATGGACGCTTTTCCCCACGTTTCCGGGTGAAGCAGTATCCAGGTGGTGGATTCACCGAGGTAGGCGGTGGTTTGCGCCGGCTTTTCGCGGAGAAGCCGGGGGAGCGCTGGAGAGATCAGGATGGACGGAGAACTTTCTCCCGAACGTTGATCGGCCGGATCGAACGCCCGGATGTCCTCCACCGTGTCTCCGAAAAAATCAATGCGATAGGGGGTGTCGGCGGCCAGCGGATAAACGTCGATGATGCCTCCGCGGACCGCGTATTGTCCCGGGCTCTCGCAAACCGTTTCGGAATCGTAATCGAGTTGACGAAGGGTTTCCACGAAGCCTTCGAAGGGAACCTCATCTCCGGCGACAATACGGATTTCGGTGCTTTTCAGAAACGCTGGATCCGGCGCCGGCCCCAGAACGGCGGTCGGGGTGGTCACCACGATCAGCGGGTCGGGCGATTTCCGGTCGAGGTGCTCCCGCAAGAGGTTGAACACTTGCAGGCGATCGGCGTCCGTTTCCTGGTCGCGGCCGCCCTCGTCATCGCCGGGCGGCAGCAGAACGGTCCGGGGCTTTTGTTCCGGCGCGATCAGTGCCAAAATCGAGTCGAGCGCTTCTCCCTGGCGTTCGGCCGTCGGCAGGTCGGCGCAGAGCACGAGAAAAAGTTTTCCGGCCTCCTCCCGCAGCAGGCGAGCGATCACCGCGGGGGATGCCGCCGGGATAACCCCGGTATGTCCGGTCAGCGGGACAGCGGTTGCAGTGTGATTACTCTTTCCGGTAGTGGACGGCATGGTGTTCAGGCAACGTCACCCTATTTCCGCACGACCCGCGGGCAAGCCGGTTTGTCTCAATCTGAGGCGATCGCCGGTGCCGAAAGAATCCGGGCCGAAAAACCGGTTCAGCTTTGCGTTGCGGAGTTTTCGGTCCACTGCTGCAAGGCGGAGTTCGCCGCGCGCGATTCGGCTTCCTTCTTGGAGGCGCCTCTGCCGCGGGCCAGCGGTCGGTTGCGAAAGCTGACTTCGACTTCGAAGCTGCGTTGGTGGGAGGGGCCTTCTTCGGAGAGGGTGCGGTATTCCGGCCCTTCACCGGGGTATTCGGCTTGAATCGCCTCCTGCAAGCGACCCTTGGGATTGTCGACGCCCTCCGCTTCTTCCAGGCGGGCCTCCAAATCCGCATACCAGCGAAGCGCCACGCTTTTGGCGGCGTTGAATCCTCCGTCGATGAAAATCGCTCCGAGAAGCGCTTCGAGCGCGTCCTCCAGCAGATTGTCCCGATCGCGACCGCCGGTTTCGACTTCGCCCCGGCCCAATTGCAGGTGATCGCCGATGCGCATTTGCCGTGCCAGGTCGCTGAGAACGGGGCCGCGAACCAGGTTCGAGCGGTAGCGGCTCAGTTGTCCTTCACGAAGGTCGGAGAATCGTCGAAACAGTTGTTCGGAAAGAACCAGGCTGAGAACCGAGTCTCCCAGGAACTCCAGGCGCTGATTGTTCGACCGAACCGCTTCGGGGGTATCCGGTTGGCAGGAGGGATGGGTGACCGCTTGCCGCAGCAGGTCGAGGTCGCTGAAGGTGTAGCCGATTTTCTCCTGCAAAACCCGAAGCGAACCGTAATCGATCTCCCCGTCCGACACGCAGGCATCGTCATGTCCGTTCTTCATCGTTGGGATTGCGCCAGGGGTTCCGGCTCGCGATTCGAGAAATACTCCCGGAATACTTCGCGGGCGATGGGTCCGGCGGTGGAACCGCCGGCGAAATTGTCGTTGGGATCGGTGCCTTCGACCAGAACCGCGATGGCGATTTCGGGATTCTCCACCGGGGCGAATCCGACGAACCACGCCATATTCAGCCGGCCTTCGCGGGTTGGCACTTGGGCCGTACCGGTTTTGCCAGCGATGGACACTCCCGGCAGACGAACGCTGCGCGCGGTCCCCGATTCAACGGCGTCGATCATGCCGCGGATGATTAATTCGTAATGGGCGTCTTCGATCTCCAGCGGCCGGAATCCGTGGGTTCGGTTGCGATTCCCGTTCAGGAGAATGGTGGGGCGCACCGATTCGCGGCGGGTTGCCAGGGCGGCGGTCATGACGGCCATTTGCAGGGGGGTGCTGCGGACGTCGCCCTGGCCGATCGAGACATTGGCGGTGTCGCCGGGAAACCAGGCGGTGCCGTGCACCCTGCGCTTCCATTCAGGAGTGCCGACCAGCATGGCGCGCGCTTCAAAGGGCAGTTCGATGCCGGTTTGCTCATGCAGCCCGAAGCGGCGTGCCTCGGCCGCGATCGATTCGATTCCCGCACTTACGCCGTGCTCGTAGAAATAGACGTTGCAGCTCACGCTCAAGGCCCGCACCAGGTCGACTTCTCCGTGTCCGGCGCGATTGTGACAATGAAACGTGCGGCCGGACACCTGATGGGAACCGCGGCAAAAGGAGGTGGTGCGGGCATCCACAACCCCGGAGCGCAGCGCCGCCATGGCGGTGATCATCTTGAAGGTTGATCCCGGCGGGTACAACCCCTGCAAAGCGCGGTTCGTCCAGGCCTGGGTTTCCGTGATCTCCGTCACGACCGTGCCCGGCAGGGAGGGAGTGAAATCGTTGAGGTCGTAGCCCGGGCTGGTGGCCAGGGCAAGAACCTCGCCGTTCCGGGGATCGAGCGCCACCGCGGTGGCGGTGTAGCTTCCCAGCAGATCCTCCATACGCTTCTGCAGACGAATATCCAGGCTGCTGACGACGTCTTCGCCCTGCACCGAACGCTTCCGCTCGATGCGTTTGAACTGAAAGCCGTCCGGATCCACCACCCAGATTTCACCTCCGGTCTGTCCCTGGATGCGGTCATCCATGGACCGTTCCAGCCCGTCGCGTCCGATGCTGCCGCGAATATTGAACGTCATGAGCCGTTCGCCCGGAACTCCCTCCTCAGGAATTTCCAGAGTTGAACCGACGTACCCCAGCACGTGGGCCGCGGCCGAGCCATGCGGGTAGTGGCGAACGCTCGAACTGTAAACCTGGATGGGAGAGCCGATAGGAACCTGCTCCAGCAACCGGGCGTATTCTTCCGGGGACAGGTCGTTGACCAGAAAAAAGGGAAGAATCAGTTGTTGCCGCAAGTGCCTCTCCAGCAACCGCGAGTCGACTTGCTCGTCGCGACCCAGGAGTTCGTTGATCTGGTCGAGGTAGCGTTGGACGACCGCCGCGCGCGCCATGCTGGGGAGGGGAATGCCGGTGGTGGGAATGTCCTGTTCGATGTAAGGCCTCCTCAGATCGCGAAATTCCTGCCGAAACTCCTGTCTCAGTTCCGCCAGGTAGACCACCGCCGCGAACCGTGGGCGGTTGCCCACCAGCAATTCACCGTTGCGGTCGAAAATGTTCCCGCGTGGCCCGGGAACCAGGATGCGGCGCAGGTTCTGCAACTCTTCACGGTCGCTGTACAGGGTGCCGATGATGAGCTGCCGGTAGGTCAGGCCGCCGAGCAGGACCAGGATGAGGACGACCACCACGCCGTAAAAAAGCCGCAGGCGCGGATTGTAGTTTTTATGGCTTTCCAGAAGCTGGTTCATCACGTGCTGGCAGGGCCGTTTCAACCTGCCTGGCGTTGTTCCTGATCAAGAAAAATTCCGAAGAATCGTAAAGCCGTATCTTGCAGTGAAAAATACCATCCAGCGATAAAAATCACCACCACCTGCGACAGGATTCCATCGACGAGTACCCTTTGCCAGTACAGGCCGGGCAGGGGAGCCTCTCCCACGCCGCGAAGGGCGAATCCGAGGAAGAGAAGGGTGTTGAGCAGCAGTGCGAAGACGACAACCGCAGTGGATTCCTCCCGCTGAAAATGCGAACGGAGAACATAGGTGCCGGTGTGCGCCAGCAAAAACGGGACAAAACTGACTCCGAAAGGCAGAGGGGCCATGGTGTCGTGGAAAAAGGCGATCAGACAGACGAAAATCAGGCCCTGCTTGTAACGGAGGCGCAGCAGCGGGAAGGCCAGCAGAAGACCGGCGGCGTAAATATGGAGGTTGAAAAACGCCAGATGGTGGTTGGTCTCGGCCAGGAGCAGGAGAAACAACACTCCGACCCCGATCAGCACGACGGTTCTCAGCTGGATGCTCATGGTGTTGGCGGGTCATCCCCTTCCTCGGATTCCCGAATGAGCACCGCGACCTCGTAAAGGCGGTTGAGACTCTGGTCAAGACGCACTCTGCCGGTTTGAAACAGTCCGTCGGGACTGGGCTCCAGCGAATTCAGTTCCCCGATGAACAACCCCCGGGGAAAGACGCCTCCCAGGCCTGAAGTCACCAAACGAGGCGTGCTGGAGGAGTCGGTGCGGATATCCAGCGGAACGAATTCCGCCACTCCCACCGCCGGGGCGAATGGCGGTGCCAAAGCGCCCTGGTAGCTGATGGGGCGATCGTCACCCTCGATTCGGGCGGAAAGGCGGAAGGCCGGGCTCGATATCAGCTCTACCACCGCGGTATTCCGGTAAACTTCACTAATCTTGCCGGCGACTCCTCCGCTGAAAACCACCGGAGCTCCCACCGAAAGGCCGTGATTACGGCCCTTGCGAATGGTGATTCGCTGCCACCAGGCGCCGGTCTCGCGTCGCGCGACCCGGGCGATCTCAAATCGGTAGCCGGGAAGAGGGGGGAGTTCCAGCAGTTCCTCCAGTCGGGCCACCTCGCGTTCCAGCGCCTCAGCCTCCTGCAGGCGAAGTTCGTCGTGAGCCCGATGGCGGGCGAGGTCCCGGATGGCTTCAATCAGATTGTCTTTGGGTTGCGTCCGGTAGGACCAGTAATCCTGCACGTCGCGAATCACCGACACGGCCTGAACCGCCGGCGCATGCAACTCATGAAATCCCGTTCGCAACAGGGTTTTGAGGATTACTGGCAACACCAGCCATAGTGCGATGACAACGCCTAGGACGAAAAATGGCCGGGATGGAACAAGACGTCTGATGGCCAATGCTTGGAATCAGGATTTTGAGGACGATGTGACGTGGAGAAGCAGGAAATTCAAATCTTCGAGAACGGCACCGGTCCCGATGGCCACCGCGCTCAGGGCGTCTTCCGCCACAATGACAGGCAGCCCGGTGGCCTCGCTGAGCAGGCGGTCCAGGTTGCGCAGGAGGGCGCCCCCTCCGGCGAGGATAAATCCCCTGTCCACCAGGTCGGCGGAAAGTTCGGGGGGACAACGTTCCAGCGCGTTGCGGACCAACTCGACAATCGAACTCACGGTATCGGCCAGCGCTTCCCGGATTTCCTGGGAACTCACATGCAGGGTTTTGGGAAGCCCGGCCACGGAATCGCGACCTTTAACCTCCATGCTCAACTCGTCGTCGAGCGGGTGGGCCGAACCGATTCGAAGTTTGATCTCCTCCGCCGTCCGTTCTCCGATCATCAGGTTGTAGGCGCGCTTCATGTAGTTGATGATCGCGGTGTCGAACTCGTCGCCGCCGACCCGGATGCTTTTTGAAAAAACGACGCCGGCGAGCGAAATGATGGCCACTTCCGTGGTACCGCCGCCGATGTCGACGATCATGTTGGCGGCGGGTTCCTCCACCGGCAAACCGACACCGATCGCCGCCGCCATCGGTTCCTCCAGCAGGAGGACTTCCCGGGCGCCGGCATGGATGGCCGACTCTTTTACCGCGCGTTTTTCGACCTCCGTGATGCCGGAAGGAATAGCGACCACCACCCGGGGCGGGATCACCTTTACGTTGTTGTGCACCTTCTTGATGAAATAGCGCAACATCGCCTCGGTGATGTCGAAATCCGCGATCACGCCGTCTTTCATCGGACGGATCGCGATGATGTTGCCGGGCGTCCGGCCCAGCATCATCTTGGCTTCCGAGCCGACCGCCAGGACTTTGCGGGTGTTGGCGTGAATGGCGACCACGCTGGGTTCCCGGAGTACCACTCCTCTGTCTTTAGCGAAAACCAGTGTGTTGGCCGTGCCTAAGTCGATTCCGATATCTTCGGAGAATATGCCGAGAAACTTTCCTGCCATGATCGAGTTGGATCCGAATTTGCCCCGGACCAGACGCTTTGCCGTTCGACAGGCGTCCCGGGAGTCGGATCTCAGCTTTTTTGAGCTGGCACGAATGTCAAAACAAATTGCCGGACACTCCTGGTGTCCGGGGCGAGCCCGAGTGGCGTTCGGTTAGGGATCTTTCTATTCAATATCGATATCGATCCCGATGGAGGGCTTATAGGAGTGCCATTCGGCCGAGCCCCTTAAGCGGGCGCACGACTTCTCGGATGCTCGTCGCCTGTAGGCGAGCACAATATGGGCCCGAATCAGGCCGAGTGAGAAACGTCGTGAGGCCGCTTGGCGTCTTCGGTCTTCTCAGCCTTCTCAGTCTTTTCCGGAACGGAAACCGCCGGCTTTTTGCTTTTCGAAGCCTTCTGCTCGTCGTCGTCGAACGCGGAGCGAATATCGTCTTCGATATCCTTGGTTGCGCTTTTGAACTCACGCAATGCCTTTCCCATTCCCCGGGCCAGCTCCGGCAGGCGTTTAGCCCCGAAGAGGAGAAGGATAAGAAAAACGATGAGCAAGATCTGGGGTGCGCCCATATTCTGGAAGAACGCGACCGGTTGAGCGTAGTCAAAGTGCATGGTAGAAGTAATCTACGAGCGAAATAAAGGTTTGTAAAGCGGCAAACGTTTTCCCTGGCGGCGGCCTTATCAGGGGGCCGCCACCACTTCGTCGCCGGCGTTGGGAAGGCCCTCCAGAATCCGCGCGCCCGCGCTGCGACCCTCCCGCGGGCCCGCAGGCTGCAGGCGTCCGGTTTCAAAAAGGGCGTCGTTGCGTGAAATCAGGGTTTCCGAGGTCAGGCTGGCTCCGCGGTGCAGTTGAATCACGGCGGTCCCTTCCGCCGAGTCGACCCAGATTACCCGGCCGATCGGCCGCAGGGCGGACTGGCTCAAAACCGGATCTTCCTCCCGGGTTTCGGAGACGGTGACACAGGCCGAAAAAGCGGTCCCGGCCAGCGTCAGCAGGGCCAGTCTCAAGGACTGCCGCAGGAAACGGGAGAGCATCTCAGGAGCCGCCGCCGACGTTGCGGAGCTGTTTGAGATTGCTCTCCAACTGGTCGGCGTCGAAAAACCCGTGCAATTGGCGGATGCGCGTGGGATGGCGCATTTTGCGAAGCGCTTTGGCCTCGATCTGGCGGATGCGCTCGCGGGTGACCTTGAACTGGCGTCCGACCTCCTCCAGGGTCCGGCTGTAGCCGTCGACCAGACCGAAGCGCAGCGAGAGCACCTTGCGCTCGCGTTCGGTCAGACTGTCCAGGACATCCACGATCTTGTCCCGCAGTAAGCTGAATGCGGTCATGTCATAGGGATTTTCCGCACCTTTGTCTTCGATAAAATCGCCGAAATTGGTGTCGTCACCGTCGCCGACCGGACTTTGCAAGCTGATAGGTTGCTGGGCCATTTTCATGATGGCCTGCACCCGCTCCACCGGCAACTGCATCTCTTCGGCCACCTCTTCGGAGGTGGGCTCGTGCCCGAATTCCTGCAGCAGCTGTTTTTGCACCTGCATGACCTTGTTGAGCGTCTCGATCATGTGCACCGGAATGCGGATGGTGCGCGCCTGATCGGCGATCGACCGGGTGATGGCCTGGCGAATCCACCAGGTGGCGTAAGTGGAGAATTTGTAGCCGCGCCGGTACTCGAACTTTTCCACCGCTTTCATGAGCCCCATGTTTCCCTCCTGAATCAGATCCAGGAAGGATAGACCGCGATTGGTGTATTTCTTGGCGATGCTGATCACCAGGCGAAGGTTGGCCTCCACCATCTCCGTCTTCGCCCGGTGGGCGTCACGCATGGCTTTGCGGACTTCGCGTACCAGGTGGGTCATGCGGTCGGGCTCGATGCGGAATTCCGATTCGATTTCGGCCAGACGCTTTTTCAACGGCTTCGGATCGATCAGGCTGTCTTTTTTGGTCTTGGGTTTCCGGGCCGCCTCCAGGTTGTGGTTGATCCGGTGGATTTCCAGCGCGATGGGGGACACGGTTTCCAACAGCTCCTCGAACACTTTCAGCTTGAAACAAAACTTCCGGAAAGAGTTTTTCAACGCGGTTTCATTGCGCCGGAAACGGGTCAAGGCTTTCTTGACTTCGTCCTCCGACTTGGCCGCCTGCACTGCGTCCCAGGCGCTTTGGGCGTTGGCTTCCGCGCGTTCGGTGGTTTCGATCAGTTTGGGGAGGTTCTTGAAATAGTTTTCCCGGCTGTCGATTTTTTTATCCAGGACGACGCGGTCGAAGCGTTCCTCGCGATTGAGGAGTTTTTTTGCCAGATCGATGATGAAGGCGCTCGCCAGACCTACGGAAAAGAGCTCCTTTTGGGCTTTGGTCTCGGCGGATTCGATCCGCTTGGAGATCTCGACTTCCTGCTCGCGGGTGAGCAGGGCGACCTGACCCATTTGCTTCAGGTACATCCGGACGGGATCGTCCAGAATGTCGTATTGGGAGGCGCGGACTTCCTCCTCCTCGGTGTTTTCCTGGCGCTTCTTGTAATTGTCGACTTCGTCGGCGTCGAGGATTTCGATTTCCAGGTTCTCCAGAATGGAGATGATGTTCTCGATCTCCTCCGGATTTTCCACATTCTTGGGAAGGGCCTGATTGATATCTCCGAAAGTGAGATACCCCTGTTCCTTCGAGAGTCGAATCAGTTGCCTGATCTTCTCATTGATAGTGACTTGTTGCGGCTCGGCCGAGGCGGATGGCTGTTTCTGGCTGGCGGATTTTTTCTTGCGAGGCATGTCGGCGTGATTAAATGGCTTCTAACTGCGGAGGACTGGACTTGCGTTGGCGGAATTCGATGATCTTTCTCTGTAAAAAGACAATACCATCATCCAGTATTTCCTCATTGTTGGCGATTTCAAGCTCTATCTTCTTTATTTTTGCATTCAGGTGCTCCAGGTACAGGGCCTTCAAAGCCTGGTTGGCCAGCTTTTCCGGGGTTTCGTCATAAGGTTTGTGGAAAAGGATCGAATAAATGAGGTGTCGTTCCTCGTCCGTTTCCACGAGGTGGTCGATCTGACCGGTCCCGGCCCACTCCTCGTGCTCGAATTCAGCCAGAACACGATTTAGCAGGCGTCCCGCAGTGCTTTCGTTGTCGAGCCAATCCTGATCCACCACTTCCGAGAGCGGTTTACCCAGGTGTTCGTCGTGGAGGCAGATCGAAAGCAGAGTTTCCACCGCGGTACTCAGCTTTGCCGGCCGGCTGGACTCGAGGGGTTCGGACTCCGGCGGTTTGGCGCTGTTGGGCGCCTGCCTTTGGCGGCGGCGTCGAAATCGGTCGAAATCGGTCAAGACCGCCGGCTCCGGAAAGCGGGTAAGCCGGGCCAGGGAACGGAGGTATTCGCTGCGGGTAATTTCGGATTCGGCCTGGCGCACGATTTCAAAGATTTGCTCCAGCGCCTGGGTTTTTCGTTCGGCGCTCATGCTTGAGGGGTCGGGTAAAAAATGCCGTACGGCGAATTGCAGGGGGGAGGCGCTTTCGCGGCGCAGGCTCTCCAACGCATCTCGGCCCCCGCGGCGCAGGTAGGTGTCGGGATCCTCGCCTTTGGGCAGAGTGAGAAAGCGAGCCTCCAGCCCGGTTTTCACCGCCATGGGCAGCAGCCGCAGGGCCGCTTTCTGCCCGGCGGAGTCGGCGTCGAGGAGGCATTCCACCGTCGGAGCGTAGCGTTTCATCAGGGCGAGTTGGCTTTCCGTGATCGCCGTGCCCTGCGGGGCCACCGCCGTCTTGATGCCCTGTTCGTGGCACCGAATCACATCGAGTTGCCCTTCGACCAGCAGAAAAGGATTGGTTTCTCCGGCTTCCAGGCGCGCCCGGTCCAGACCGAACAACAAGTGGCCTTTGTTGAAAACCGGCGTTTCCGGAGAGTTGATGTACTTTGCTTCTCGGGTGGGATCGTCCGGCGGGGTGATGGCGAGTTGGCGTGCGGTGAAAGCCACCACCCGCCCCTGATGGTCTCGGATCGGGATCATCAGGCGGTTCCGGAAGCGAGCGTGATAGGCCTCCGGACGGTCGCCGTTGCCCCGCTGGTAAAAAAGACCGCACTTGGCCAGGGCCTCCAGAGTGAATTTGCGGTCGGTCAGGCGGCGCCGGAGCTCGGATCCATCCACCGGCGCCAGGCCGATCTGAAACGATTCCGCAAGGTCCAGATCGAAACCGCGTTCACCGGTCCAATACTCGCGGACCTGCTCCGGTTCGCTCCCGGACGATTTAAAGTATTCCTGGAAATAAGCTGTGGCGAGGTCGTGAATATCAAAAAGCATCTGCCGAAGGGAGCGCTCCTCGCGGGGCAGAGCGCCCTTTTCGTACTCCAGGGGAACGCCGAAACGCTGAGCCAGGCTTTCCGCCGCCTCCTGGAAATTCAACCGCTCCGTCTCCATGACAAAGGTGAAAATATCCCCGGCCATGCCGCTGCTGAAACATTTGAACATGTTGCGATCGGGCGACACGAAAAAGGAGGGGGTTTTTTCCGGGTTGAAGGGGCTGAGGCCTTTGAATTGAGAACCGGCGCGTTTAAGCGAAACGACCGGAGAAACCACGTCGACGATGTTGATCCGGTTCTTCAATTCTTCTATACTGCTCTTTTTAATGATACCCATGGTGTTGTGGAGAACCAGGAAAGGATTGGCCGGGGCGAAAACCGGAGGCCGGAATTTGCCGGGCGCCATCGTGCGAAACGGGAATCAATCGTGTTGAGCATCGGATGGCGATACCTCGATCGGCTGACGACGTGGCACCGGAAGGGGCGGCTCACGGCGACGGATGGTAGTGTGGTCGGCCCGGAAGGCGCTGTCAAGTGCCTCGCCCGCCCGTGCTTTTGCCTTCGGCTCCTGCTGATCGCGGTCTTGCTCGGCCTTTTCCCGGGAGGACGGACGGCCCTGGGGGACACGCGGGTCTGGGAGTGGCGTTTCGGCGAGGAACGGGACCGGGATTATCCGAGGGCGGTGGAGGAACTCTTCGCCAGTTTCGAGGAGATCCGTGCCCGGCCGCTGGAGCCGGGCGCCTCCGGACGGGTCGGATTGAAGGTTTACACCCAGTCGGGCCCCGGCCTGGCCACGCCCCGGGATTTGGTGAGGGCGGTGGTGGTGTCGCTGGAGCGGCGCGGGTTTGAGCGCGAGAACATCTTTCTGGTCGATCAGAGCCGCTTCCGTCTGCAGCAGGCCGGGTTCCTCGAACGGGCCCAGGAGGACCGTTTTGAGGGGTCGCCGGTTTATGTCCTGGAAAGCGGGGCGTACTACGACGGAGACTGGCACTACGAAAGCCCGTTGCCCCCGCGCACGGATTTTCGTCGCATGATGCTGCCGGGTATCGGGTTGCCCGCCGAGGACGAGGCCTTCGGGGTGGACCGCTTGAGTTATCTCGCCTTTCCCCTGCTGCACAACGTCGATTTCTGGATCAATCTGCCGCGGTACACCGACCATCCGAACCTCGGGGTGAATGGGGCCCTGCTCAACGCCACTCTGTGGAACGCGAGCAATACCGGCCGATTCCTCGGCAGCCGTTCCGCCGGCTCGGCGGCGGCGGCGGAAATGGCCGCCATCCCGGAACTGCGGGAGCGGTGGCTGCTCAACCTGACCACCCTCGATTCCTATCAGTTTATTGCCGGTCCGGCCTTTCGATCACTGTATACTGCCGCCAAACCGGTGTTGTGGATGAGTGCGGATCCGGTGCTGCTGGATGCCCTGATGGCCGCGGAAATCGACCGGGAGCGGCGAAACCGCGGTTTTTCCGGTCTCGGTGAATACCTGCCATTGCTGGACTTCGCCGAACAGTTGGGCGTCGGGCGCAGCGATCCCGGGACGGTGGAATGGATACGACTGCCGGAAAACCGCTGAAGGATTTGGATTGAAAAAAAAAGATTGGCGGCTTCTGCTGTCGGGCAATGGGTATGCAAGACGGACTGGTCAATTATGCGCCGATTTTGGTGCAGATCATTATTGCGGGGGGATTGGCTGCGGTAATTCTCGTGGCGAGTACGATTTTCGGGCAGCGCGGACGAAGCGCTCCGGGGCGTGACACGGCTTATGAGTGCGGTATCCCTTCCGAGGGGCGTACGGCGATCCGTTTCTCCATCAAGTTCTATGTGGTGGCGATGCTTTTTATTCTTTTCGATGTTGAGATCGTCTTTCTCATACCCTGGGTCCTGGTATTTCGCGATTTCATCGCGGCGGGCATACCTATCCTCACCCCGGTGTTGTTTTTCCTCGGTGTCCTGGTGATTGGGTTGCTTTACGAATATAAAAAAGGCGCCCTGGAGTGGGAAAAGTAGCGCAATTTGAAACCGGAATGCATTTCCGGCTTGCCACTTCCGCCGGTGGGTGTTTTTTAATCCACTGGTGGCTATGCGGTTAGATAAGTTTGTTGCCAGGAGCCGGGTGATTGATCTGGAAAGCGCTGATCTTCAGGGAGCGCTTAAGGAGTTATTGTCGGTATCCGTCAGCCGTTTCAAGGACCTCAACAAGAACTCGCTGTTCAACGCGTTGATGGAGCGGGAGAAGTCCATGACCACTTATCTGGGCAACGGGGTGGCTCTTCCGCACATCCGTATCAAGATGCCTCGCCGGTTTGTTTTCGCCGTCGGCCGCAGCCAGCGCGGAATCGATTTCGACGGTCTTAAGGAACACGAGGATATCCACCTGGTTTTTCTGTTGATCGCCAATGAGAACGAACGCGACTACCTCAAGGTCCTGGCCTCGATCGCCCGCCTGGTAAAGGACAAGGATTTCGTCACCTCCCTGATCGAAGCTCCCGGCCTGGACGCGCTTTTCGAAAAGGTTTACCTGGGTTTCGGAGGGGCGCTGTCCCAGCCGGTACAGGCGCAGCAAAGCCGGGTCAACCGTCTCATCTTCCGCGAAGCGGAGAAGATCGCCCGGGGGGCGCGCTGTTCCACGCTGGTGATTTTTGCCGATACCATGACCAGCGGACTGGAGGTGCCGAAGTTTTTCCCGGAATACAAGACCATCCTGGTCACCCGCACTTCGTCCGACCTTACCGTCGAAAGCAAACGCATCGTGGCCACCATCCAGGTGCGCTCGTTTTCGCGTCATCGTTTGGCCCAGCTTCGAAGCGCCGTGCTGGTCGGGCTCACCCGCGGCGTGATCGGTTTCACGGATCGCCTCTGCTGCGTCGGCGGTATTCCCGGTAGCAACCAATTCGACACCGTGGTGGTCGTTGACGTTGAAAGGGAGTTTCAGATCCTGTTCAACGAACAGGCCGATATTCTGCCGGAGGACGTCAAGCCGGAAGTCCTGGAACGGGTGCTGGCGGTCGCCACCGAGCTTGCGGTGGAGGGACGCGAGGGGCGTCCGGTGGGTTGCCTTTTTATTCTGGGGGACACCGCGAAGGTCGTGAAAATGACCAAGCCTCTGGTGATGAATCCGTTCTACGGATACAAGGAGGAGGACCGGAATATCATGAACCCCTTCATGGATGAAACCATCAAGGAGTACTCCTCCCTCGATGGCGCGTTCATTATTCGCGGCGACGGGGTGGTGGTTTCCTCCGGATCCCTGATTCACGCGCCGGATTATTATCATTCCCTGCCCAGCGGTCTCGGGTCGCGCCACGCTGCCGCCTCGGCCATTTCCCTCGCCACCCGGTGCATTTCCGTCGTGGTCTCCTCCAGCACCGGCCAGGTCACCCTGTTCCGCAACGGCGTCATGGTCCCGCTGATCGAAAAATCCGGCGGCGGCTATTATTGATTGCCGGTTTCTCCGTCTTCACCGAAGTCGAAGGCTCAGCCGCAGGAATTGCCGCAGCGATTCGCCGTTTCCGTCATCGTTTTCCGGCAGGGCGATCACGGCCCAGCCGTTCTCGAAATCAGGAACGGGATCGGTACTCGAATCGAAAAAGGTCTCCGACCAGTCGATCAGATCGGTCGACCTTTGCACCCGCCAGGCGAGGTCGGGTTTTTCGGGATCGAACGGAAACAGGAAACGGCGGGCGCCGGAGGAGGAGTGATCGACATACGGCAGGCGGCCCATGGCGCTTTCCTCCAGTTCGAGCCCTAAGGCGTAGCGGAAAAGGTGTGACACTCCATCTCCACGCGCCGTGGTCCGCGGACCCGAAATACGGTCGTTGGCGAAATCGCTCCAGTCGGGAAATGTGTTCCGGCGCCAGGCTTCGAACCCGTCTTCCGGTCCCGGTTCGGCCGCAATGACAATGTCGTCCAGTCGCAGTTCCGCCCGGGGGCCGTTGTCGCCGTCGACGTGATGATAACGCCAGGACAACTGAAGGTGCTCGTGGCCCAATAGATGCGCCGGCAGATCGATCGGCCCGAAGGTAACGGTGTCCCCGGCGGTCTCTGAACGCAGATAGGTCACGGGCTGTCCCGCTTGCGTCAGGAAATCCTCGAAGGGCCCCTCCGCGCCCGCCCGGTACTGGAGCGTCAGGGCGTAAACCCGGCTGTTGGGGGTGACCGTTCCGGCGATGAATCCCAGCCGGGCGCCGTTGATGTTTCGGGTGTCGACCGCCGCCAGGGCGGCGCCGACATCGCGTCCGCGACCTGTATTGATGAACGACATACCGTCCTCGCCCAGCCCGTTGATGCGGGTGCGGGATTGGTTGTTGTAGGGAAAGTTGATCGTATCCCCGCTCGCGTAGTCATCCTCCGGGATGTAATAGGCCCGGTCCAGCGGGGTGTGCGGGCCGGGATCGTTGATTTCGCTCTGCAGGAAGATCATGTTCCCCGGGTAAACGCGTTCCGGGGTTTCCGGGTTCCAGGAATGGAAACGAAAAGTCGATTGGGACAACGGATGGGCCGGGGGATAAATGAGAACGCGGATCACGGTCGCGACCGGCGGGTTGTGCGCGTCGTCGACGGATACGGTAACGGCCGCCTCTCCGGCGGCCAGGCCGGCAAGGGGCAGCTTGGCTCCCTCGATGGTCGCATCGGCGGCTTGCGGATAAGCGTTTTCCAGCGTGTAGGTTGGCGGTTCGTTGGCGTGAACCGTGAACACGGTTTCCAGGTCGATTTCCGCGGCTTCTCCACCGGAGATCAGAAAGACGGTGGGAACCGGTCCGTTGACGATCGGAGGCGGCAAAGTTCCCTCAAGCGGCAGGCCGTCCAGCGTCACGTTGTCGAAGCGATTGTTGCCGGAGGTCCCCCCCTCGTCTCGCAGGAAGGTGATGCGTATGGCGAAATCGGGATTGTCCGCGGCTCCCGCCACGGACGAAAAGTCGAAGGTTTTCCGCACCGGCGGATCGTTAAATACCGGGTACCGCGTAAGCTCCTGGAATTGCGCTCCGTCGAGCGTGTAGGTCAGCACCTGGGTTCCGGCGCCCTGACCGGAGCGGCGGGTCTCGAATCGCAGCACCGGGTTTTCGAAACCGTCCGTGGGCAGTTGAAAGGTCAATACCGCTCCCAGCGGATCGTTGACCCGGAAATGGCTTCCGGCGGGATCGCCGAACCGGGCGTTTTCGGCGCTGAAATCCTGTCCTGTGGCATGGGTGAACTCCGTGACCGCCCCCGGCAAGGCGTTTAGGGAGCCGCCGGTGAGCGTGTGGGTCGGTTCGAGCAGATCGACGGTGTCGTTGAAATTCCAGTAATGAATGAGCGTTTCCGGCAGTGGTGCGCCGGCCGTGAATTCGACCGGCTCTGACCAGTGACTCCAACGTCCCGTGTCGTTCAGGTGGCGGACCCGCGCCCGGTAGGTCCGCCCGGGGCGAACCGTGTCCAGGGGGAGGGCCATCGGAGTGTTGGCGGTCAGCGTTCCCGACTCCCAGACGGCCTGGATTTCATAGGCCGGTGGTTCGGTGGGATCCGATCGTCCGACCTGTGCGATGCGCCAGGCGGTTCCGGCATAGGCTTCGGCTCCCTGGGGGTCGGCAAACGCTGAAACGGAAAAGTGGAGATCGTTGGCCGGAAAATCGGTTCCGCCGGTGTAGGTGATCACCGGGCGATCGGGGATGGCCGGATCGGCGGCTTCCGACGCGAGGTATTGGTAGCCGTAGCCGCGCTGGTCGCCGTTGCTGATGGTCCAGGCGCCCCCGGGCCAGGTGTCGGTGACGTAATCGCGAATGTAATCCATGAAATCGGCATGGTTCCCGTGGCCTTCGAAATTCGGGGACCGCAGCCAGCGGATCCAGTTTCCGTCGAATCGATTATCGGTGAACGGGGACCGGAAAAAATTCCCGAGGTGATTGGTCTGTCCGCTGGCATTGCCCAGCGTGCCGCGGGTTCGGGGATGAAGATTCCATTGTGCGGCGTCGGCGTTGGCCCAGTTGATGTCCGTGCCCCCGGGAGCGACGATGTCCGCGAAATAAGAGATCAAGGTTCCGATCTGCCCGCCGTCGCGACTGCCATCCTCCGCCACCAGGTCGAGAATCTCCCGTGCCCGGTTGCGGTATTGCAGCACAAACTCGGGGTGGTCGAGAAGGAGACGGTGAAACATAGTGACGCCGGGATAGCTGGTGCCTCCAATGGACGCGGTCCAGTGGCTTTTGGCGATAAACATCATATCCAGGTCCCAGGGAATCACGAACCATCGGCCGTCCGGCCGGTGGTAGAGGTGGTAGTTGTGTTCCGCCCGGAGATCGACGTTGCCCAGGAGGCGATTGAGGGCGTGAAAGGTGTAAAAGGATTCCAGGTCGAAATGGGTTTCCCACCATTCGCGGGCAGGCGACGAGGTGACCGTGTTGCGCAACGCGTGCCAATCCGACAAATCCGAGGGTTGCCCGACTCCCTGGTATTCTTTGTCGGTTCCGCCCCCCTCGATTTGGTAAATGCTGCCTTTTGGAAGATCGCGTTCACGAATGAAGGGACCCCGAATCGGTTCGATTGCGTAATAAAGGCCCCAGAAATCACTGAGGTACTGTCCGTCGGCGGTGCCCAGGCGGTCGCTGTGGTCGGCCCCGGGCGTCGGCGCCTCTTCGGCGTTTCGCACCACCCGGAAATGGAAGTAATGGGTATGGGGGGACAGCACCCCGGACAGCCGGTAGAGTTCGTAGGGGAGCATTTCATCGACTCCCGCGATGCCTCGATTGAGGGCGGCCCAGGGGCTGGCCGCGGCGTTGATGGTGAGAATGCCCCAATCCTCCTGGTAGGGGTCGCCGTCGATTTTCCTGAAAACACCGCGGCGCGAAGTGTTGAAATGAATACGCCACTTGTTTTTTCCGGCGACGTAGGTCGATGCCTGGCCGCGGTTGCGAAACTCGATGTGATCGTAGACCACGCCGTCGTAAACGAAAGTGCCGCGGAAGCGGTGACTGTCGTAGGAACCGTTGTACTGGGAGTTGACGACATCCTGATCGTCCGCGATCAGGGTGTACACCGGCAGCGTTTCCAGGAAATCCTCTGGGTAGGTGAGCAGGGGGGTGTTGCCCGGTTCAAAGGCTCCCTGCCAGTCGGGAATGGCGTCGTAAACGTAGTAGGCGAAGTTCGGTTGCTCGTCGTCGGGGTAGGGCACGGTCTGCCGGTTTCCGGCGGCATCTTCGGCCGTGATGCGATAGCGCACCAGCCGCCGGTGCTCCTGCAACTCGGAAGGAAGTTCCGCCACGTAAATTCCCGGACCGGCCGTTTCGTCGGCGTGCATGGGAAGCTCCGTCCAATCGGTCTCGTACCCGGTATCGGTGATCCGGATATAGGATCCCGGGTCGACCAGCTGGTAGGTAAGCGTTACCGCTTCAATTGGCGTGTGGGAAAGAATGCGGGCCGATATGAGGACCGTTTGGTCCGAACGCGGCGCCACAGGGTTGTGCGCGACTCGATCGATGGCGGGCGGCGCCGAACCGAAGGAGAGGTGCACCGAGTTCACCGAACCGGGCGTCGGCGGTCCGATGGCGCCGCCGCCGGAAACCGGAAAGCCGGAGGCGCGCCAGGAGGCCGGATGGCTGTTGTCCAGGTCCGGATGCAGGAGTTCGACCGACGACCCCTCACCGTCGGCCAGGGTGGGCCAGGGGAAGCCGGCACCGTAGTCGACCCGGTTGTGAATGACGCCGTCGGCGTCGAGGAGTTGGATCGATTCTCCATCCGACGAAAGGGAGCCGCTCCAGGGGCCGAATGCTTCCACCCCGTAGACGTCCAGGAGGGTCGGCGGGTCTTCGCCCACGACCACGTACCCGCCCGCGGGCAGAATGCTATCCGGAGGAAAGGTGTACCGAATGGCTTCGTCGATTTGCCAGCCGGAGAGGTCCAGGTCTTCGTCGCCGGGGTTGTACAGCTCTATGAATTCCTCCAGGACGTTCTTGTCGTACGGTTTGTAATGGAACTCGTTGATCACCGCCCGGGCTGGTTGCGGAGCCGCGGTGGTGATAGTGCCGCTTTCCGGCGCCCAGGCGATGCCGGCGGAATTCTCCGCCCAGGCGCGATAGTAATAGGGGGTTTCCGCCTGGAGTCCTTCGATGAAAGCGCTGAAAACGCCCGAACGCGGCCCGAGGCTGTGCTCGGATTCCCACGCGGACCGCTCCGTGCCTCCGTCGGATTGCCCGTAAACCACGACGACTTCCGGAGTCTCATGACCATCGAACACCACTTCACCCATGACGGCGATCGCCGAGGACGAAAACGCTTCCGCGGACAGAGGTCCCAGTTCGGGGATCTCGGGCGGCAGGAGCGCTTGCGCCTGCAGGCGGATGTGGTCGAAATGACTTCGCTGCGGGCCGGCGCCGGTCAGAACGATGCGGATGGTTTCTCCGTGAACCTCGGGCGCGGAAGGCGTTTCGAAGGTGATGCTCTGGTCGATAAACTCGTTGTCATCGATGGTCGACGCATTGAAGGAACCTTCCGCCAGAATGGAGCCTCCGGGTGTCGCCAGACGAAACAATGCCTCGCCGTCCGAACTGTTGAATCCCGGTCGATGCCCCACAGCAACGGTCAGCGTGTACCGGGTTCCGGGGTGGTAGGCGGCCTCCAAGTCCTGCCAAACCAGGTGCCCGTTGACCAGGCCGAGGTGGTTCAATCCGTCGGCAGAAAACCCGCTGATTCGCTCCTTGAAAGCCCCTGTGCTGCCCGGACCGTCCGTTTCCTCCCACGGGGTGATGGTATTCGTCCACGGGTTCGACCCGAATGAGGCGTCCTCAAAGGAGGGATCCTCGATCGTGATGGGAACGCCGCTGCCTGAGGCGAATGAGGTGGAGAACAGAACTGCCGCGAGGCAAGCGAGTTTACGTGTTGGCATGGATAAAACGCATCCTCCGGTGATCCATTGGAGACGGGAGGTATAGAACAGGGTGCCGTCAGGCGTTAACACTGGTGAATTATTTTAAAGGTATTCCCTTTCGAGCCTGAATTGTCAAGCGGACGACCGGTTGCGGACGACTCACGGTTCCGGCTCGCCCGTCCGGAATCGCTGGAACCCGGTCGGTATTCGAGCCGTCGCCAATTCAACTGAACCCAATCCGGAAACCGGTTGCGGCGCCGGTGAAGTGAGTGGTTTTGCATCCGGTTCTAATGGCTGCGAGCAAGTTTGCTATTTCCTGGCTGAAATACATTGCCAAAGGTATATATTTTCCGAATCTTATCGAGCCAACACCTTATGCACGCACTGGAGATCACTCTCTTTCTGGCCGCAATTATATCGGTTGTCGGTCTCGGTATTTGGCAAAGCAAGCGCGGGGTCGGAGGCGATTCCCCCAATGCCTCGGGGTATTTCCTCGCGGGGCGAGGGCTGACTTTTTGGCTGGTGGGGTTTTCGCTGATTGCGGCGAACATATCCACCGAGCAGTTCGTCGGCATGTCCGGTAAAGCTTCCGACTGGCTGGGTATGGCCATCGCTTCCTACGAGTGGATGGCGGCCATCACGCTGGTGGTGGTGGCGTTTGTGTTTCTGCCCAAGTTCCTCAAGGCGGGGATTTACACGATACCGGAGTTCCTCGAATACCGTTACGGCCCGTTCTCACGGTTCGTAATGGCGGTGGCGACCCTGGCGATTCTGGTGGGGGTGCCCACCGCGGCGGTGATTTATTCCGGGGCCACGGTGGTTTCCGGCTATTATCCGGACGTGCCCTTTCTCGGCAGCCTCGGGGTCGCCTGCTGGTTGATCGCCATCACGGCGTCGGTTTACGTCTTCATCGGAGGCCTCAAAGCCTGCGCCTGGACCGACCTGGTCTGGGGATCATCGCTTATCGTCAGCGGCTTCATTGTCATGTTCCTGGCCTTCAATCTCCTCGGTCAGGCGCCCGCCGAAGAACTGATCCGCACCCAGGTGGACACCTCGACAGCGACGGTGGAACAAATCGAGGCCGCCGGGGCCTGGGAGAGATTCATCTTGCTCAACGACGGGGAGCCGCGCACCGGCCCCAACACTTCCGGCGGCAAGTTGAACATGGTGCGGCCGATGGATGATCCGGAGATTCCCTGGACCGTCCTGTTGCTGGGATTGTGGATTCCGAACTTTTTCTACTGGGGGCTCAACCAGTACATCATGCAGCGCTCGCTGGCGGCAAAATCGGTGGCCGAGGGACAAAAGGGTATTGTCCTGGCGGCGTTCCTCAAGCTGTTGATTCCGTTCGCGGTGGTGATACCCGGCATCCTTGCCTTCAACCTGTTTTCCGACCAACTCCACGAGGCCGCCCAAGGTCGTAATGCGGTGCATATCGCTCAAATGGAGGCGGGCGAGCGACGGGTGATCACAGTCACTTACCATTTCGCCGAACTCCAGCCCGAGACGACCCGCCGGGTGATCGAACATAATTTTTCTCTGGCGGAACAGAGCCCCCCGGAAATCGTCGGGGAGGCCGATCCGTCCGAGCTTTGGGCTCTGGTGGCGGCCGGCGCCGCCGAAGCTCGTGCCGCGGACCGCACGCTGCGCAGTTCCCAACTGACGGGCTACGATTACGATTTCACCTTCGCGGTGCTTCTGCGAATGCTGGTCAAGGACAAGCCGTGGTTGTCCTGGTTTGTGCTGGCCGCGATCTTCGGCGCGGTCGTCAGCTCGCTGGCGGCGATGCTCAACTCGGCGTCGACCATCGCCACCATGGATATTTTCAATCGCCTCTTCAAAGAGGCCAGCCAACCGGCGCTGGTAATGGCGGGTCGGACGTTCGTGGTGATTTTTGTGATCATCGCCGCCATCATCGCGCCGATGCTCGCCAGCCCGCACTTTGGAGGCATCTTCACTTTCATCCAGGAATTTCAGGGGTTCATCAGTCCGGGGATTCTGACCGTGTTCTTCTTCGGACTGCTGGTGCATAAGGCGCCGCGGTTCCTGGGCTGGATGGGCATTGTGCTCAACGTGATCCTTTACGGGTCGTTCAAATGGTTCCTGGGAGACTGGATGGTGGCCAAGGGTTACTGGTTCTCGGACACCATGTCGTTTCTCGACCGCATGGGCCTGTGCTTCATCATCCTGGTGCTTTTCTGCACCGTGCTGACGATCTTCTATCCGTTGCGCAAACCGGTCGTCCTGCCGGTGAACGAAGCCATGGACGTGACGCCTTCGAAAGGGGCGCTGGTGTGCGGCTTTGGGGTAGTGATCCTTACCGTCATTCTCTACTTCATTTTCTGGTGAGTTATTGACCGACAAGTGACATGAACAAAAAGATGTCGCCTATACCTTTGCGGGCCGTGAAACTGTCTGATCGCTTCTGGAGCGAGCGTCAGTCGATCGTTCGAAACTCGGTGATTCCCTACCAATGGGAGGCACTCAACGACCGGGTTCCCGGGGTCGATCCGAGCCACACGATCGAGAATCTCCGGATCGCCGCGGGTGAGTCGGAGGGGGAGTACCATGGAATGGTTTTTCAGGACAGCGACCTCGCCAAATGGCTCGAGGCAGTTGGCTATGCGCTCGCGCTGGAGCGCGACGAGAAACTGGAAACGATGGCCGACGAAGTCATCGACCTGGTGCGCCGGGCACAGGGAGACGACGGGTACCTCAATACCTACTTTACGGTGGCAAAGCCGGGACAACGCTGGACGAATCTCCGGGACGATCATGAATTGTACTGTGCCGGGCACCTGATCGAGGCGGCGGTGGCGTATTACGAGGCGACCGGGAAACGCGTCCTTCTCGACGTGGTTTGCCGGCTATTGGATCACATCTCAACCGTCCTCGGTACCGGCGCCGGGCAAAAACGCGGCTATCCCGGACACCCGGAAATCGAACTCGCGCTGATGCGCCTTTACGCCGTCACCAATGACCGGAAACACCTGGAACTGTGCCGGTATTTTATCGACGAGCGCGGGCGGCAGCCGAATTTCTTCGAGCACGAAGCGAAGGAGCGGGGCGATTCCCGCCCGGTGTCGATGGACTATTTCCAGGCGCACGCGCCCGTCCGGGAGCAAACCGATATTCGCGGTCATGCCGTACGCGCCGTCTATCTTTACAGCGGCGCGGCGGACCTCGCGGCGGAGACCGGCGACGCGGAGCTGCTCGATGCGTGCCGGCGGCTTTGGGAGAACGCGATACAGAAGCGGATGTACGTGACCGGGGGCATCGGTTCGTCCCACCACCTGGAATCCTTCACGATCGATTACGACCTTCCGAACGATCGCGCGTATGCCGAAACGTGCGCGGCGATCGGGCTGGTTTTCTGGGCGGCCCGGATGCTGCAGATCGACGGCGAGAGCCAGTATGCCGATGTGATGGAGCGGGCGATCTACAACGGCATCCTCTCCGGCATTTCACTCGACGGCACGAAGTACTTTTATGTGAATCCGCTGGAGGTCTGGCCGGCGGCGGCGGAGCACCGCGATGATCTGAAAAGCGTTACGACGACCCGCCAGGGGTGGTTCGGGTGCGCCTGCTGCCCGCCCAACATCGCGCGATTCCTGCAATCTTTCGGGCGGTACATGTATTCGGTGAATGAAGATAAAAAGGAGGTTCACGTTCACCTTTTCGCGGGAAGCGAGGCCGTTGTCGATATCGGGGGACAAACCGTCCGCCTCGTGCAGGAAACGGATTACCCGTGGGATGAAAGCGTCCGGATTAGCGTGCATCCCGAGAATGGCGCCGCGGAGTTCACGCTCTGCCTGCGGCTGCCCGAGTGGTGCCGCGAACCCGGCGTGTCGGTGAAGGACGACGGGATCGGGCTCGAAGGGATCACGCAGAAGGGCTACGCGAAGCTGACGCGAACCTGGCAGGATGGGGATTCGGTCGAGCTGGTGCTCCCGATGAAAGTCGAATTTGTTCGCGCGCACCCGGCGTTAAGGGAAAACGCCGGACGGGTGGCCCTACAGCGCGGGCCGTTGGTGTACTGTCTCGAAGAGGCCGATAACGGGGCCAACCTGTCGGAGATCTGCGTGGCGGAGGAAGGCGGGTTTTCGGCGACGTTCGAACCTGACCTGCTTGGGGGAGTCACGGTGCTTGCCGGATCGGCCGAAAGGGTCGGCGTGCCGGGCGGGAATCTGTACACGACCGAGGCGCCAAAACGAAAGCCCGTGGAGATCAAAGCCGTTCCGTATTTCGCATGGTGCAACCGGAAACCCGGTGAAATGATCGTATGGATACGTGAATCTTACTAGCGGCTACAAGTCCTCCGACTCACGTTCCAGAGGAGATTCACCCGCCTGCACATCCATATCGTAGCCCATGGGCCACCAGCGAAGCAGGCCAACGCCAAGTTCGGTGGGACCGGCGCCAGGACTCAGGTAAAGGGCCACACCATAGACGTGCATAGGTTCAAACGTGATCTCGTTAAACTGATGCAGGGTGTTGGCTGTGTCCATGCCTTGCAGGTTGCGTGGTGTCACCCAGTTTTCGTCTAACCAAACCGAGTTTGCCGCACTCGTGGGTCTCCCAGCCGTGCCTCGCGGCAGGGGAGGACCTGTGAGCACTTGGAAGTCATCAAAGAATGGCCTAAAGCTGCCGGCCGCGTTTTGCATTACGTACACTTCGGTGCGGTCGAGCAGCCTTGGTGTGTCCCAGGTAATCTCTATTCGTTCGGGACTGGTTTCCCTGCCCCAGTTATGCCACGCACCCATGGTTTCCGCAGGAGCGTAATTTGCTGAATTGGACGGAGTGTTTGTGCGCTGTACCACAGTCATGCCGCCCAGATCACCCGGATTGTCCCAAGTGGCAAACACCCCGCCATTCGGGGCTTCGTTGACCCGTGCGTTAATATCGGGTACCACAAACACCGTTATGGAGGCGTCAATTGTCACCCCTTCACCAACATCAACTGTGCCCAAAAGCTCAACTTCACTGCCCGGCTCCATGAAGCGGGATTCATCCAGAGGGCGCCATACAATAGCCAAATCCTGAACCTCGGAGCCGGCCAGTATTGAAATGGTTTCCGGCAAGTCAGTCGGGACGTCCCCGGCTTGAGTTACAATACTGTAGGCTTCGAGGCTAAAATCGCCATGTGCCGAAACCGTTATGTCCTGCATCGCGACACGCCCTGAGTCGTCTACGCGTAATTGCACTGTATACTCGCCGCTGCGCCGAATGGAGACCAACGCATTGGAACGCTGTAAATAACCAGATCCAAGGCCGCTCGATATAATTTGCGTTGCATCCTCTGGGTATACTACCGCCGCATCTTGACCGCCCTCCGGCCAGCCAATCAGTTGCCACTCAAATAAAAGCGGACGGGCACCGGAACGATCGAACGCGACCGCGTCAGCCTGTAAGTTTATCGTGTTGGCCCGTTGATCATAGCTGACTTCAATGATCTCCGGTGCCGCTGCCAAGGGGTTTTCTACGACTGTGAAGCTGATATTTTCATAAACTGTGAACTCCCCGGTTGTTACCGTAGCGCGGACAACGTACTCACCCGTGGCGGATGGAGTGGCAATAGCGCTTTTGAGCTTACTGGTATCTACCGGTGTCCAGACGGAGTTTCTACGTCCGCCTGTGGTGTAATCACCAATCAAAATCGGGGTCTCGCCGGAGAAAGATAGCGTACCCCCCTCAGGAGCTTTAACGACACTCCATTTGACGGAAGTTATCTCGGCGCTGCCGTCGCAGACAACCTGGACCAGAAGCGGAAGTTGCTCTCCGACAATAGGATCTTCGACCTGTGAAACGATGTTGAGCTCTGGCTCAGGTGCTGTCCCGTCGCTCACTCCTGCAAAAGCAACGGTAAAATTTTCGCCATCCGGTATCTTAATGAATGCGGTTGCTTCCAGGGCGCGTGGGCCTAGGCCGGTAGCGTCTTCGTTTCGATCGGCAGCATGGACGTAAAACTGACCTGCCGGTGCGTCGTTAAGGGTAATAGTGTAAAAACCGGGGGTCAGGCCATAGGTGTCAATCTGCGCTACATGTGGGCCTTGGGTCAGATTGTAGAGGTCAAGCTCGAGCCTGGATTTGTCCTTAACAAAGCGGGCTTCCGAAATTCGGTTGTTTTTGGAATAGATATAGATCCTGTCGTCCAGGAAGTTGAGCCGTCTGCCGAAACCATCGGTGGGACGCACGGTAATGCTGCTGCTGTCAGATGCTGTAACGTGCCCCCCATAAGCATAGGAACCGAATATCGGGTCATTGACAACATCGGTGCTGATTGACAGCAACGACCCATAGATGGCCAGTGGGGCTTCCATGCCCATGTCATGCCAACCATTGTGCATTGTGGGAGTGGGGGCGATTTGTACCGCCTGCGCTCCAAAAGCACCCTTGCGCATCGAATAGGTAACGCTTGCCGCGCCGATATGGTTTTCATTTATCTGCCCCATATTCACATGGTTGAAATTACCTGTCTTCGCCGCATAATTCACGCGGTTTGCCCACGCGATACTGTCCTGATCCCAATCATGAAGATCATACCGAAACCTAAGCCAGTCATCCATGATGTATCCGGCAAGGGAAGTGGTGTACTGGAAATTCCACCAGCTCTCGCCGCCGCGAAACACGGGAACGCCGTATTGAAACCAGGTCGGTTGCCAGCCGCGCTTGGCCCGTGTCGCCCAGTTGAAAATCTGCATGAGCCGCAGCACTCTGTTCTCCTCGCCCTGCATGATGCTGCCGTGATCGGGGAAGTGTCTCTGTATTGAAAGGGTTCTGGCGTAGATCCCTTCCTCGGTGGTGTTGTCGTACTCAAACTCCGATCCGAAGGGCCAGTGCAAATTGAGCGCGCCGGGAGCCCGCATTTGAGTATAGAGATACCTTAAAGAGTCACGTCTTTCGCGGCGGCCCTCATTGTGGAGGGCTTGGATGATATCCTCGATTTGCTGCTCGCCGTAGAAGGCAACGCCAGCGCTTGCCCCCCATCCGCCGCGGAGCCCGTTATCCCAGATGCCGGCCGCTATATCAAGGTAGAATAGCGCGTCCTCCCGGTATTCCATGAACTCCGGGAATGCCCGCATGGTGCGATACATATTAAAAAAAGTATTGGCAACAATGGCGGCACTGAAGAAGCGATCCCCGGTTATGCTTGCGCTTCCGGCAATCGGAGATTCATGCAGGAAATTCGGGACAAGAAGGGTGTCATGCCTGTTTCCCATGTAACGGTTCCACATGAAATCGATCAGGTAAGTCTCCAGGGAGCGGATATTTTCATATCTCGGATTCATGTAGTTCGCCATAGCCATAAATTGTGCGTGGCCATGACTCCAGTCGTCGCCCCACCGGGTCGCACCCGGGGCACCGGGCGGAGGAGTG
Source organism: Opitutia bacterium (assembly GCA_003566885.1). GTDB lineage: Bacteria > Verrucomicrobiota > Verrucomicrobiia > Opitutales > T3Sed10-336 > SLOW01. Next base: position 56,387 of record PXBO01000048.1, on the reverse strand, counting down.
AAAATATCACTGGTGGGAAAGCCCGTGATCCTTGACGGTCCTGTTCTGATATGCCAGTCAAAGTAAATGCCGTATAGGGGATGAAGTGACGGGTCATCAGGAAATTCAAATGTATTATTGGAACTAAACTGCTGCTCCGTTCTAAGGAAGTCGGCATGAGCCATCGTTAACTCATCGAGTTCTGTTAATACGTTGAACTCAAACTGCGTAAATGCCGGACGTATAACCTCAGTGCCATCAATAAGGTTATAATACACACGGACGCTATTATGTCCGATGGTGTCGAAATTCAGTTCGTAGACAGAGACCCACTCGCCATCATGATAGCCGGACAAGTCTTCACGGAGTTCGACGCCGCGAGTATAATCCGGGTTTCCGTCGGGAAGGCCACGCTCGCCCCGTGTGTTTGTTACGCGGCCGCGGTTTCTACCTGCTTCGCTGCCCCATGCCGGGATGTGCTGATCGCTAAAGACATCGTTCTCGTGGATAGAATAAATGACGACTTCATTAATCTCCAGCTGATTCCGATCGTGTCTAAGGGCGATCAGTGTCTGCATGTTGATGGCAGGTTGGAAGCTTGGCACTGCCACGGCATCAATCATACCCATATCATGAAGAATCGAGCGCATATTCATTTCCCGATCCATCATCTGGTTGGGTTCGAGATCCTGTGTGTCCATACGGTTATTTCTGCCGCCTCTTACGTCGTCGGGTTTGCCGTCACCGCCGCGGACTGCATGGAACTTAAACCGATAGGTCTGGCTTTCGCCCGGTCCAAGTACCAGGGATGTAAAGAGCGGGAAATAATCGGGTCCGCTCGGATTGCCGCCTCCGCCGAATCCCGGGCCGGGCGCTACGGGATTATACCTGGCCGGAAATCGCTTCGTGTCCGTAAAGTAAGTCGGACCCTTGTTTGTATCGTGGAAGTAGCTTGAACCTGATAGATTGCGGATGTTGGAAGAGTGAATGTAGGCGACGGCCACTCCGGGAAGGTTGTAGTTGTTGGTATTCCCAGCGGTACCGGTCCCTCGGTCGTTCCCCCATATTCCAAAGCCTGACCGGTGGACGTCGGACACGCCCCAGTTGTCACGGGTCCAGTGATCCACGTACTCAATCCGGGCGCCGGACTGGGGCACAGGGGTAAAGATCAGGTAGTTGTCGCCCCTTGCCGGGACGGCTTTCAAATATCCGCTGTCCGCGCCTTGAAAGCTATGGCTGGTCACCGCGTTGTCATAAACATGCTGAGCGTTATTATTGGGGACGCCGGATGTGTTTTGACGCGAATAGCGGACGTTCCATAACATCGGCAGGCCAATATCGCCAAATTCAATATACTCGTCGTCCGTCGGGTTGGTAATCGTAATACTCCAAAGGATGGAGCCATCGTCCGTGCCCGCATCAAATACAGAGTCCACTTGGAAATTTGTAATGATACGTTCGCGGCGTTGAGTTGTCACGCCCCCGGTTTCCAGAGCGGAGTCCAGATTCCCGTCGGATGGGTTCTCTTCGTTTCCGGTCGGCCTAGTGGCCGAATCCGGGTTGATCCGAACCCTAATCTGATTTTTATCCGTATATGCCCTGTTAAGAAACGGATTAAGGTTGGGGTCGGTGGTCGGGTTGTTGTTAGTAACTCGACCGCCGGCTTGAAGGGTACGGTTGGTATCAACTTCCAGAAAGGGACCTGCTTCAGCCAGGCCCTCCCGGGTGGCAGCCGTACGGATTGAGAAAATCATCTCACCAATCCATTGGTGGTCAGGATGGTCTGTAAAGGCCGCTGACCAGTTATGCTGACCGGCAACGAAATTCATCTCCCGGTTTTCAGTAATATTTTGCGGTCTGCTGAGGTCACTGTCGATGATGTTCAAGCGGTTGATCTGACCCAAGCGCCCAATATCCATCCGCAGACTGCTGTTTTGGATCCTGATATCGCCAGGCTGCACCGCAACATGCTCTAAAGGCCAATCCTCAGGAACTTCGATTGCCGTTTTTTCGACTCCTGCGGCGACTTCCTCTTCTGTGGATACCGAATTATGCGCTAAAAGCCCGGTCTCAATGTCTGCAGACTCAACAACAGGCGTTGCATAGGTTATAACCGGAAAGCATAACACCACTGGAATTACAGAGATAAAGTAGGCCATTGCTTTAAAACGAGATTTGGTTTTATGTCCTCTCACAGGAATCTCATCCTCCATTTAGTTTATTGATTTACTCGAACATCGCTCGCAGCTTTCCTGTCTGGAACACCTTTGGGTTTGCCCGCCGATCGGATTGATAGGAAATCGTTCTTGGGGCGGCACGGAGCCCCTTTACGGTTAACCCGAAACCAGGTCATTGACGGAGGAGCACGGTTGTCGTTTCAGCTGAGTCGAGCGGGATGGCGTAGGCGCCGCGTGTTCGGTCGGGTGCGTCTGCAAGCGCAAAGGTTCCCGTTCCTGCCACTTCCGCCTTCTGCTCAAAGCGAAGGTAGGCGTTGGGCGTATGCCCGGTGTTTGCAGCCAGGACCGCACGGACTTCACCCGATTCCGTGTCCAGGATGACTTCATCGAACTGCCCGGCGTCAAGTGTTAACCAGAGTCCCACCGGCGCGAGATAGACGCGATTGCGTGCGGCGGTGGTCGGACGGATCCGGACCTCTCCGCCCGTATTCTCAACATTTCCGCCGAATCCCAACCAGCCGAACTCATGGTGCTCGAAGAGGTAGGCGCCCGTGTTGAGCGCATAGCCGAGAAAACCCGGACCGTAGTCGCCGGTCATTCCGTCGATGCGCAAGGCGTCCGGAAACGCGTGGAAGGCGGCCGGCGGGAAACCCTCCGGTGTGATGTTGGCGATCGCCCCGATCAGTCCGGCATGACCGACCCGCAGCAGGTAGAAATCCTCGGGGGCGTGACGGTACTCCGTCAGCACCGGAATCGCGTTCAGTCCGGACCCGTAATGGTGGATCTGGCGCTCGAGCCGGGAGAATTTTCCCGCGTACCAGAAATCCCAGTACCGTCGTGCGCTTCCGTTGTACGCCCAGTGCGGCACCGTCGGCATATAGGCCAGCACCGCGTTGAGCGTTACCTCCGCCCGTTCGTCGAATCCGAAGTGCCGCGACCAGCCATGGACCTCCTCCTGGCCGGTCGAGTCCCACGGCATTTCACTGCCGAAGGGATAAGTCAGCCGGTACCAGACATCGGCCCGGTTGCGCATGATTTCTTCGACCTCATCGCCAAGCTCGTCCAATCCTTCCCGGCGCAGGTCGTCCAGGATGTGCAGATAGATTGTTCCGCCCATCTGCCCGAACTGCGCGTAATACGGCGCCTGCCGCACCATCGCGATCGCGGTGTGACCGGCCCGCTCCAGCGAGTCCCGCCATGTCTCCTCGGGAACAAGTCCTTCATGGTAGCGCGCCAGACGGTACATCACCCAGTGCGCGGCGGCGACATGCGGGTAGTTGTAGGAACGCACGGTGGATTCGGCCTCCTGCCGGTCCCAGGCCGACCACGCTCCGTAGTTTATGTGGTCGCTGTAGGTGCCTTCCGGCATTCCCTCCGGATCGTAAAAGAAGAGACTTTTGCGTACGCCGTACATCCGGTCGCCTTCGCTGTACTGGATGCCGCCCCACATCGTCTCGTTCACAAACCGCTGAAGTTTTTCCATCTCCCCGGCATCGGGGATTACCGCTTGTTTCATGATCGCCGCCAACCAGGCGCCGGCCCCGCCTTCATCGCTCAGCCCCGCGATCCACGCACGCTGGTCTTCCAGTATGGGCGCCATGCGTTCGTAGTCGTAGCTCATCACAGAGGGCGCCCGGTTGAAAGGATCGTTGGGATCGTCGTACCATGCTTCGGTGGTGAGAAGGCGTCCCATGTCGCCGACGACGTCCTCCTCGGGTTTGATCACCTTGTAGTTGATCGACTGGCGCAGTCCGTCCTCGTAGGTAACCGTCAGCCGCGCGCGCCCCCATTCCATCCCGCGCACGTGGTAGGCTTTCCAGCCGTTTTCCGTCGTGCCGTCGGCCGAAACGCTTAGCGCGCCGGCCGGCTCGACGTCGATCGCGCGGACTGGCTCGATATAATCGAGAAACAGCTTCGCTCCGACATTTTCCGGCAGAACGTAACCCGGCACGCCGACCGCCACCGGACGCCCGTTGGCCGCGAGGGTCGATTCGATTTCGTGTACCGTATCGGCCTGCAGAAACTCCAAACCGTAACTTCTCGAATCCCCGGGATTCAGCCGCACCGAGGTCGGTCGATTCCAGGGCTCCGCCTCGGTCCAGTCGGTTTCGGCGTGGGCGCGGCTGTGTGCCATCCATTCGTAAAAGCCTTCGAAAGTGATCCCCCGGGGCGTCGGATCGTTCAGCAGCGGACTGTAGGCTTCGAAGGGCGTGTTTTTATTGTGCGGCACCACGAGAAGGACCGGACTCCTCCCGTGCAGGCGCACCGCCTGAAGGTAGCCCGCGTCGCGCCCGATGTAGGGATCGTAGAAAACGCAGGCAACGTGGGCTTCGTCGAGTGATTTCCCGTGCAGGATATTATTGAAGATCAGTGGAATTCCCAGTGAGCCAAGTTCGACAGGCTCATCCGAGATGTTCGTAATCTCAAAACGCAGCACCAGGTTGTCGCCAGACATTTCCCAGTAGCGCTCGATGCTCAGCGGGAGATCCTCGGGAAAGGTCGCCGCCAGGTTCGCCGCCGCAATCACACTGCCGCCCGCCTCGATCACTTCCACCGGCGCGCGTTCGGTGGCGCTCGAGAACGATTGCCACTCCCGAGATTCGCCGATGCGCAGGCGCAGGTTGAGGTCGCCGAGGTGATAAAGCCCGTTGCCCCTGCGGGTTTCCAGGAATTCGGACGGAGTGAAGTCGAATTCCGGGTCCACTTGCGGCGACAGCGCCGCAACCGTCTGCGAAGCGGCCACCAGCCTGAGGTTCCACTGCGCCGAGACGTGTTCGATGAGTCCGTCTTCGAGGCCGAGCGCATCCGGGCGTTCGGCGAGCCGCTGCCAGGGCGATTGAGCGAACGATGAAAGGGCGCCCGCGAACGTCGCCGCCAGGACCGTCAGTGCTGCGAGCACTCTCGTCAGGTGTGGAAGGATGGATTGGTCTTTCATATGGATCGTGGTTGTCGGTTGGTTAAGGCGGGACAACTCTGCAACCGGTCCGCTGGACACAGGACGCCCCGGGTTCCCGAGTTTAGGCTTTGGATCGGGAATTTTGCGATACAATTCTGGGGTTTGCCGGTGGGCTTGCGTCGATCTCGAGGCTGGTCCGGCCCGCCCTAAATAATGAACCCTAAGCCGTATCCAAAAAATCTGAAAATAAAGCCAATCTGTGGCGACCGGGTTTACCCCGGGAGACTCGGGGGGGGGGCAACCCCGCCGCCACGACGTTTCGGGACTCGACGGTACTTCGTATAAGGGCAGCTCCTGAAGAGTGGTTTTCCGCTAAAAAAGCTGAAGATTGGCCGGACCGGGGGCTGGAGCGTTCTTTGTTCCGGTCGGATGCCCGGACCGACTTTTCGATGGGGGGCGGGTCAGGGGTTGCCGGAGCGATCTTCGGAACAGTCCTCACAGGTACCGAAGAATTCCAGCATGTGTGAGACGTTGCTGTAGCCTCGGTCGTGCACCAGGCGTTCGAGACCGGCGACTACACAGACGTCCAGGTTTTCGACTTTCTGGCAGGAGGTGCAGATGATGTGGTGATGGTGTTCGCCGCCCACCACGAACTCGAACAGACTGGAGCCGTCGGGGAAAAAGCAGCGCCGGACGATGCCGATCTTTTCGAAAGCCGCGATGCAGCGGTAAACCGTCGCCAGGTCGCAGTTGTGCGCTTCCACTTTTTGGTGGATGTCTTCGATCTTAATCGGACCCTCGTGTTCGATCAGGGCCTTGAGGATGGCCACCCGTGGTTGCGTGACCCGATGGCGGGCCTGATGGAGCATCGCGAGGGCCTGATCAAGGCGCGGGTCGTTTTCTGTGATGTGGTCGTCTGTCGACATGGACCGGAATCTTCTTTGCGTGGGCCGTGTTTACTCAAATTTATAGGTAACCCGAGTCTTTCCCGGATGCAAACGAATATTCTCTTCAAGGCGAGACCCCACAAGGTTGGGGTTTACGCGGATTATCCATTGTGCTACCGTGGGCTCCAGATGGAACCCGACAACTTTCCAGAAGTTCTCGACCTGATTCACCGTGAAGACTCCCGGTTCGATAAAAACGCGTACCATTTCGTCCGCCAGGCCCTGGACTACACCTTGAATGAGCAGGCCGGGGGAAAGGACCGGACCGATCGGCGTCATGTCACCGGGATGGAACTCCTCGACGGCATCCGCGAGTACGCCCTGGACCGGTTCGGACCGCTTGCCATGACCGTGTTTTCCGAGTGGAACATCCGGCGCTGCGAGGATTTTGGGGAAATCGTGTTTCAACTGGTGGAGTACGGGGTGCTCGGAAAAACCGAAAACGACCGGAAGTCCGATTTTGCCGGCGGGTACGACTTTGAGGATGCCTTCCTGATGCCCTTCCTCCCGAAAAAGAAACGGCGGACCTTGCAAAGGGAAAAGGGCCGTGCGAACAAGGAGCAGGGCAATCACGCCAACTGATTTTCGGGAAGATCCTCCATGACACGTTCTTATCTGCCGGGCTTTGACTCCGAGCTGCTCCTGAAACCGTTTTTCGAAGAACAGGTTTCGCGCGAAACCCTCGATAACGGGTTGATTTCCATTATCAAACCCGACCATTCCGCGGCCTTGGTATCGGTTCAGGTCTGGGTGAAATCCGGCAGCATTCACGAGGGCGAAAACCTAGGCTCGGGATTGTCCCATTACCTCGAGCACATGCTTTTCAAGGGCACCCGAAAACGTCCTGGAGCCGAGATCGCCGCCGTAGTCCAACGCCACGGCGGCAATATGAACGCCTACACTTCCTTCGACCGTACGGTCTATTACATCGATCTGCCCTCGGAGCATCTCGACGTGGCGCTGGATGTGCTGGCGGATGCGGTTTTCGATGCGGTGTTGCCGCCCGACGAGACCGAGCGCGAGCGTGATGTCATTCTGCGCGAGATCGACATGGGCCATGACGACCCCGACCGGACGCTGGTTCAGACCCTGTTCTCGACGGCCTTCCGGGAACATCCCTACCGTTATCCGGTGATCGGGTACCGGGATGTTTTTTCCGCGCTGACCCGTGACGACCTGATCGCCTACCAGAGTTCGCGCTACGCTCCCAACAACGTGGTCCTGGTGGTGAGCGGAGATGTGGATGCGGATCGGGCGCAGGGCCTCGTCACCGAGGCTTTCGGTGGATTCGAGCGGAAAAAGCTGGCCCCGGTGCTGCAACCCTTTGAACCGGAGCAGATTTCCCGGCGGGAGGAACACGTTTTTCGCGAGGTCAACCTCTCCCGTTGCGCCCTCGCTTTCAAAATCCCCGGCCTGCACCATGAAGACGCGCCCGCGCTGGACGTCCTGTCGTCCATTCTGGGAAGCGGTAAGAGTTCCTTGCTTTGGAAGCGCCTGCGTGACGATAAACGGCTGGTGCACGATATCGACACCATGACCTGGAAACCGGCCGGCGGCGGATTGATGGATGTTTCTTTCACCTCCGATCCGGAAAAACGCGAGGCGGCCGCCGAGGCGGTCATCGCCACTCTGGATCAGGTGATGGGGGAAGGCTTCTCGGAGGCCGCCGTGGCCAAGGCGATCCGGCAGGCACTGGTGGCGGAGATCAACGTGCGAAAAACGGTCAGCGGCCAGGCGTCGCGACTCGGGGTGGCCGAAGTGGTCGCCGGGGACCTCGCGTTTTCACGCTCCTATTTTCAACGTCTGATGCGGGTCGAGCCCGCCGACCTGGTCGCGGTGGGCCGGCGTTATCTAATTCCGGAGCGTTTGACCATGGTTTCCCTCAATCCGGCCGCTTCGCGGGCCAGTGGCCAGGCGGCCGGCGGAAAACGTTCTGTCGCCGCCCGCTTTGAGGAACGGACGTTGGCCAATGGCGCGCGGCTGTTGACGCAACGCGATTCCCGCTTGCCCAGTATTCATCTGCGCCTGATTGCGATGGGCGGCGGCTCCTATGAAGCGCCGGAAAAGCGCGGGGTGACGTCCCTGCTGGCCACGCTCCTGACCCGCGACACCAAAAAACGGTCGGCCGAGGAGGTGGCGGAAACCATCGAATCCATCGGCGGCGCCCTGGAGGAATTCTCGGGTAACAACTGTTTCGGTCTGGCCTTGGAAGTCATGCCGTCCGACCTCGGTCTGGCATGCGATTTACTGGATCAGGCGATCGGTCAACCGGTGTTCCAGGAAGACACTTTTCAGCGTGAAAAGGAGAGCCTTCTCGCCTCCATTCGAGAGGACCTGGACGAGGTGCTTTCGTTTGCCATGAAACGGCTTCGCGCCCGGTTTTTCGGGGACCATCCTCTCTGGGTCGATGACTCGGGCACCCTGGAAACGGTCTCCGCCATCGGTCTGGAGGATGTGGCGGAGCAGTACCGTCGCCTGGTGCGCCCGGAGAATCTGGTTTTGAGTGTGGCCGGTGACTTTGGCGCCGCCGACGGGCAAGTCGTGGATGCGCTGACCGAGGTGCTTGAGCGTTTGCCGGCGGAGCCGTTTGAGGCAGCCGGAATCTCCTTCGCCGGTCCGCCCGAACCCGGGACGTTTGTTGAATCGCAGCCGAGACAGCAGGCGGTGGTGCTCCAGGGATTTCCCGATTGTGGTGTTATGGACGCCGATTTTCGCGCGGGCGAAGTCCTGGACGAGCTTCTGAGCGGAATGTCCAGCCGGCTTTTCGAGCGGGTTCGCGAAAAACTCGGTTTGGCCTACTATGTCGGGTCGGGCCGGGCCACCGGTTTGCGGGAAGGGATGTTCTATCTGTATGCGGGGACTCACCCGGAAGCGGTCGCTGCCGTGACGCGTGAAATGGAGGACGAGGTGCGGCGCATCCGCGAGGGCGGGGCGACCCTGGAGGAGTTGGAGCGCTGCCGGATCCGGCTGAAAACGCGTCGGCGGAGCAGTATGCAAACCAACGGATCCCGGGCCATTCTCGCCGGGTTGAATGCCGTTTATGGCCGTCCGCCCAACGAGTGGCTGGAGTACGACCGGCAAGTGGATTCCGTCGAGCTCGGCGATTTGCAAGCTTTCGCCCGCCGCTACCTGCGGGACGACCGGAAAGTATCCCTGGTGGTGCGCCCGGAGGAGGGGAAGGGGGAAGTTAAAAGTTAAAAGTTAAAAGTGAAAGGTGAAAGGTGGGAATGGGATTCAACGAGAAGCCTCGTAACCGAGCGGCATTCGGGTTAACCTATGACCGTTACCCGAGCGTTACTCCCCGTTTCCGGAATCCGGGCGGGCGGGAACGCGCAGCTCCTGGCCCGGGTGAATGGTGTCGCTGGTCAGGTTGTTCAGCGTTCGAATCTCCGAAATTGTAGTCCCGTGCCGGCGGGCGATGACCGTCAGGTTGTCATTCCGCTGCACAGTGTACGTTTCGAAGGCGGGTTCGGGCGGTTCGTCGGGTTCGGGTTGGATTTCGACTTCCTCCGGGGTGCTGCCGTTTTCCGCCTCCCGGGTATCCGCCTCGCGGGAACCGCTGCCCCGGGGCAGCAACAGGTACAGGGCTATGGCCACATGGATCACCACGATGGCGCCGAGAATCAGTGGCGTTTTCAGATTATGGGAAATGGATGATGACACTCGTCTTGTGTTGCGGATTTCAGAATAGTCGTAAACCGGCTGGAAGCTGTTTGCAACCCGGCAGACTCATCCCGAGCGGAAATCTGCCCGCTACTGCGTCGGGCCGGACGGTTGGGCTTCTTCGTCGGTTGCCGCTTCGCCTTCCGCTTCCGGGACGATGAACTCCGAGAAATTGGCTTCCAGGCCTTCCACGATGTCTTCGAAGTTGCGAAACATCGGCTGATTGGGATTCCGTTCGGCCGCGGAGTGCAGGTACTCGATGGCTTCGTCCCGGCGATTCAGCAACACCAGCGTGTACCCGACGTTCATGATCATTCCCGCGTTTTCGGGGGCGGCCTCGACGCGTTGGAGATAGAGTTCCAGTGCGGTTTCGTAGCGTTCACGCGCCGCTTCCACCCTGTCCAGACGGATCAGGGTGAAGGCACTGCCGACCCAAAGCTCGGGCGCGTCCGCGGCCAGTTCCAGCGCCCGATCGAGCAAACGGTTTGCTTCCTCCCAATCTTCTTCCACCATGGCCTGGTTGGCCCGGTTGGCCAGAGCCTGGGCATCGGCCCGGGTATCGGCGGCGCCCGGGACGGATGGCACGAGGGAGAGCAGGGTCGCCAGGGAAACGGCGATGGAGAGGAAATAGTTGTTCTTCATAATTCTGGTTGGCCGTCTGTGGCCGGTTTATAGTTCAGCGTCTTGCCCATAGACGTAACGAATACAGGAGGAAATGTTCCAACGCGGTCTGCTCCTTGAGATTGACCCGCAACAACCCGGCACAGGCTTCGAGGTGCGAAACGGCTTCCGCCAGGGCCGCGGCCGGAAGGGGTTCCCCGCGTTGGGCGATGTCGCGGGCGTGGCGGTGGGTGGCGCGTTCGATTTCCAGGAGAAACCGGCGGCGGACCGTCACTTTAAGGCCCTCCTCCAGGGCGTTGTGCTGATCGTCATCCAGATTGGACGGGAGATTGGCTTTGGTGGTTTCCCAGGTCTGCTTCGTTTCCGCGTCCAGGGTTTCCTGGAAGCGGGTCAACAGGCCGAAGGCCGACATGGTGACGGCGGATACCGTTTGTGCGTCGCGCACTCCCGCTGTCAGGCGATCGAGCCAGCGGCGGTAAAGTTGAACCCATTCGGACACGGCCGGCGACGGGTTGGTTTCCGCTCCGTCGGGGAAACGAAAGGTCAGGCAACGGCTGCGAATGGTGGGCAGCAGCCCGTAGGGTTGCGCGGTGACCAGGAGAATGACGGTATCGGCCGGGGGTTCCTCCAGGGTCTTGAGAAAAATATTGAACGCCGCGGTATGCATGCGTTCGGCCTCGAGAATCAGGGCGACCTTCTTCCGGGAGAATCGGGGCGAATGCTGGATATTCCGAATCAGTTCCCGGGTGTTCTCGGCGGAGATCTGCCGCATCTTTTTCGCAGGCCGCAAGGTGAAAAGGTCGGGGTGGTTTTGCAGAGAGGGAACCTTGGCGTCCGCCGGGGCGGCCAGTTCCAAGAGGCGCGCCGCCAGGCGTTCGGCCATGGCCTCCAGGGCGACCGAATCGCGGGCGGTGAGAATGACGCTTTGGGGGAAACGATCTTCCTCCGCGGCCCGCAGCAGTATTCTGGCGGCTTTTGAATCCTCCATCGGTTCAGGCGAGGCGTTCCGCCACCGCCTCGCGGATTTCCTTTTCGATGCTGGCTTCGTCACCCGTCCCGTCCACCACCAGGAAACGTTCCGGCAACGACTTGGCCAGAACCAGGTAACCTTCGCGAACCATGCGGTAAAACTGGATGTTTTCCTCCTCCATCCGGTCCGGAAGATCCGAAACCCGGCGGCGCACCCGGTCGAGTCCGACCTCGGCCGGCACATCGAGCACCACGGTAAGGTCGGGCATGAGGTTTCCGACGGCGAAATTGTTGATGACGTTGACCGGATCCTTCGACAGCTTTCGCGCCACCCCCTGGTAAACGGTGGTCGAATCGAGGAATCGGTCGCAGAGAATGATATTATTCTCCAGCAGCGCGGGCTCGATCACCTGGCGCACCAGTTGCGCGCGGCTGGCGGCAAAGAGCAGGAGTTCCGTTTCCGGGCACATATCCTTGCCGTGGGCGCTGTGTTTGAGCAGGTGCCTGATCTCCTCGCCGATTTCGGTGCCGCCCGGTTCGCGGGTGACCACGATGCTGTGACCCTCTTTCTCCAGGTAGCTGGCGAGGCGGTCGATCTGGCTCGACTTGCCGCTGCCTTCGGATCCTTCAAACGAAATAAATGTGCCCTTTTGCATTGGGATCGGCGGTTTGGAATCAGTTTTTCCAGTTTCGCAGGAACGCGTCGACGTCGTTCAAGGAAGGACTGCGGCCCTGGCGGACCATGAAGCCCGAGAATACGACTCCCAGGGTCAGGGAGGCGAGGGGACTCATGTTGAGAACCTGTCCCACGGTGAATCCGGCGTTGAAGTGATCCCCGGCGCCGGTGGTGGTGCGGGGATTTTCAGTGTAGGGGCCGGGCACGTGCCAGGTGTCTTCCCGGGTGGCGCAAACGGCACATTCACGGGGATGCACCGCCACCACGCTGATGCCGAGTTCCTGCCGGATCCGCGAGGCCATGCTCTTGAGGCCGGACTCGTCGGTTCCGCTGTCGCCGATCCCCAGGATCCGGCTGACGGTCTGGGCCTCTTTCAGGTTGAGGCCGAGGATCGTTTTACCATGCGATTGAAAACGTTTTATGGTGAGCAGGGCGCTTTTGATGTCGCTGTCCGAACGTTTGGCGGGGTCGGCGAGATCGAAGAAAAAGGTGCGCTGGTCGCGTGACGGAAGGTTGGGCAGGACCCGGTCGAGGAAGGCACTGAGTATGTCCGTCATGGCCGGGACCATGGTCCAGTTCACCATGGCCACCAGATCAAGCCGGGAGAAAAGGTCGAAGAATTTTCCCTCGCCGATGGTGCCGACAATGCTCTCGTAGGTCACCTCTTCCAGGGTGGCGGTGGTGTTGATCATGATTTTGCCATCGTTGAACTCCAGGGCGTCCGTATGTCCGGGGTCCGCGATGGAAGCGGCTTCGGTTTTGCGGGCGAACTCCTGGAAGACCGGATCGACGTTGGGTTTTCCCAGGGCGCCGACGTAGCGGACTTTCATGCCGGAGGCCAGCAATGCGTTGGCCATGATCGGACCGTTGCCGCCCAGTCGGGTTTCCCTGGGGTAAACCTCGATATTGGTGCTCTTGCCGGCCGCATCGCCGATGCGCTGGGCAAGGGCGGAAATGGTGTCGATGGGAGTAAAGTTTTCTCCCGGACCCGAACGGGTGGCCACGGGGGTCACGATTCGATCGACAAATCCGTCCAGGCCGACCAGGGCCAAGAGCGACGAAAGGCGGCTTCGCTTTGCTTCCAGTTCTTCGAGTGTGTGATCCTTAAAATTCATAGGGAATGTGGTTTATAAAAAAATCGTCCGCGGCTGAAACTTCAATCTTTATTCATGGACGAATGACGCCGGCAAGCGCCGATCCATGGATTTCCCGAAATCCGCCCCTTATTAGGGATTGAATGCCGCTGAAAATAGTCCAATGGTTTCGATCCATATGATCGAGGCAATTTCCTGGGTTCCCGTTCTGGCTGATACGGCGACCCCGAATATCATCAATTACTTCGGGCAGTCGAATGTCGCGGGCAAGGTGATCGTGATGGCGCTGATTTTTTTCAGCCTGATCGCCTGGACCATCATGATCGGCAAGTACTTCGACTTGCGGCGCATGGGGGAATTGAACCGGGCCTTTGAGGATCGGCTGATGAGCGGTCCCTCCGTGCTGGACCAACAGGTGCCCCAGGCTCCGGGCATACCCTACAACCGCTTGTACCATGAGGCGGTCGTGGCGTACCGGAGGGTGGAGGATTCGGGATCGGTGGATCCGGAAACTCTCAACCGGCTGCGAATCAGTCATATGGAAAATGCGCTGCAGCGTTGCGTGACCCGGGGCAGTGCGCTTTACGAGTCGCGAATGGTTTTCCTGGCCAGCATTGTCACCGGCGCGCCCTTCCTCGGGCTGCTGGGGACTGTCTGGGGGGTAATGGACGCTTTCGGCGCCGTCGCTCTGCGGGCGACCGCCACCTTGCAGATGTTGGCCCCGGGGGTTTCGGGCGCCCTCCTCACCACCGTGGCCGGCCTGTTGGTGGCCATTCCGTCGGTGTTCGGGTACAATATCCTGCTGACCCGCACCCGGGAAATGATCGCCGAGCTGGAGAATTTCGCCAGCACCCTGGCGGATCAGATCGAAATGGAGAGCAAGCGGGAGTGGAGCGACTGATCCGCGTGCGGTCATGGCCAGAACTTTTCGCAGAAATCCTCGATTGACCGCGTTGGCCGAACCCAACGTGACCCCCTTGATCGACCTGGCGTTTTCCCTGCTGATCATCTTCATGATCACCACGCCGCTGCTCGAACAGACCATTCCCATCGAGTTGCCGCGGGAGGAGGAGAGGGAGACCCCCGGTACCCAGCCGGATGTGCGGTATCAAACGGTCGGGGTAGAGGGACCGGGTATGTTTTTTTATGGTGAAGAACGACTGGATTACGAGGGCATGCGTCAGCGACTGGAGACCCTGGCGGCTTCCGGAGAGAACGTGGTGCTGAACGTGCGGGCGTCGCGCACCGTCGATTACCAGGACGTGGTGGATTTATTGAACTTGATTATGGGCAGTGGATTGAGTAAAATCAGTTTGGATACTCAGGTTGATTCTCGCCAGTAGTTGTTGTTTATTGGGAAAGGTATGCGTGATCGTTCAGGCAAGGCATTCGGTATTGCGGTGGTGTTGCACCTCCTCCTGTTCGCGTTGCTGTTTACCGGGTACCTGGTGAGCCCGAGGGATCCGGAGCCGCTGGCCCAAACCCTGGAATTGTTTGCTCCGCCCTCCCAAACTTCCGAAGTCACGGCGGCCCCGCCGGAACCGGAGCGGCCGGTGCGCCAGATTGAACTGCCGGAGTTTGAGTTTCAGGAGGTGGAACTGCCTCCCACCGAGCCGCGTCCACGGCCCGAACCGCAACCCCAGCCCGAACCCCAGCCCCGTCCGGAACCCCGGCCTGAGCAGCCCCGCCCGGAACCCGAGCCGCAAGCCGAGCGAATCTCGCTGGCGGAGTTTCGTCAGCAGCACGGTACCCCGACGACACCTCAGCCTCGCCCGCAACCGACGCCCCAACCGCGGCAGATTCAAGCCCCGCGCATCGACACGTCCCGCATCAGCCGGGAACTGCAATCGGTGATGTCCAGCACCACCGACCAGGAATTGGTCAGTCGTCTTTCGGACAGTGACCAGCGCGAGTTGGAGCGCTATTTCGCCCGGCTGCGGGTTGCCATCGAACGCTCCTGGAACCGGCCGTCCTCAGCGACCACCGGCATGAGCGCCACCGTACGGTTCTCCCTTTCCAGCCAGGGCCGAATCACCGGCGCCCAGGTGGTGCGTTCCTCCGGCAGTGATGCCTTCGACCGTTCGATCGTGGAAGCGTTCGAGCGGCTCGCCTCCTTCGATCCGCCGCCCGACGGTCAAAGCTACACCCCGAATTTGACCTTCCGCGTCGATTGACCGGAGTTCACTTTGGGCTGTCGAAGGAAACTTCGGCGCTTTGGTAATATTGGATTGCTCTTGGGAAAAGCCTGACCGGCGCTGAGGGTGTCGCGGGCGCTGATCGGGTCGGGCATTCGGCTTTTAAAGCATTCGATCGTGCGGAAATTCCGCAGATTCGCCGATGCCCTACGGTTATGGCGGAGCCCCGCCTAATCCCAACCCGACCATTCCTCCGGGAGTGTAGCGTGACTGCCGCGTGTGCGGGTGGCGACATGTTTCCGTGTGACACACTATTGCCGGAGCGGAATCGTTTGTTCCGAAATTGACGAGTTACACAACTAGTGGTTTTCCAGTATGATGCACGTCCATACACGGGTTCGGTCAACGCCGGCGGACCGGTCTGGCACGCGGTATGCAAGGAAGGTCAAACGTCGAAATCGAATGTGTTGGCGCCGGCGTTCTTGCGACGCCAACACCGAAATCCAATCAAGCAGAAAGGAAGTGCAATCATGACTAGCGAACGAATCAACCGAATCATTGCGGGCCTTGTCGGCTCAGGTCTTCTGGTCTTTACGTCCGTAGGGGCGCAGAATCAGGACCGGGACGCTCCCGACGACACCTATCCTGAGACCGACTGGCCGGCGGAGACCGAAGAACGGCAGCCGGTCGACGAACCGGAAGCCGTCGAAGAGCGCGGTGAAACGAATTCTCTGGAAGCATTGCTCGGAGAGATTCGGGCCCACGGCGATTTGAACGAGATCGCCTCGATTCTGGAGACCGTCGGACTCGAGAATCTCATCTCAGCCGACGAACCGCATACGTTCTACCTCCCCAACGATGCCGCGTTTGGCGGGGAGAATGCCAATGCGTTGGCAGGCGGCGACAGGGACTCGGGGAAGCTGGAGGAAATCGTGCGCGGGCACATTTCACCCGGACATTTCTCGGCCGACGAACTTCGTGAAACGGCGGCGCCGACCCTTGCCGACCACAGCGTCCAGGGATCGCGTGACTTATTGCTGCGGCGCGGGATCGAGCCGGTCGATGCCGCGGGAGAACCCGTCGCCGACCAGGCGAGACTGGTGGAGCCGGACCTCGAGATGGCCGGGATGACGGTTCACATCATCAGCGAGGTCTGGATTGTCGGTGAAGAGGAGGAAGAGGACGAGGAAGAGGTCGTCGAGCCGAATGACGGCCTGTACTAGGAACCGGAATCCAGCTCACCATGCGGCCCATGGAACGAGCTGGAGTAGGAAATCGGCGTCGCTGTTAACATAACGGCGACGCCGCTTCGTTTGCGGAGGCGTCGTGGTTGATCAAGATTAGGCTGCTGTACGGCCGACTAAAAGGAAACGAATCGTTGCCGCTGAGAGTCCTGTTGGAAGAAACTGGAGAGTGCGATGCACGTCCCATTTCCGGGCCGGAATACAGGGATTCGTCGCCCGCGCGGGCGTGCCACTCGTCCCCGGTCCGGAATACCTCCGCGGCACAGGACGGTCCGGTCGCGCTTTCGCCGGCGTATTCCAGTTATTCGGGAAGCTCCAGGATCATCAGATCCAGGTTCTGGCCGTCGGACAAATGTCCTGACTGAATGAGAACGCGGCGGCTGTCGGCGCTGAAGGCGGGATGGGCGTGATCCGGTCGCATGACGTGTCCGGTGCTGAGCAAGTGCTGGGCATTGGTGCGGAGGTCGATGAGATAAATATTACCGGAGAAGGTGTCGCCCACCGCCCAGCGTCCGTCAGGCGAGGCATTGCAGTGCCAGAAGCCGCGCCGGTCCTCCAGCGGAGGGTTTGGCACGGGCTGTCCGAGGAGACGGACTTCGTCCGTGCGCACGTTGATAAGAGCGATCCCGGTGGGACGCAGCCGCAGCCGCGAAGTGTGCCCCATGAGGTTGAAGATCACATGATCTTCGTCAGCCCAGGCTTCATGGGTCACCCAGTCCGATTCCTGTTCGACGAATAGCGGCTCCGCGCCTTCCATGCCATCCCGCCAGATCCAGATACGCTGGGGCGCGTCGCCGCCGGTTTCGTGGCAAAAGATGAATTCGCCGGAGCGGTGCGGGTTGGCCTGGATATGACCGATGGTGAAATCAACGCGGAACAGCTCGGAATGAGTCTTCGTGGCCGGATCGAACTCGTGGATGGCATTGATCCGGTTTCCGTCTTCGTCGTCGGTGCGGTTCGGGTAGAAGATGCGTTCCTCGGTGACATCCAGGGTGAAAATCTCATGGCCTCCGGGTATCCGGGTCAGCACGGTTTCATAACCTTCCTCTCGCATCCGGCCGACCGCACTGTCCGCAAAGAGGGGATCGAGATCCACGCGAATCAAGTCCTGCCCCCCTTCGGCGTTTCGGAGGTAATACATGACGTTTTCCTTGCGGGAAAGGCGGATGGAACGGTAGGCGAACCCGGGGCCGTCGGTAAGCTGCACGATGGTTCCGTCGGCTTCGTGAACCGCGAAGGCCTGAGGATGGCCGTCACGGGAGCGGTCGGCGGTGCGGAAGACGATCCACTCGCCGCAGGCCGTCCACTGCGGATGGGTCTGGTAAATTCGAATATCGTTCGACGGAGAATGGGTCAGAACGCGTACCGGGATGCCGGTGACCGGATCTTCGTAAGTCTTGGCTTCGGAGGGGAAGCGCTGTCCGACATCGCTTGCGGCCAGACTGACCGTAAGGAATGCACCAATCAGATGAATGAAGAATAGCTTTCTCATTTTGTGTTACCTTTTCTTTTCCTTTCAGTTTTTCAAAATCACAAGACGTCCCTAATCGAAGTCTGCTCCCGGACGTTTGCGTGGCTGGAAATTGACGGCCGGAGGAAGTCGTCAATACAGTTGGGGCGCGTTCGGAGCGGCCGCTTTGCCGCCGCCGACGCGGATGCGCTTTCGGCTGTCGCGCCACTCGCCGAGGACTTCGGCTTCCGCTTCAAAAACGTCGTCGACGACCGCGTTGGCGGTGGCGATCGAGTTGACCAGCGGGTCCATCGCCAGGGCGCGGGTGAGCAGGGCCTTGTCCCGATGTACGATCGCTTCGACCGTGACTTCATGGACGTCGAGGATCTGCATCTGAAGCCCGCGTAATCCGAAGGGAAAATCTCCGACCGGGAGCGGCTTCGGCCCGTCGGCGTCCACCACGCACTCCATTTCCAGGAAGGCGTCCCCGGGGAGATTCCCTACGGGCCGGCCTCCGGTTGTGCAATCGCCGTTGGGACGGTTGATAAAGTGGGTTCGCCGGTCGTCGGTGACGATGGAAAGGATGATCTCGGTGGCAACGTCGGAGCCGGTTTTGTCGTGAAATTCACTTATCGGCTTTGAGCCGGTCACATACCCATTCACATCCTCCCACATCTCAGCAGTGACTTCGGTTCGTTCGTCGGAGTCGAAAATGGCGAGGGGAGGGGTGGCTTCCGGCAGCGCGGCCCGGCCCTGGTAGTAGGGCAGGTATTCCTTGGTGTGGCCGGTGCAGGTGGGGATCGCTCCGAAGACGTCGGCCAGTTGGGCGGTGATGTAGTTGTTGAAGCGTGCCTTGGAGTGACCGGCATCCTTCTCGCCCGCCGCCAGGGCGGCGAAGGCGTCGCGGATCCGGTGAAGTACGTTTTCGCCGCCCAATTCGGCTTTCAGCATCCAGGTGAAATGGTTCACGCCCGCTATTCTCATATCGAATTCGTCGATACGTTCGACCGGCTCCCCGATCAGGTTGAGATAACTCTCCTTCTTTGCCGGCATCGGATGGGAATCACAGAGGGCGAACGAGCGGACGTTACTGTGGCGCATGACGCCGATGCCCATGACCGAACTCGGATTGACGTAGTTGACCACCCAGGCCTCCGGGCAAATCCGCTCGACGGCGCGGCAAATATCGAGGATTACGGGCAGTTCGCGGGCGGCGCGGAAAACGCCCCCGGGGCCTATGGTGTCCCCGCTGCACATGCGAATCCCATATTTGGCGGAGATCCGGCAGTCGATTCCCCGATAGTGCGCGTTGTCCCTGGAGAAACTCAAGACGACGAAGTCCGCGCCCGGTAGTGCGTCACGATAGTCCGCATGGGCCTCGATGCCGATGCCTGAGCCGGAACCGTCAGCGGCCAGGCGCGCCAGCTTTGCCATTTGTTCGAGACGGTGCGGGTCGGTGTCGACGAGCGACAGGGTAAAACCGCGAAAGCCTTCCCGATTGGTGAGCGCCCAGATCGCCTGGCGGCCAAAAAAAAGGCTGCCGGCGCCGATGATAACGATCTTTCTTGATGCCATGATGGTGTGGGTTGGTGCGATCAATGCACGGTCACAGCAATAACCCCCGGACAAGGCTTTCGTCAATCGGGCGTTTGTCGCAAGATGGTTCGTAAAGTTGGGCGTTCGATTGGCCTTCGGATATCGGCTCTTCACATATCGTTGGTTCCGTCGGGCAGAGCCGTTGCCCTGCCCCCGGGCCGGATGTCGGTTTGGGCCATCTGGATGCCCCGAAGGCGGAAACGGCAGTCTATTGTTAGACGTCGGAATGAGTTGAAATTCGAGAGTCGTTCGCAGTGAGTTTAAGCGTTCGAAAATTCCACGGTGCGATTAAATGGATGCCTTCGATTTGACGGGCGTTTCCGTTTCGCGTACACCTCCTACTGTTCGATTCAACATTTTGCTGATGAATGCCTCACTTTGACGTCCGCCGCTCCCGCATCTGGAGTAGGTGGGCGCGTCCGTTTTTCACCAACCGAACCAGTTCAATCAGATAATTCAAGAATGTCAGGAAGTCGTATTATGAAATCATTAAAAGGCCTTTTAACTGTCGCCATGTTCAGCGGCATTCTCTGTTTCGTTTCGGCGGCGGTACACGCGGAAGCGGAAGATTCGGGTTCGGGTCAGGAGTTCGAGCCCATCCGGATCAACGCTGGCGCCTATCAATCGTTTACGGATTCGAACGGCAACGTCTGGGCCCCCGACAGTGGGTTCCGGGGCGGGGCGGTTATCGAACGTTTCCTGTTGCCGTCAATCTCCGGAACCGAGGATGAGACGCTGTATCACACCGAGCGTTACTCGATGGACTCCTTCTCCGTCGAACTCCCCGACGGCCATTATGTGGTGAATCTCCACTTCGCCGAGACTTTCGAAGGAATCTACG
Source organism: Opitutia bacterium (assembly GCA_003566885.1). GTDB lineage: Bacteria > Verrucomicrobiota > Verrucomicrobiia > Opitutales > T3Sed10-336 > SLOW01. Next base: position 36,099 of record PXBO01000048.1, on the reverse strand, counting down.
GTCCCGGGGGCCGGGTTTTCTCGTTCTCCGTCCAAGGGCAGGAGTTCGAAGATTTTGATATCTGGGAAAAGACCGGCGGATACGAGAGAGCCCACATCGAGACGGTTGCGGTAGAGGTGACCGATGGACAGCTCAGAATCGATTTCACCCATCAGATCGAGAATCCGGCCATCAATGCGATCGAGATCCTGCCCCAAGCGGCGGATCAAGTCAATTCCGCTCGCGCCGCGCCCGATGGGGTATTTGCCTTTGGCGAACCACCGGAGGGATTCCGTTCGGAGCGTGACGACATCGAACGCGGCCGAAATGAAATGATCGAATACGAGTCATCGACCGTTGGAACGACCCGCAGAATGCTGGTGTACACTCCTCCGGGGTATTCGACCGATCGCGAATACCCGGTGCTGTATTTGCTGCACGGAATCGGCGGCGATGAAACCGAGTGGCAGCGGTTTGCCACGCCGAATGTGATCCTGGATAATCTGATCGCCGGCGGCAAGGCGGAGCCAATGATCGTCGTTATGCCCAACGGCCGGGCCCAGGTCAATGATCGCGCCGAAGGAAACGTCTTCGCCGCGGCACCGGCCTTCGCGGTTTTCGAGAATGATCTGCTGGAGGATGTGATTCCGGCCATCGAGGCCCGGTACTCGGTGGTGGCCGATCGTGAACATCGCGCACTGGCCGGACTGAGTATGGGCGGGGGGCAATCGCTGAATTTCGGTCTGGGCAATCTGGATACCTTCTCCTGGGTGGGTGGGTTTTCATCAGCGCCCAACACCAGGCCCGCCGCCGAACTGGTTCCCGATCCGGAGGCGGCAAAAGGACAATTGAACCTGTTGTACGTCAGTTGCGGTGACCAGGATAGCTTGTTTCACATCAGTCAGGGCGTCCATGATTACCTCAAAGAGCATCAGGTTCCCCATATCTGGAATGTAAGCAGTCACGGTCACGATCCGGTCGACTGGGCCAACAACCTGTATTTCTTTGTGCAGCACCTTTTTCAATAAGGCGACGTAGCTTCGAACCTATATGCTCGACTCAGTTCGTCACCGTTTTTTTTCGCGGTTTTTGTGACGAAGAGGTGAAAAACATAAGACCATCCGAATTGCTCAGCCTCCGTTCTGTAGCCGGTGGCGTTCACGAATTCTTCGTACTGACGATTGGTAACCACGCAGGCATCGATAAGGAACGGCGAAAGCGTGACTTCCCGCACCGGCCCCTCGCCGTCCTCCTGCCAGGCCTCCGGACTATCGCTGCCCATGAAGAAAGACTCGCCGTCAATACGGATCATGCCGTCGAGCGAAACCCGGGCCTTCGGCTTGATTCTTGCGTTCGAAGATTGCGCTTCCATGCCGAGTTCCGCGACTGATCGTTGGTTGCCGGGAAGACAACAGGGAGATGCGCGGTCGGGATTTATCCGCAATCATCATCTCATGAGCCGGAATTTGAGTCAAGGCACTGACGGGCCACGCATATCAATGACTTTTTCCTGCTACCGATGTGCGCATTCCAGGTTGAGATCGTTCAACAGCCGTTTCATGTGGGGTTCGGACGCGCGGAAAAACTTGCGGTAGCCGGCGCACAGGTAATTCAGGCCGGGCTCGCCGTTGGACGCGCGCAGGAAGCGGTGTTTCGGACAGCCGCCGTAACAGGCGAACAGGTAGCGGCAATTGCGGCAGCATTCGGGCAGGGCGTCGGATTTGTCGTCGCCGAATTTCGTCTGCTTTTCCGACCCCAGCATTTCGCGCAAATCCCCGTTCATGATGTTGCCCAACCGGTATTCCGGATAAACGTAGTGATCGCATAAATAGACATCGCCGTTCGATTCCATGGCCAGTCCGTTGCCGCACTTGGGGGCGAGAACGCACAATCCGGGGGGCTTTCCCGCCCAGGCGCCCAGCGTGACCTCGAACATCTGCACGAACACCTTGCCGACGTCCTTCTTCACCCACTCGCGAAAAATGGAGACCAGGAAATTCCCGTAATCGATGGGCCGCACGCTCCAGGGCGTCACGTGACGATCCAACGTCGATTGGTCTTCCGGATCCGGCGGTCCGGCGAGCGCTTCCGCGCCGGGATCGGGGTCCAGGCGTTCGACTATGGGAATGAATTGAATGTGCCCGCTGCCGACCTCCTTGAGAAAGCGGTAGATGGCGACCGGATGTTGTGAATTCTTACGATTGACCACCGTGAGGGTGTTGAATTCGACCTTGTGCTTTTTGAGAATCTCGATGCCCCGCATTACCCGGTCGAACGATGCGCCGCCGCCCTTGTCGGTCCGATAGATATCGTGGATATGCCGCGGACCGTCGATACTGATCCCCACCAGAAAGTCGTTCTTGTGCAGGAATTCGCCCCAGCGATCGTCGAGCAGGGTCCCGTTGGTCTGGAAGGCGTTGGTGATACGGCGTCCGTTGGCGTAACGTTGCTGCAAGGCCACCGCCTTCTCGAAGAATTCGACCCCGAGCAATGTCGGCTCGCCGCCCTGCCAGGTGAACTGGATCTCCGGCATTCCCGCTGGCTGACTCTCGATAAAGTGGCGAATATACCGCTCGAGTACCTCGTCCGGCATCCGGTGCGAGTGGCGGTCCGAATAGAGATTGAGTTTTTCCAGGTAAAAGCAGTACTCGCAATTCAAATTGCAGAGCGGCCCGATCGGCTTGGTCATGACGTTAAAAGGAATTGCTTGCCGTGAAGTGTCCATGGTGCGAATCGGGAGTTGATCCCAATGCACCATTCTGCCGGATGTGCCTGGATAGGGCCATTCAATGATTGCCTTTTTCTGGTCACTCCGTGCGCATGACCGGTGTCCAAATTAGTGTAAAGGATTCCCGGTGTCGGAATTTCTCAAATTGCGGGTAATTCAGATGTCACGGCAAAATCCTGCCGTGTGTGGACGGCTTTCATTTCGGGGGCGACCGTGAATTGAAAATTGGCCCCAAGGTAGCCGCTTTCATCAAAGGCCTATTGCCGGCGCCGAGGCCCCATCGCCCTGTCATGAAGGCATTGTAGAAGATATCGTCTCCCGCCAGGAGGCTGGCGGAACTCTCAGGGCCTTCATAGGGATCGAAGAGGGAATCGTCCGTTTCGCCGCTGGTGTAGCTTGCCGCGACGACGTAATACTGGCCGCCGACGAGTTTTCGGGGTTCGCGGCTGTGTCAGGATGGAGGAACGAGGCGGAGAGGCGGAATGCTGCGCCTATGGAGAAAACCATGGTCGCTGTGGTCGCACTCCGTCGTCGCGGAGGAGTTGTGTTCACAAAGGTTGTGGTGTGAACCTGGCATCGATACTTTCCCGCGTGCGACCTCACCGGTTGAACCCCGGGATGATGCCCAGATCGCGGACGTCCGATTCAACCGCGGCGGTGATCGGTTCCAGGCGCGCGATGGCGGCGTGGCCGTTGTGGCCGTCTTTGATCACGAGACGCAGGTAGCGGGCGGTTGCCGGCTCTTCGAATGTCACGGTCCGCTCACGGGTCCCGGGCTCGAAGCTGCCGGGTTGATGCCAGGGAGTCCAGGTTCGGCCATCCCGGCTCACCTCGATCGCGTAGTCGCGGATGCGCCCGTTGGCCATGTCCTGGCGAGGCAGGTAATGGAAGCCGTGGATCTTTTTTTCGTTCAGGAGGTCGATCTCGAAAGTGAACGGCAACGGGTCTCCGGCGCTCCAGTCGCTGTGCCAGAACGTTTCGGGATTTCCATCGATGGCGTAATGAGCGGGTCTGGACGGATGCGAGCTCGACGCCCGGGCCACCATAGACACCTCTCCGAACAGTTCCTGCAGGTGCTCCGGAGAGAGTTGGCCGGCCGGCGCGAACTCCGCTGAGTCGAGATAAGCGAAGATGCTGTGCCGCAACTGCCTGGCGGCGATCCGGTCGTCAAGGTCGCTTTCGATGTCCAGAGTGCAAACCAGGAGCTTGCCCGGGCCAACCCGCGCTTCGAAGATCCCGGCCGGGACGGCGTTTCGATTGTATTTGTCGATGAAGCGGAACGGCATGGCCAGCTCGCCGGCGAAGTCGCTCAGATCGACCGCGGTCGATTCCGCAAGCAGTTCCCACCAATGCCAGTCGGTGTGAGTCGAAGTCGGGAAGTCGGCGAAGACCGGATGGTCCGGGTCAATGGTGGCCCCGAGTGTGCCGGGTTGATTGGGGAAATGAAGCGGGCTCCAGAAGACCGGAATAAAGCGTCCGGAAATCGGCTTCTCGATGGCGCCTGCCGGAGGCAGCAGCAAAACGGTCTTTCCTTCTTCCAGGGCCTGGAGGGTCTCGGTATTCACTGCATGGGTGGTCAGGAATTCTTGCTCGGAACCGGCGGCGGGACCTTCGGCGGGATAAACCCAGATCGACCATGAATTTTCGGCGCCGGCGGCGGGAATGGCGACGGTCAGGGTGAGGCGGCGAGCCGATTCGACGGCTGACAGCGATTGACGGATTTGTCCGAGGTCGATGGCATTCCCGAGGGGAATGGAATCGACCTGAAAGGAACCGTCAGCAATCGGCCGCTCGCCGTCCGTCAGCGCCCACGTCGCGGTGACCTCGCCAAGCGGCGCTTCTCCGAAATGAGCCACTTCCACATTGGCTTGAAAGTCCTCGCTGTTTCGCCAGGTTTTGCGTTTCATTCGCGCGAGGGGAACGGTCGGGGCGTTGAAGCGGCGAAATTCTTCGGCCTCGATGAAGTTTTTGTTTTCCCAGAAAGCATTGAGCAGACCGACGGTTGCGGTGGACTGCCCCGGGAAATCCTGCAGTTGCAGGAGCTGTATTCCGGAAAGGTCGGGCGTGCGCAGGGCCCGTTCGATGTCCTCTTTGTACAAGAGCGCCGCCAGCTTGCCGGAGTCACGCGTGTAGATCGGCGCTTCGTGCAGGCGTCCTTTGGCTTTCAGGTCCTCGCGAATGGCCTCCCACGCCGTGGGCCGGAAGGGGCTGTCGTATTTTTCATACAAATCGATTTCGGTGAGATCCGGGTAGTTGTTGTACTGTCCGACTTCATGGGTGATCAGAGGAATCGAGACCGCGGAGAGCCCTTCGCTGTAATCGCTCGCCGTGTTGGGCACGGTTTGATTCAGGAATCCCTGGCCGCGGACCCAGCCGGCGGTGGTTTGCTGGGTGACGAAGAAATCGTCTTCCGGACCGGGCGTGTAACCGCGTGGAGAGAACGTAAAGGACGTCGAGGTAAAGAGCAGGTCCGGTTCGATTGAGCGGAAATGGGCCACCATTTCATCCATCGCATCCAGCTCCCCTTCGATCTCGTTGCCGAGCGAGAACATGACGAACGAAGGATGATTGCCGTATTCCCGGAAAATGCGTTCGCCTTCGGCTCTGAAATAGTCATCGACAAGAGGCCGCCGGCCCATTTCGAAGGACCAGTTGGGGAGTTCCACCTGAAGATAAATGCCGAGTCGATCGGCCACTTCAAAGGCTGCCTTGGGCGGCGCCCAGGAATGGAAACGGACGTGATTGAGACCGAAGTCGCGCGCGGTTTCGAAGATGCGCGTCCATTCCTCTCCCGTCATGTCCGGGTAGCCGGTTTTGGGGAAGATCAGGCACTCGAGGTTGCCGCGGAGAAAGGCACGCCTGCCATTTACCAGGAGATGGCGACCGTCCGCCTCGAACGATCGGAGGCCAAACGATTCGGTCACGGACGATTCTCCCGCCTCTCCGGCGAGGGTGGCGGTCATCTCGAGCGGGACGGGATTGAATTCCGACCAGCGCGGGGCGTCTTCGTTCATGGGAACGGTGAAGGTCACCGTCGAAGTCCCGGAAGCGACGGGTACCCGGCGCGAACGCGCTTCCCCGTAATCGCCGTCGATCTTGATGCCCAGCGCAACCCGTTGGCGGCGGCCGGTTGTGTTGCGGACTTCGACGGTTGCTTCGACGGTGGAGAGGTCCGCCGCGGGGCGGATGCGAAGATGGGAAATGTGGACCGCCGGACGGGCGTTCAGTTCGAGCCTCCCGACCAAACCGTTCCAGATCGACTGGGTTTCTTCGGTGTAGGCGTGACCGATGCCGATCGGCAGTTTCTCACGATTGTCGACCCGCACGGTGAGCGTATTGCTTTCTCCGGGACGAAGCAGGTCCCCGAGTTCGTAGCGGTGCGGGACCGAAAGGCTGTCTTCGGCGTTTCCCACCCGCTCGCCGTTGACCCAGACCCTGGTCTCCCAGATAACGCGCTCCAGAAGCAACTCGACCGATTTGCCGTCCCATTCCGAGGGAATATCCACGGTCCGCCGGTACCAGGCCGGCCCGATGTATGAGAATTTTTGATGCAGGTGCTGCATCGCCGGGCGTTCGAGATTCAGCTCGATGTCGAGCGGATTTCCTTTGCCGGCTTCGGCGGTCGTCCCGGGGAGCGCGATCGTGTCGTCAAAGCGCCACGTCCCCGGGCCGGCTTCCATCCAGCGGTCATCCGGATCCAAAGCGAAGTCCCATTTGCCCGACAGGTTCAGCGTGGAGGCGCTCAGCATGGCGGGCGTAAGTAACAGGCAGGTGATGGTCAGGATTCTACGCATGGCGGTATGATCATTAGGGCTCGGCCTGAGCCGTGATTTCATTTAGCGCCGCATGCAGGTCGGCGGCGTGTTGGTCTTCGTTGGTAAAGGCCAGGGTTTTGTCGAGGTGAGTCCGGCTTTTCTCGGGGTTTCCGAGGCCGTGCCAGGCGAGGGCGATGAGCAAATGGTTTTCCGCTTCCCTCCGCTTCGGGAGGGATTCGTCGAATACCAGCAGGTTCGGCAACGAGGTGGCGAAGTAGGGGATGGTCGGCGTTTCGGAGAGCCGGGCGGTCGCGAATTTGAGCATGTCGCCGAACACCGAGCGCGCTTCCTCTTCCCGGCCGAGCTCGCGCAGAGCGAGACCCCGGTAATAGGAGAGCGGGCTGTGGGCGGTGACCGCCATTTCCGCGAAATCGCCTTCTTCCGACGCCGCCATTTCAAAGTATTCCACGGCCTTCGCGGCTTGCCCCTTCGCTTGCAGGCTGCGGCCGATCCAGTAATTGACGTTGGCTTTGGCTTGCAGCAGATGGTAGGCCTCCCCAAGAGACCGAGGCGTATCCATTGCCTGGATGAAATGCCCGTACGCGGCCTCGGGTGCGCATTGTTCCAGGGCTTGGCGTCCGAGGAGCAGGTGGGCGTTGGTGTATTGCGCCAGGACCGCGCCTTCGCCTCCCTCCCATGGGTGAAAGCGGCGGGAAACGAGAAGGTCCAGAGCGTCCTGCGGACGCCCGGTGAGGTTGTACAGCCGGGTCAGCGCGACAGTGCAGTCGTCGCGTTCGAGGACGAGATCCTTGTGCTCTTCGAGAAACGCCAGGCGCCCAGCGAGCGGTTCGTTGAGCTTCGCCCGGAGCTGGTCGAATTCCGCGACCAGTCGCGCGTCGGAGGGATCCAACCGAATGGCTTTTTCGTAGGCGTTGCGGGCGCCGTCGCCGTCGCCGCGGCAATTCCAATGGGCGATGCCCAGATTGCGGTGGACCGCCCCCCAATCGGCGCCTTCCCGGGCCGACCGTTCCCAGGCGGCGATCGCTTCCTCGCGTCGCTTCAGGTCGTAAAGGAAGTTGCCGTAGCCGTAGGCGGCGACGGGATCCGGCCTTCCGGTCGAAAGCGCCCATTCCAGCACCAACTGCTCGTGGAGGCGGCTGGGGAAGAAACGGTCGGACGCCGGCTTCTCCGGAAGCAGGGCCGGGTCGTTCCGCAACCACGCCAGCGCGTACCGGGTCATCGGCGTGCGCTCCGACGGGTTCGGGACCGCGACCGGGGTCACCGGAGCGGCGTGATGGGCTTCGAGCAAAGCGGCGGCGTCCGCGAAAAACCCGGCATCCGCGTAATCGAAGGCGAGGTCGAGAATCGTTTGGGCGTCGTTGCGCGTGAGTTCGAAAAAGGCTTCGCGTTGGTTGTCGGTCAGAGCGCTTTCCCAACGGGCCCAATGGTCCAGGGGGTCCTCGGCGAGGAGCGCGGAAAGGACGTCGCGGGCGCCCTCCGCATCACCTGCATGGCGCAGAAGGACCGCTTTGAGGACGCGGGCTTTGTTGTTGCCGGCGTTGGTGCTCAGGGATTGGTCCAGGTGCTCCGCGGCGCGTTCGTAATCGTCGTGCCGGGCTTCGATACAGGCGAGTTGGTAGTGCGCGGCCGACCGCCATTCGTAATTCCACGTGGCTTTGTTCAAGCGCTCGCGGGCTTTGTCCGTGTCGTTGACAAAGCCGGCGGCCACGCCACTGAAATAATGGGCCTCGCCGGTGGCCGGATTCGGGTGGCGGAAGGTCAAACGTTCGATGGCTTTATCGAAGTGTTCTCCGGCCGTCGCGAACCGTCCCTCGCGCAAGGCCCGGCGCCCGAGAGCGGTGTGGCATCGGACGTCTCGCGGGTCGCGTCGCAGGGCTTCCCGCCAATACCGCTCCGGAGCGCGGGTGGCGTGACGGTATTGTTCGAGGTGTTCGCCGGTGAAGTAGAGTTCGTCGATGGAGGCGATGTCCGAAGGCGCCGGCGGTTCGGTCGCCGTTTTCCGGTCGCGGGTGAGTCTCGACCGGTCGACCGGGCGGTACGCGAGCAGCGTTTTCCCCGAGCCGTCGAGCAGGGAGAGGCGCAGTTCGCAGGGCGATTCCCCGGAAAAGGACAACGACCGGTTTCTCCAGGATTGGCCCGGCCGCAGATCAGCGGTTTCCGAGAGCAAAGTCCGGTCTCCCTGCTGGAGCAGGATCCCGACTCCGGACAAGGGCCGCGAGGCGCAGGCGCCGATGTCGATGGTCCGGTCTTCTTCGACCGCGAGGCGCAAAGCGGCGGTTTTGTCGGCCTGCTGGACCGGACCGATTCTTTGCAGCGGCCACCAGAATTGCGAAAAGGTCTTGGTTTCGTAGGGGAGGATATAAGTGAAATCAGGCTGGTTGTCGGTGTACACCCCGGCCATCAGTTCCACGTAAGGGCCGTTGGCGTCGGTCAGCTCGCGATCCCAGGACCAGCCGAACTCGTGGTTGCCCCAGGTCCACTGCTTCTTCCCCGGTGCTAGGTGGCGGTCGGCGACATGGACGAAGCCGCCGTCCTTGGCGAAATCGTACCCTCCGAAAAAGTCGAAACGCGTCTGGCACACCATGTACGACATCGGCACCGGAATGTTCTTGTACCAGGAAATATCGTTCCGTTCCGGGCGTTTCGAGTAATCGACTCCGTAGTAATGCCCCGAAGCTTGGGGGAAGCTCGTCATGGCGCGGACGGCATGGTCTGCCACGTAATCGACGTCGGCCGGAAAAAACGACTGGTAGGCGTCGTGGACCGCGGCGGCCACGTTGGCCCACCAAAGGAAGGTCTGGGTGAGCGGGGTGCGGTTGTAGAGGCGGACCCGAAGTTCGATGAGGGAAGAGTCGGGGCGCAGGCGCACCCCGTGCATGCCCTTCATGCGATTGAAGGCATCGTGTTCCGACATCCAGACGGTTCTGGCGCCGTCGGCTTCCTCCTCGATCCAATGATCGGTCGGCAGAAAGGTGCCGGGCCGGTGGTGTTGCGGCCAGTTGAACTCGACGCCGCCGGAGATCCACGGACCGGCGAGCCCGACCAGGGCGGGCTTGATGACATCGTTGCGGTAGAAAAAATCGTAATCGCCGTTGGTTTTGTCCTGCCCGGTATAGATGCGGCCGCCGATTTCCGGCAGCAGCACCAGGCGGACGAAGTCGTTCTCGAGCCTGACCGTCCGGTAGGTGGTGTCGACCGGCTGGTCGTGGACTTTGTCGATGAACGGAATCGGGTAAACCTTTCCGGAGGAGCCCTGGTAGACACGCTTCTCGAAGAAAAGCGGATTTTTCTCGGGGATGCCGACCGGATAGGTCGGAATCACACGGTGTTCCAGATTTGCGGTGACTCCAGGCATAATTCAGGAAATTGAGATCAATGACGATTACCAGAAGATAATGAAAAACAGGGCGACCCCCGCCAGTACCGCGCCGCCGGCGACCCTGACCACCGGTTCCGTGCGCACGTTCATCTCCTCTCGGACGGGAAGCACGCGGGGTGCGCGGAGCGGTCGGATCAGGGTCATCAGGATCATGACGCCGAGAATGATGCCGAAGCAGAACAGCACCTGCATGAGGAAATGCATTTCGAAAACCGGCTCGTCGAGGATGCGGCTGAAAAGCCCCTGTTGCGTAAGCAACTGAAACAAGGCGTAGAGCACCGGTCCGAGAACCAGCGCGGTGACGCCTGCCATGGCCGGTGCGCGGGGCAGGATGAAGGCCCCGAGGAACGCAGCCACGACGCCCGGCCAGATGAAGCCCTGGAATTGCTGGATGAACATGAAAACCCGGTCCGTAAGCAGCGGAGCGGTCAGGCAGGCGATGATGACGAAAACCACGGTCAGAATCCGCCCGAGTCGAACCAGGTGTTTCTGGGAAGCATTCGGAGAAATCAGCCGCTGGTAAACGTCGATGGTCGCAATGGTGGACGCCGAGTTCAGCATAGAAGCGAGTGTGCTGACGATGGCTCCGGCGATGGCCGCAAAAATGAACGCGCGGGTGCCCGGTCCGGCCAGTTCTCGGATCAGCATTGGGTACGCGCGGTCCGCCTGTTCCGCCACAGCATCCGGATAGAGACCGCTGGCCATGATTCCCGGCATCACGATCGCGAAGGGCACCAACAGCCAGAGACCACCGGCGAAAATCATTCCGAGCTGGCCGTGCTTCAGGGTTTTCGCGGCCAGGTTTCGCTGGACGATGAACTGATTCAGGCCGCAGTAGTAAATCATGACGATCCACATCCCGAATACGATCGTGTGCCACGGCAGGGCGGGATGGTCGGACGGTAGAACCATTCGCAATTGGTCGGAGTGTTCGGCGGTGAAGGCGCCCCAACCTCCGACGGCGTTGAGGGACAAAAAGAAAATCAACAGTCCCCCGGCCAACAGCGCCAGACCCTGGATCAGGTCGGCGTAGGCGATGGCCTTCAAGCCTCCGGATGCCGCATAAAGGGTTCCGATCGCGCCCACGATCCACACTGCGTGAACCATCGGGACGCCGAGGATAACGTTGAGCGCCGTCGCGCCGGTGTAGAGGACGGCCGTCAGGAGGACTCCGACGTAGATGATCACGGTCAGCACCGCCATGACGGTTCTCGCGGCGGTGTTGTAACGGAATTCGAGGAACTGGGGCATGGTGTGGATTCCGGCCCGCAGAAAGCGCGGCAGGAGAGTGAAAGAAATGAGCACGATGAACACCGAGCCCATCAACTGCCAGGAGCTCACCGCCAGGCCGCTCGCGCCGGCGCCCTCGCCTGACATCCCGATCATCTGTTCGGAGGAAATATTCGCCGCGACAATGGAAATTCCGATCAGCGGCCAGGTCAGCCGCCGCCCGGCCAGGAAGTAGTCGGAAGTGTTGGCGCTGTGCCGAATCGTTCCGCGACTCTTCCAAAGGCTGAACGAGACGACAACGACGAAAAAGCCGATGAACACTACGATGTCAAACGGAGTGATTTCCATTAAATTACCATTGCTTCAACCGTTCACTATAAGTGAGCGGCACCCCGCGGGGAATAGACGATATCATGAAAAAACTGGACAATCTGATGAAGCCGCCCGCCCTCAAAAAAATCAACGCATTGTTTTCGATTCGCCTCTGTTTTGAATCTGCTTGCGGTATTGGCGAGGAGATACACTGACGTGTTGGCGGAAGACCCTGCAGAAATAGAAAGAATCGTCGTAACCGATTCTCTCGGCGATCTGATTGACCGGGTCGTTGCTTTCTTCCAGCCACTGCGCCGCCCGTTGCATCCGCCAACGGGTGAAAAACCGCAGGGGAGAGGTTCCGGCGTGGTACCGGAAAAGGGTGGAGAACTGGGGCACCGAAAGACCGGCGGCCCCGGCGATTTCACCGAGTGAGCAGGATCGGTTGAGGTTCGCCCGCATGAAAATCATGGCCGCTTCGATGCGAGGATCGATTCTCGGTTCGGGCCGATCATGTTCCTGGATGCCTTTCTGGAGCGTGTTGACCAGGTGCAGAAGTTGTTCGCTCAGCAGGTGCGCGTCTTCGGGGGCGGGCGTTTGCGACGCGACTTCGAGCGCCGACTCGAACAGAGGCAGCAGGCCTTCGATCTCCCGCACCGGGAGGAGCGGCCGGTTGCCTGAAACCCCAAGAAGCTCCAGAAGCTGTTTGGCTTGTCTGCCTGCAAAATGCAACCAGTAAATACTCCAGGGAGCCGATTCGTCGCTGCCGTAACTGTGGGGCACGTCTTTGGGGATTACCAGAATATGTTGGGGAGGAACCGTCCAGGAACGTTTGCCGATGAATGCGCGTCCCACTCCGGTCCGATTGTAGATCATGATATGTTCTTTGGTTCCCGATTCGCGATCGACCCAGTGGAAACGGGTGTCGGGAAAATGGCCGATGTCGGTAATGCAGAAAAGCCGTGAGACGGGATGAGCCAATGCGATTTGGCGCCACTCGTGCGAGCGACGCACAAGCCGTTGGAATGGGAAGCCTTCACGAATTTTCGGCATCTTGCGAAATGGCATCCTTTCCATTCAACCGGGCCAGGTCAAGGCTGTCGGATTTAAGGCATCCGGAAAAAAACCATAAAATAGTCCAGTTATATCAGAATAGCTTCCATTTTTTCCGATGAGATCTCGTGCTAGGGTTGAAGCGATTGTTGTTGGTGGGCATTCCGCACTGACAATCACTCGAAACCGTTGTAAACCTCGCTGAAAAAACCGAAAGGAAAATACTGCCATGGCGTTTCTGAAACACTCCCCGGATATGTGGGGCGGCTTTGAATTGAAATACGATAGATGCGCGGCTCGATTCAGGATTCTGATTTAGCCAGAGGGCCGCACTCAATTTAGCCTCAACGATATGATATTGCGTGTTTTTCAGATCTTCACAGGCATGAGCGTCTTAACGGCATATGGCGCAGTGAATAAGCTCGATTTGTCGGGTGAGTGGGAGTTTGCACTCGATCCTGAGAAGGAACTCATCGATCAGGACGCGTCGGATTGGCGGTTGCCTTACGTGATCGAACTTCCCGGAGTGGTGACCGCCCAGGGCTTCGGCGAAAAACCTTCGATGGAGACGGAGTGGACCGGCGACACCTGGCGCCACCCGGAGATGTTTACGGAGTTTCAGGATCCGAATAACTTCAAGTTTCCGTTCTTCCTCCAACCGCCGCGTTACTATGTGGGCGCGGCCTGGTATCAGCGCGAGATCGAGATTCCGGCGGAGTGGCGGGGAGACGATGTCTGGCTTCACCTCGAACGCCCGCACTGGCATACGACCGCCTGGGTCAACGGCGAAAGGAAAGGAGGCGGCGAAGCTCTCGGGACGCCGCACGATTTCACCTTGGGAGCCTTGCCTCCCGGCAAACACACCTTGACTCTTCGCATCGACAACACGCTCGATATCGTGAATCCAGGCCCTTCGGCCCACAGTGTCACCGACCACACCCAGGGCAATTGGAACGGCACGGTCGGCGCTCTTGAATTGAGGCGACGTTCGACGGACCGGATCGACAATCTTCAGGTGTTTCCGCGCAACAGTGGCGAAGTCCGCGTCAGGGTGGATGGGTACGCTGGAGAGCATGGAAGGGTGACCGTCGAAGTGGCGCACCGCGACACGCCCGAGACCGTCGTCGGCCGGGGCTCGGTTGCCATCGACGGTTCCACGGCAGAGTTCAGCCGGGAGATTCGGTTTCTCCTGGAAGAGGACCCGAAGCTCTGGGACGAATTCGATCCTCACCTGTATGAGATTTCGGCCGCGCTGGAGATCGAAGGAAGCGTTAAGGAGACCCGGACCTCCCGGTTCGGGTTTCGCGAAGTGGAATCGCGCGACGGGCGACTCCACATCAACGGCCGTCCCTTGTTTCTGCGCGGCACGCTGGAATGCGCGATCTTTCCGTTGACCGGACATCCTCCGCTGGACGTTGAATCGTGGCGCAGGATTATCCAAATCTGCAAAGATTTCGGGCTGAATCACATCCGGTTCCATTCCTGGTGTCCGCCGGAAGCGGCGTTCATCGCGGCGGATGAGCTCGGGTTTTACTTCCAGGTCGAAGCGTCCACCTGGGCGAACGACGGGGCTCTCATCGGCAGCGGCCAACCTCTCGACGAGTGGGTGTGGCGGGAGACGGAGCGGATGGTGCAGTATTACGGAAATTCTCCGAGCTATCTGCTCTACGCCCACGGCAACGAACCCCACGGGCCCAATCACGCCGATTGGTTGCAGGCCTTTGTTGCCGAATGGCAGGATCGGGATGAGCGGCGCCTCTACACGACCGGGGCCGGGTGGCCGGCTCGTCCCGGGTCCGATTTCCATTCGATCCCGGGTCCCCGGCTTCACCGGTGGGGAGAAGGTTTGAATTCACGGATGAACAGTCTGCCGCCGTCGACTGATTTCGACTGGTCCCAGCAGGTGCGTCGCAATCCCACCGCTCCCATCGTATCCCATGAAATCGGACAGTGGTGCGCGTATCCAAATTTCGATGAGATCGAGAAATTCACCGGGTTCTTTCAACCGAAAAACCTGGAGGTGTTTAAAACCTACGCCGAGCGGCACGGCCTGCTCCCCCAGGCGCGGGACTTCCACATGGCTTCGGGGAAATTACAGGTGCTCGCTTACAAGCACGACATTGAGACCGCGCTGCGGACGGATAATTTTGGCGGATTCCAGCTCTTGAATCTGAATGACTTTCCGGGGCAGGGGACGGCCCTGGTCGGGGTGGTCGATGCTTTCTGGGATGAAAAGGGCTACGTCACGGCCGAGGAGTTTTATCGTTTCTCCGGACCGGTGGTGCCTCTCGCCCGTATGGAGCGGATGGTCTTTACCAGCGATGACGTATTCGAGGCGGAATTCCAGCTTTCGCATTTCGGGCCGGACCGTTTCGAGAATCTGGAAATCAGCTGGGAGCTCGCCGCCGGGGATTCCGCTCTCGCGCGGGGTACGCTTCCCGCCCGCGATTTCGAACCGTTTGCGCTCCACGATCTCGGACGGATCGCAGTCTCGCTGAAACGGGCCGATTTTCCGGCGGATTTGGCGCCGGCCAAACTGACGCTGACCGTGGGGGCCGTGGGCGAGGACTTCTCCAACCATTGGGAGGTGTTTGTGTACCCGGCGGAACTGGAAGAGCACGAAACGGACGTGGTGATAACCGAAGATCTCGAAGACGCCCTGGCCGAGTTGGAGAAAGGCGCGTCGGTCTTGTGGTTGCCGTCGCCCTCCCGAATCGCGAACGATCCCGAGCGTCCCCTGATCCAGGGCTTTTCGCCGATTTTCTGGAACACCGCCTACACAAACTGGCAGCCTCCCCACACGCTCGGAGTGTTGGTTGATCCGGAGCATCCGGCTTTCGGCGATTTCCCCACTGATTTCCACTCCAATTGGCAGTGGTGGGAAATCCAGAAGGGCGCCCAGCCCTTTATTCTGACCGAACACCACGATCTTTTGCCGCTGGTGCAGATGATCGACGACTGGACGACCAACCGCCGGGTCGGTTTGGTGTTCGAGGCGAATGTGGGCGCCGGCCGATTGATCGCCAGTAGCGCCGATCTTGTCTCGGACCTTGAGCAACGTCCGGCGGCGCGACAGCTTCGGGCGTCCTTGCTCAACTACATGAACGGCGAAGATTTTTCGCCGTCCGTCACCTTGGATGCGGCGGACCTGAGAAAGTTGGTACGTCCGGGGACTGTGGCCCGGCGCCTCCAAGCTACCGTGCGTGCGGAGAGCGAAGAACCGGGGTATCCGGCGTCGGCTGTTTTGGACGGCGATTCCTCCACGATCTGGCACACCGAGTTTTCCTCTCAGCGCCCCGGGCCCCCGCATACGGTGACGCTGAGCTTTCCCGAAGAGCAGGCGGTTTCCGCTATCGTTTTGAGCCAGCGGCAAGACGGTAATTTAAACGGCCAGGTGCGGGACATCGAGATTCTGGATTCCGATGGAAACGAGCTCGCCCGGGCGGAAATACCCGCCCATGCGTTGAATTACGCGGTCAGACTTCCGGAAGGAATTCGCTTGAAATCTTTAAGCCTAAACGTGACAAGGAGCCACCAGAGTCCCTTTGCCAGCCTGGCCGAACTGGATGTCCTGCTGAAGGAATGAACCACCTATTTCCATTTTTTATATGAATGATATAATTGGCACAGTACATCTAATTCGACAAGGCCTCTTCCGTTTGGAAAACACAAAGTGTTATGTCGCGGCCGGAATGGCCGGGTTGGGCTTGATTGCGGGTTGCGCCCATCGGGCGGATAGCGGTTACGGTGGCGAAGCTGAGGTCAAGCGACCGAATATCGTCATCGTCTACGCCGACGATGTCGGCTACGGCGATATCGGCGCCTACGGCGCCGAGCTGATTCCCACGCCGCACATCGACCGCCTGGCGGAGCAAGGGGTGCGTTTTACCAGCGCTTACTGCACAGCGTCGACCTGTACCCCCAGCCGCTACTCGCTGTTGACCGGCGATTACGCCTTCCGCAACCCTCAGGCCGAGATCCTGGCCGGCGACGCGCCCATGGTGATCGAGCCGGGTACGTTTACCATGGCCGAAGCCATGAAGGAAGCCGGGTACCGCACCGCGGTCATCGGGAAATGGCATTTGGGGATCGGCGATGGCGACGTCGATTGGAACGCGGAGATCAAACCCGGACCCATCGAAGTGGGGTTCAACGTGTCCTTTATCATTCCCGCCACCAACGACCGCGTGCCGACGGTGTGGGTGGACGGTCACCGGGTGCACGACTGGAGTCCGGACGACGATCCCATCCGGGTGAGTTACGACGGCCCCATCGGCGATCTGCCCACCGGGCTCAGTCATCCCGAGTTATTGCGCTACGAAGCCGACCGGCAGCATTCCGGGACGATCGTCAACGGCGTGAGCCGTATCGGTTTCATGGACGGCGGACAATCGGCCTGGTGGGACGACGAGGATATGGGCTACGAGATCGCCCGCCGCTCGCGTGCCTTCATCGAGGAAAACCATCAGGAGCCCTTCTTCCTGTTCATGTCCATGCACCAGAACCATGATCCGCGCCTGCCGCATCCGGATTTTATCGGGAAGAGCGAAACCGGTTTGCGAGGGGATGATGTGGTGGAGCTTGACTGGGTGGTCGGCGATCTGCTGGCCACGCTGGAAGAACTGGGCATTCGGGAGGATACCTTGATCCTATTCACCAGCGATAACGGACCGATCTTTTGGGATGGCTATTACCAGGGGGCCGTCGAGGAGGCCAACGGCCACCGTGCCAGTGGACCGTATCGCGGAGGAAAGTATTTGGCCTACGAGGGAGGCACACGGGTAACAACCATCCTAAGCTGGCCGCGCGGAGCGGAACAGGGTGTGGTCTCCGAGGCTATGTTGAGCCAAGTGGACCTTCTTTCGTCTTTGGCGGTTTTGATCGGAGTCGAAGTGCCGGAAAACGCCGCGGTCGACAGCCAGAATCACCTGGACGCCTGGTTGGGCAGATCGATTGAGGGACGGGAGCACGTGGTGCAGCAGGCAATCAACTCTTTCGGCATTCGCAAGGGCGATTGGAAACTGATTCCGGCCACGAACGTACCGGCGTGGGTAGACAACAAGCACAATCGCTACGACAATCCGCTGAGCACCACGGTACATACCGGGAACGAGCCCTATCTGTTCAATCTTGCGGACGACCCCGGTGAAACGACCAATCTGGCCGACGAATTTCCGGAAATAGTCGAAAAGCTTTATGCGCTATTAAACGAACTCCGGGAGGGCCGGGGAGACCGGTTCTAATAGGCGAGTTTAGTGAGAATGCCGCTCGATTCGCTTTCCGCTTACGAAAGCAGTTTGACCGACGACCTGATCTTCTGGGAGACCCCAGAAGACGACGTAAAACCGGTATGGATACATCAATCGAGATCCCTCTATGGGACTAAGCTTGTACTTACGGGCCTTACTGTGAAGATTAACAGACGAATTCCCCGTTGAGTGTTCCTTTTTTATGGTTTACGATCCGAGCATTGGGCTAATAGTATATTGAATCCCTAACGCCACCATGGTAGCGAAGGAAGCCATTCAGAATGTGTTTGCGGTAGGGTCGAGCATTCGAGTTCTCAGCAACCGCCACTACACTTTATGCGTAAACTTCCGATCCTCATCACCACTCTTGCCATAACGGCCTCGCCGCTTGCCGGTGCGCAACCTCAGCGGCCCAACATCGTCTTCATCTTCTCCGACGACCACGCCCTTCAAGCTATCACCGCATACGGCAACAGCCGCTACGCCGAATACTTCGAAACACCCAATATCGATCGGCTCGCCGCCGAGGGTGCGCTCTTTAAAAACTCCTTTTGCGCAAATTCCATCTGCGGCCCGTCCCGCGCATCGGTTCTCACCGGCAAGCATTCGGTACACAACGGCTTTATGGATAACAGTTCGCGGTTCGACGGTTCGCAGCCCACCTTCCCGAAATACCTCGGCGAATCCGGCTACGAAACCGCTTTAATCGGCAAGTGGCACCTCGTCACCGAGCCCACCGGTTTCGACCACTGGGAAATTCTCCCCGGCCAGGGCAGCTACTGGAACCCCGACTTCATCCAAATGGACGGCTCTACTAAGCGCTTTGAGGGATACGTCACGGACATCATCACCGACAAAACCATTGACTGGCTGGAAGACCGAAAGGACGAGGAGAAGCCCTTCGTCCTCATGAGCCAGCACAAGGCGCCCCACCGCAACTGGATGCCCGCCGAGCGCCATTTCATGATGTTCGACGGCGTCGATCTGCCCGAGCCCGAATCCCTCTTTGACGACTATTCCGGCCGTAGCGAAGCCCTAAAAACACAGGAGATGACCATTTCCGACCATTTCTTCTGGGGTTGGGACATGTTTTTCCATGAGGCTCCTCCCGAAACCGGCGGAATGATGGATGGCCTCCCAAACCACGAATACCGGCGTATGACCGACCTGCAGAAGCGCTCTTTCGACTACGCATACGGTCCGCGCAACCAACGGTTTCTCGATGATCTCGCCGCGGGCAATCTCGACGCGAAGGCCGTTACCAGCTGGAAGTATCAGCGCTACATCAAAAACTACCTCCGCACCATCCGCGCGCTCGACGAGAACATCGGCCGTCTCCTTGACTACCTTGACGAAACCGGTCTGGCCGAAAACACCATCGTTATCTACTCGTCCGACCAAGGCTTTTACCTTGGCGAAAAGGGCTGGTATGACAAACGCTGGATGTTCGAGGAATCGCTCGTCATGCCCTTTATCATCCGCTGGCCCGGCGTTGTGGAATCAGGCATCCGCCCGCAGGCGATGATCCAGAACATCGACTACGCCCCCACTTTTCTCGAGATTGCCGGCCTCGAGGTGCCCGAAGATATCCAGGGCCGCAGCCTCGTGCCCATCCTCGAAAACGGTGGGGACACGCCCGACGACTGGCGCGACTTCATTTATTATTTCTACAGCGGCGAATCCACCCATCGCGTCCCCGCACACGACGGCGTCCGGAGCGAGCGATACAAGATCTTCTATCTCCCGCGCACCGATGAATGGCAGCTCTTCGACCTCGTTGAGGATCCGAATGAAATGCGCAGCGTCCACGACGATCCCGCATACGCAGAAGTCTTTGTCGAAATGAAGGCGCGCTACGAAGCGACCCGCGCCCATTATGAAATCGCCGAAGGCCTTCCGAATTGACCCGCGCTCTGTTTACATCGAGATCGCCTATGGCGAGAACCTTCCGTTTATCTTCAGTCGCCTCTCGAATCGGTGACACCATTAGTTCCTATTGATTGGACCTTTATTCCCGTTTCCGGGCATTTGACTTGAATACAGACGGGAATTCCTCAAGTACTACCCTATAGCGTACGCGGCGAAATGGTGACGTTGTCTTCCGTTTCATGGGGATGGCCTCTTGGGTAAGCGCGAAATAATCCTCACCATTTCCGGATTCGAGCTATGCTCTTTTGATGAATCAGCTGATAGGGTGAAACGGAGGAGTGAGCGGAGTTCTTGATTTATATAAAATGGAAGTTGAATTTATGCTCAAATATTCAGTAAAATCCAGGTCGAAGGCTCCGGCTCGTGCGGGTCCGTTGGTTGCCGGAGCGGCGTTAATGAGTGCGGTTGCGGGATTGACCGCGCCGGAAGTCATGGGGGCTTCGGGCAGCCTTGATGAGGTGCGGGGCAGTCAACCCAATATAATCTTCATCTTGGCCGACGATCTGGGTTACGGCGATTTGAGCGCACTCGGACAGGAAAATTTCCGGACGCCCAACCTGGATCGAATGATGGCGGAGGGGATGTTCTTTTCCAACCATTACGCGGGTTCCACGGTGTGCGCGCCTTCGCGGGCGGCGTTACTCACCGGCAACCACACCGGCCGCGTGTGGCAGCGGGCCAATTTCATTCCTGGACCCCCGCGCGAGCAAATCGAATTCCGGCGCGATCCCCAAGATATCACGATTGCAACCCGCCTCCAAGAAACCGGGTACCATACCGCGATGATCGGGAAATCGGGGGTGGCCTGTAACAGCGAAGACCCGGATCTACCCAACGACAAAGGCTTCGATCATTTCTTCGGATTCCTGGCCCACCGGGCGGCGCACCGGTTTTATCCGGAAGAATTGACCCGGAACGGGGAAACGGTCGCATTGCCGCACAACGAAGGGCACGAGGGTAAAATCTACAGCGGGGACCTGTTTCTGGACGAAAGTCTGCGCTACCTGGATGAACGGGCCGCGAGCGGGCAGCCGTTTTTTCTGCATTTGGCGCTGCAGCAGCCCCATGCGGACCTTTCGGTTCCGGATGAGTTCGAGTCGCCGTTCGTCGGGCGATTCGAGGAAGATCCGCGCCCCACAGGAGGCTACCGGGACGCGCCGCATCCCGCGGCCACTTATGCCGGAATGATCCTTTCCGTCGATCACACCGTCCGTCGCGTTCTTCAAAAGTTGCGCGAACTGGGAATCGAAGAGAATACCCTGGTGATTTTCTCCTCGGACAACGGCTCGTATTCCGAAGGCGGCTATCACTACAGCATGCACGACTCCAACGCCCCCTTTCGCGGCGGAAAGCGGGATTTGTACGAAGGCGGGATTCGTGTGCCCACCATCGCCTGGTGGCCCGGCACGGTGGAGGCGGGAGGCCGCACCGATCACGTGTCGGCGTTCTGGGATTTTCCCGCCACCGCGTTGGAATTGGCGGGAGTTGCGGTGCCCGAAGAATTTGACGGAATTTCCTTCCTTCCGGCGTTGCTGGGGTTGGAAGACGAGCAGCCCGCGCATCGTTACCTGTACTGGGAGTTTCACGAGCGTGGAGGGCGCCAGGCCGTGCGGTATGGCGACTGGAAAGGTGTCCGTTTGAACGTACACGACAATCCCGATGCACCCCCGGAGTTATACAACCTGGCCGAGGATCCGGCGGAGCAAAACGATGTAGGGGGTCAGCACCCGGATGTCGTTGAGCGGATCCTCGGATTCATGCGGGAAGCCCACGAACCGAACGAACATTTCAGCCTTTACGAATGAAGCGACTCAGGGCGATTTTTCCGGCTAAATTGTCATTCGGTTGCGCCGTCGGTGCTCTGATCGGTTTGTGCAGCTTCGACGGGTTTGCTGTGGAAGCATCGGACAGGCGCGCGAACCTGGAGAATCAACGAATCATCTCCGCTCCCGTGGAGCCTTCCTTTCGAATTTGGGCCTCGACTCCCCCGGATTACATCCCCTTTGGAATTTCGACGGAACTCGTCGGCATCGGCTTTACCGGCCGAAACCGGTCCTATACCACGGCCGATACATGGTATCCTTCTTGGGGCGCTGATGACCGGTTGTATTCGCCGTTCACGGACGGCTCGGTCGACGGTGTCGACTCCAGGTCCTATGGGGACAATCCGGTTATCAGCCACGCGATTATAGTTGGGGACGATCCGTTGGACCTGACGGTGATTGAACCGGGCACCATTCCAGGTGATCCGACACCGTATGAAGGGCGTTATCCGGCCGGAAGCCTGATGTATGAGGGTGTATGGTATATCGGTACCTACGCGCTCGCCAACGCAGAGTATGGGACGTGGCGCGAATACAACTGGCCGGTCCTCGGCCCCTTTGTGGGTTTTCATATTTCTGAGGACCTGGGCAAGACATGGCAGGTGTCCCCGCTCAGTGCAGAACCCGGAAAAGGGCTCTTCCCAGAGCCCTCGGAATTCAAAGGACCAGTAAAGATCGGAGCTCCCAAGTTTGTCGATTACGGGAAAAACATGGAGCATTCGCCCGACGGCAAGGCCTACCTCGTCGGCCACGGGTCAACCCAACGAGACGGAGAAGAAAGGACTGCCAACCTGAGCTGGATAACCGGCGACCAGATCTACCTATGCAGGGTTCGGCCTTCGATTGAGACGATCAATGATGAATCGCAGTATGAATATTTCGGCGGGCACGATGAAAACGGCGAGCCGATTTGGACCGACGATTTTTACGAAATCAAGCCGCTCCTTGAATGGAATAACAACATGGGATGCGTGACGGTGACTTATAACGCCGCGCTTGGCAGATACTTGATGTGTGTCACCGATGGAGGCAATACCATGTCAAAATACAACACCTACATCCTGGAGGCCGACGAGATCACCGGCCCATGGCGGCTTATTACCTACATGCAGGATTTCGGCCAGCAGGCCTATTTTGTGAATATCCCCTCAAGATTCATCAGCGACGACGGCAAGACCGCATGGCTTTGTTATTCGGCCAACTTCACTAACAATTTTGCCGGGACGGACTGGCTTCCTATTCCGAGAGGTAGTCGGTATGCGATGTCTCTGCATGAGGTGAAACTGCTGGGCCCTGACGACGAGCGGCCCGACAATCCACTGATGGCGCAGAACAACATCGCCTACTTTGCCCGGATTTCCACCAGCTCGACTCACCCCGACTACACTGCGGACGCGCTCGTCGATGGGATCGTCGATGGCTATCCGAACTCCCCCGGCAACGAGTGGGTAAGTCACGGGGAGAGAGACACCGCAATGATCAGGCTTGCATGGGACCAACCGCAAACCATTGACCGGGTAAGGCTTTTCGACAGGCCGAACGGCGTGGACCAGGTGCTGGGCGGCATACTGGTTTTTTCGGATGCATCGACCATCGAGTTCGGCGAGCTTCCGGATGATGGGAAATTCGGCCTCGAGATAACCTTTGTGCCAAAGGAAGTTGAATGGATCGTTGTTCTTTTGTCTGAAGTCAAAGACTCAACCGCAAACATCGGCTTGAGCGAGCTTGCCGTTTTCCGGACGGATGCCGGTCAAACGGAAAGCCGCTAGGCCATGGCTCCCTGCCGCCGGCATCCTGTCAGAATCCCTTGGTCTCTTCGTGAGTGATTCCCGAACTCGCAGGGGGGAGGGGACTCGCTCCAATCACCCCGGGATACCCGAATCCCTGGGTGGTTCTCAAGCACGCGGTCATTGTGATTGCAAATAGATGATAATCAACGATGAGAGTACAATCCCTTGCGGGGCAAGTTCCGGGAGATCGGCCAAGCAGGCGGAGATCTTCGAAGGGCGGTGCAGTGAATATCGGGCATGACTTGACAAGGGACTTGTTTTGAACGACCCCTTGCTCAAGGTCGGCAGAGACTTCTGGAAAAATGTCTTTATGAAAATCGCATTCTCGCCTTTAAATCGTTCGTTGCGGAGATCGCTTGCTGTTCTCGCACTAATCAGTATTCCCTTGACGATGACACATGCTGTTGAAGAAGCATTTCCGCCGACTTCTCCAGGGGAAATTGAGATTAAGGAGCTGCCAGCCGGTGTATTGCTGGAAGCGTCCTCAGAACAGCAGTATTTTAGTTCCAGCAGCCGTCTTTTTCGTCCTCTCTTCCGCTATATCAGCGACCGGAATATCGCCATGACCACACCGGTGGAGGCCCGAATCGAACCGGGCCGGATGTATTTTTGGGTCAGGGAAGACCAAGTCGATAGAGTCGACGGCGATACTGAAAACGTGCGCGTAATCCAAATTCCCTCCCGCATGGTGGCATCGGCTGGAGCTAGAGGAGCTTACAGCGAGGCCAACTTCCGGCAAACCAGGGAACGGCTGTTGAAATGGCTCAATGACCATGATGAATGGGAGGCCGCCGGAGAACCGTTTGGAGTTTATTGGAATGGCCCTTTTACTTTCGGGTTTTTAAAACGCTACGAAGTCCAGGTGGAGGTTGTCCCTGCTGCCATCGACCCGCCCGCATGAGCCCTTTGTTCTTCCCGCTCTAAAGTTGCATTGGGCTTTCGCCGGCAACAACATCGGGGGCTCCCGATCAATGTTGACGAACTTCTCAGGCATGCCCCCTGAGGAAGAAGGCGTTTCCAAAAGTATCGATTTGTTGATAAGGTCGTTCAGGTTGTAAGCGCCAATACTGCGTTCTTGACTTGATTGAATTCATTTTGATGTTTTCGGTACTGTGATGATCGAAGCGGTTCCTGATTTTCCGGCTGCACTGCCGGATCCGGGTAGTTATTACCGGGGTGCGGACACGGCGTTCCGCATACGCTCCCGCAATGCGGTGGTTTTCATGCGCAACTCGAAGGCGAACCTTCAGCAGAGCAGTCTTTCGAATCTGGCACATCATCGGTATGTCTGGATATTCGTCATCGAGACACCGGGAGTGGTCAGCCTGGAGGGGAGCCGAATGCCTCTGAAGGTTGGCGAGTCTTTGCTGGTGCTTCCGTATCAGTTCCATCATTACGTAGACTTGGGAGATGTCTCGCTGCGCTGGCTTTTTCTGACCTTCGACGTGGAGTTCGGAGAGGATTTGCTGGAGATGCTCAATCACCGTGTTTTGCAGCCGGACGAGCAATCGTTGACCCTGGTGCGCCGCATCGTCGAACTTTGGAGGCGAAAGGAAGATCGGGGCAGGGCCGGGGAATTGCTTGCGAGCTTGGATCATTTGCTGCTGCGACTAACGGTCGAAGTGGAGCGGCAGCAGCCCAATGCTAGGGTGCGAAAGTCGCTGCCGGAGAATGCTTGCTGGATCGTCCGGGCGGAATCACTGGTGATGCGATCTCTGCGCGAGGGTTGGACCATTGCCAACATCGCGGAGAAACTTAATGTTTCGGAAAGACATTTTCGGACACGGTTTAAAACCGAGACCGGTGTGAGCGTTCGCCGCTACAAAGCGAACATCCAGCTGCACCGCGCGCTTGGCGGGATGAAAGATTCGCATCTTTCCATGGGCCAGATATCGGAACTGAGTGGGTTCCAATCGCAGGCGGTCTTTACGCGTTTCATGCAGCGCGAAACCGGTCGTTCGCCGACCGAGTGCCGACGTCTCCTTGGATCCGGAAGTTTTGACGAGATTTTCCCCCGATAATTTCGTGTTTCTTTCGTTCGTTCGGGACGTCGCCTAAAGCATTTCGGTGATTGATGTAGCGAATTCCTCCAGGATAGTGCCGACGAATTGCCTGGGGGCGAGATCGGGCTCTCTGACAAGAGGACCGAGGTCGATGGCGTAGGCGATGCGCTCGGCGCTGTCGATAGAGTGCGCATCAAGGAAGGTTGCGTTCGCCAGGCGGCGTCCCGCAACGGCCGCGTCGTAGCGTTTTCCGCAGGCGATCTGGGAATCGAATACGGCGCTCAAAGCCGCCACGAGATCCGGATGGGCGCTGACATCGTGCAACACTTTGAACTGTTCGGGAAGCCAGTCGAGCCCGCGCCAGACTTCACAGCCGAAGACTTGCTCGGGTTGATGGGTTTTCGGGAGCCTTCGCAAGGCCTCGAGGGTGGCCAGGAAAGCACCAATGTGGGTGGGGTGTTTGTCGAAGGGATTATGGATGTAGACCACGTCCGGCCGCGCCACTTTCAAGATGGCTTCGATATCGTCGACCATCGGGCCGCGTTTTTCGGCGTTCTTAGGCACCGCGCTCGGGTGGGCGAGCTGGGTGATAAAGGCATACTGTCCAATGGTTGCGGCGGTTCTTTGTTCTTCGGAACGGATCAGACGCATCTGTTCGTCGGTAAGGCCTGCATAATGGCCGGTGCGAACGCTGCCGGCTCCATCGGTGCAGATGATCCCGCCAAACCAAAGGTCCTGGCGTCCGAAGCATTTGAGAATGCCGTGGATGGCCATGAATTCCAGATCGTCCTGGTGAGCTCCGATTCCGAGGTGAGTGGTACGGGAAACCGAGTCCGGATCAGGAGCGGCATCGGGAACGAAATGATTGTGCTTTGGATGGGAGAACTGCATTTTTTAAATCGGTTCTGGAATCGGTGGAAGGCTGGCGGCGGCCACTGCCTGGCCGTGCCGCTTCGCGTTTTCGTCAGGGATGTGAAAGTCTATGTTCCCAGATAATTCGGGAAATTCGATTTCAAGGACCAATCGCGCCTGCTCCAGGATTCGGTCGCCTCCCGTGCCCGAACTGACGCGGCCTAGGAAGAGGAGATGGCGGAAGTCGTAAAAATCCGCGTAGTGCGCGAGGGCGTAGCCGAAACAGGTTCCAATGGTCGAGTAGACCGCGGCCGCGCGCTCATCGCCCAGGCGCATCTTGTCCTGCAGAATTTCGAGTTGCTTGGGCAGGTCGATCACAGGATCGACTCGAATTCCGGACTCCGGCAAGAGGCGACCGACCCCTTGCTGTGAAAAATACTGCACTCCGCAACCGCGGTCGCCGCTCCATTCGTCAACCGGAGCGTCGGTGCGATAATCAATGGGGGCAAAGGCCAGCTCATTGAGCCAGCCGGTAATATACCCGTGCCGGTCGATGTAGCCTGCTGCCAGACTGGTTCCCATGGAAATGCCCAGTATCGCGCCGGAATTGATTGCGCGAGCGCCAGCGAGAGCGGTGACGTCGCCGTCGTTGACTACCGTAAACGGGATGTCATTCCATTCGCGTTGTAACTCGTGAAAAAGTCCACGAATGGAGCGGTCGAAGTCCTCCCGGCTCAGGCCGCGAAAAAGCGAGGCAACGCGCGGTTCGTTGTCGATATAAATCCCGGCCGCGCTGCCGCCGATGGCGTCCACCCGGGGCAGGTGGCGGGCGGCGCGTTGAAGCGTGTCGCGAATCTCCGCGCGATGATATTCGGGGTCGCTCTCAAAATAGGGATTCCATTTCACTTCTTCCGAAAAAACGACTTCGCCGTCGATCAAAGCGGCGCATTTGCGGTCGCTTCCGCCAAGGTCGAAGCCAATGCGACAGCCGTCCAGATTCCGCGTTGCTTTGAGAGGCGATTTGTATGTTGCGGGAAACACAACGGGGGCCGCCTCTTCCTCGACGGAAAAGGGATCACGGAAGCAGGTGTCACCTAAAAATGCCTCGTCGAAGGCACGGCATCCCTGACGGTGATAGATTTGTCGCAGTTCCAGAGCTATCTCCGGAGCGCCCGCAATGGTGACGCGGTTTCCGCCCCAGGCCCAAAGAAGGGTTTTGACCAGGCGTTCGCTGTAACGCACGTTCAATTCCCGGAACATCGCTTCGTCTGGTAAAAGGCGGGTGGGAAAGGTCCACGCGGATCCGTCCGGCCGGCGAATTGTGAAATGGGCCGGTCGCACTCCAGGATGGGTATCCGTCATTGAACGATAGGCGCGATTCCAGAGCGAGGCCGCCAGGAATCCCGGATCGAGCTGAGGGCGGATGAGTGGATTCAGTTTGAGCACGGCTTACCGGTTAAGGTCGAATCGCCTGAACCCCTCGATCGCCTCGTATTCGGCGAGCCCGAGTTCGTCATAGGAGGAGGCGGTGGCGCGGTTAATCTTGCTGGCCAGGCTCCAGGTGTTGCCGTTGTCATCCTTGCCGAGGTTCGGTGACTGATTGCGTTGGGTTTGGTGCTGGTAAATTCCTTGAATCTTGTTTTCAAACTCGTCGGGGGAAAGTGGGACGGCCATGTCGATTTCATGGGTTTCCCATTCCATGCCCGGGCCCCGGTAGAGCCAGATGTAGCAATCCTTTAACCACGCTTCAGATTGGCTGGCGGCGAGGGCATTCCGGAGAATTTCAAAGCACAGGGCGGGAACGGAGAGGGGATCGTTTCCCAAACCGGTGGCGAAGATCTGGTGGGGGCGGATTTCGCGCAACAATTCAATTAGCCGCTTGGTGTCCTTTTCATCGGGCTGGAAGGTGCGGTAGCGGCCGTGCTCGTAAAAGGGCAGGTCGAGAAAACGGAGGCGATCCGAACCGATCTCCAGGAGACGGGCGGACGAGCGGCTTTCGGTTCTTCGGATCAATCCTTTCAATCGGCGGACCTCGGGAGGGTCATCGCCGAAATCCCCTTTCTCCCGGAGTTGGCGTTCCAGCAGCCTGGCGAATTTCAGGTCGTCGACGGACTCCCGCTCCTCCCCCAATTCGAGCATGAGTTCGATCACTCGCCGGACTTCGCTATCCGGAACAGCAAGGTTTCCGGAGGTCAGGTAGGCGACCGTTACGTCGTTATTCTGATTGACCAACCGGTGCAGCGTTCCGCCCATGCAGTAAATGTCGTCCAAAGGTTCGGGGCTGAGGAGCAGGGAACGTTTTGGAAATGGATTTGCCCGCTCCGGCCGATGGCTGTCATCCGCGTCCGGTTTTCCTCCCGGCCAACCCGTGATGGTGTGCTGGGCCGTATTGAACATTTTGATATTGAGTTCATAAGCGGAGCCTTTCTCAGTTAAAAGATCCGCCATTCCGTTCTCCGAATAATCTTCTTCGATCAGTTTCAATAGTGGCTTTTTTGTCTTCCGGGAGAGCCAGAGCACGGCTTTTCGAATCATTTCCGGACTCCACTCGACCGTCCCGACCAGCCACGGGTGACGAACGCGTGTCAGGTGGCTTGCGGCGGCTTCGTCGATGCAGAAAACACAGTCCGGGTGTTTTTGCAGGAAACTGGCAGGGATCGCATCCGTTTGCGGTCCTTCGACCGATTGCGCGATGACTTCGGCTTTTGCCTCGCCCCAGGCGAGAAGGAAAATCTTGCGGGCGTCGAGAATCGTGCCGACGCCCATGGTGATCGCGTGGCGGGGGACGTTTTCCTCTCCGAGAAAATCCCGGGCCGCGTCCCTTCGTGTCAGGCTATCGAGGGTGATGATTCGGGTCCGAGATTCCGGGCTGGAGCCCGGCTCATTGAAACCGATGTGACCGGTCCGCCCGATGCCGAGGATCTGGATATCGATCCCGCCGGCTTCCCTTATCGCCTCTTCATAGGCGCGGCAGGAGGCGAGAACGTCTTCACGAGGTAAGGCGCCGTCGGGCAGGTTGCGGTTCTCCGGCCGTAAATCGACCCAATCGAAGAGTTGCTCCCGCATGAAACGCCGGTAGCTCTCCGGATGTTCGCCGGTAAGTCCGTAATATTCATCGAGATTGAAGCTGATGACGTTTGCGAACGAAAGCCCTTCCTCCCGGTGACGACGGATCAACTCCCGATACAATCGAACCGGAGTCGACCCGGTGGCCAGGCCGAGTACGGCCGGTTTTCCGGCGGTCTTCCGGGCTGTGATCAGCTCGCAAATCGCGTCCGCAATCCCGGTGCAGGCCTGGTCCGCCGAGGCGAAAATGTCGGTCGGAATGTGTTCGCGCTGGGTCGATTCGGGATTTGACGTCTGACGCATACCACTAGCATAGCAGTTGGCACGGGTTGGGTCCTTGATTTTATCGGATTGGTTTTTGATGTTTCCGGCACTGTCATCGACTGCATACACGTTCGAAGCTGTTAACCGAATCGCAACCGTCCATCAGTCCGATTCCATCCGCCGGTGAATCGGCGTCGACGCTGATCTTTTGGTTGGAAGCGACCGAATCTTCGTTCGATTGAGACTAGAAGTATCCAACTGATTGAAATAAAAATATCATACTCCCCTTCATCAATTCTTGGGATTCTCTTCCGTGGACAACGCTGTCGCTATCGGTTTTTCCGAAAAATTGATGGCGGAGTGCATAACCTGAACACAAAAGTCATGAACAAGGCTTTTTCGACCCTATTATCCGGAATTTTTGTTCGGAATCACCGACGCGATCGCAGGTAAAGCACCTGCAGAAAATGCATTCTGGAAGGGGGGGAGCCCTCGTTTGAGGTAAAGAGAATCTTTGACAGCGAGCGGTTTCCCAACATTGTGGTTGCTATGGACGGCATTCTTGTAGCAACGTGAGGCAGGGATTGTTTTCAGTTGAGGCGAACTGAAGATGGAGGAGAAAGCTGGGGCGACATCATCACGGTAGCCGATCCAGGATTTCACGGCGGGGGCACGCTGGTCGATCAGAATTCAGGCGACATCCTGATGTTTGTCGAGGCGGAATGGGTGATTGATTGATTCACAGGTTTCACGGTATCCTTCAGACCTGATTATGAAAACGTTAAATTGCTTCTGCATGAAACCCGCCGTTACGAAAATGCACGCCTTGGTCCTGGCGATACTGGCTATCGCCGTCACAATGGTGACCGTCCTGGCCGATGACGTGCGAAGGGAGGATGGCTGGGTTTCGTTATTCAATGGCGAGGACCTGAATGGGTGGCGCGTTTCCGAGGCGGCCGCCCAGTCTTGGAGTGTCCTCGATGGCGTTATCGATTGTGATCCCAGAACCACCATTTCGGGCCAGCGCGATATTTGGACCGAGGACTCGTATGGGAATTTTATTCTCTACGCCGAGTGGCGTTTCACTGACACCCCAACGGTCGAAACCTGGCCGTTGGTCGGGCCTGACGGCGGGCAGGTTGTGGATGAATCTGGTGAGGTGGTGACGGCAACCTTTGCCAATGCGGATTCCGGAATCTATCTGCGAGGAATGTCCAAGGCGCAGGTGAATATCTGGAACTGGCCGATTGGGTCGGGGGAGGTCTGGGGTTACCGCACGGACAACAGTATGCCTCCGGAAGTCCGCGCCGGGGTGACGCCGGGTGTGCGCGCTGACAACGAACCCGGTGAATGGAACATCTTTGTCATTACGATGCTGGATGATCGTCTTTCGGTTTTGCTGAATGGCAAGGTCGTGATCAATCATGCTCAATTGCCGGGTGTCGCCGGCGACGGGCCCATCGGCCTTCAGTATCATGGCGGGTTTAACCATGAGACGGGGGAGTACCTCCCGGCGTCCAGCCTGGTTCAATTCCGCAATCTGTTCGTGAAACCATTGGATTGAGCCGCTCGATTTCCCGAAATCGAATTTCGACTATGCCGGTCCTTTTACCGAAATGACGAATCTCGGCGTGCTCGCCCACCAGTTGAACGAAGGCGAAAGAGCGCATTGGGACGCGGAAAATCTCCGGGTCACCGATCGGACGGATCTCAATAAATTCGTCAACAAGACTTACCGGGAAGGCTGGTGTTTTGAGATTTGAAGGACGAAAGGCGGTTGGGTGAAATGCTG
Source organism: Opitutia bacterium (assembly GCA_003566885.1). Classification (GTDB taxonomy): domain Bacteria; phylum Verrucomicrobiota; class Verrucomicrobiia; order Opitutales; family T3Sed10-336; genus SLOW01. The sequence goes on along the minus strand of PXBO01000048.1, from coordinate 4,874 downwards.
AAATACCCGCGCCCCACGGCTCCCTCCGCAAGCTTCGGCGGCGACGGTGCACCGCCCTCCAGAAGAGTTCGGCCGGCCTTTCCGCGTTTTGGATTGCCGAAAGAAGCAAAAGAATCTCCGATAACATCAAAGGAATGTTTTTAGGTACCTGCTATACTGGCTGGCGCAAATTCCGGGTCCCCTTTGGCGGCCGAAAACCAATTACTACGAACCGATTTTCGCATGTCCTCTTTCGCCGATCGCATCGCAATCTGCAGCTGGTCGCTGCGACCTGAAAACGCCGATGACCTTTTGGATCAGGTCCGAACTCTTGAAATTCCCCGTATTCAGGTGGCCCTGGACCCGTTGCGGCTCGACCCGGCCGGCTGGGAATTTTTTGGCGAGCGTTGCCGGGATAACGGGATCGAGACCGTCTCGGGCATGTTCGTCACCGAAGGGGAGGATTATTCCTCCCTGGAGTCGATCCGTCGGACCGGAGGCATTGTTCCCCACGCCACCTGGGAGACGAACCGAAAGAACATTCGGGAGAACGCCGAAATCGCTTCTGGGCTCGGGTTGAATCTGGTGACCTTTCATGCGGGTTTTATGCCTCACCAGGCCGACGACCCCGATTTTGCCGGCTTGCTGGAACGAGTGCGGGAGGTGGCCGATGTTTTCGCGGAGAAGGGAATCGAAATCGCCTTTGAGACCGGACAGGAGGATGCCGAAACGCTGCGGCTGTTTTTACAGCAGTTGGACCGCTCCGATGTGGGGGTCAATTTCGATCCGGCGAACATGCTGCTTTATGACAAGGGCGACCCGATTCGCGCGCTGCGGGTGCTGAGCCCTTGGTTAAAACAATGCCACATCAAGGACGCCAGGAAAACCCGTCGACCGGGTGCCTGGGGCGAAGAGGTTCCGGTGGGCGCCGGGGAAGTCGACTGGGCCGCCTTCTTCGGTGCGCTTCGGACGATCGATTTTACCGGCTATTGCGCCATCGAACGGGAAGCAGGAGAGGAGCGGCTGAAAGATATTCGTACGGCCTGGGAACTCGTGGCTCCCCTTGCCGGCGGCCGAGGTCCGGTTGCCCGCTCCAAAGCGCCGGTCCGGATCGGGATCGTTGGTTCCGGGTTCATGGCGGCGACCCATATCCGGGCCTATCAAAAGCTGGAGGGCGCGAAAATCGCGGCGTTGTGCAACCCCAGCGGCCGGAACTTCGATGGAGACTTTTCCCGGGTAACCGGAAACATCGGCTCCTCCGATCCGGTGCGCCTGGATATGTCAGGCGTCGAGACCTACCGCGATTTTGAGAGAATGCTGGCCGAATCCTCCATCGACCTGGTCGATGTCTGCTCGCCCACCGGCACGCATGCGGCGCACACGATTGCAGCCCTGCAAGCCGGCAAGCACGTGCTCTGTGAAAAACCGGTGGCCAGGAACTCCGAGCAGGCCCGGGCGATGGCGAAAGCCGCGGGCGAGTCGTCCTCGTTCTACATGCCCGGGATGTGTCTCCGCTTTTGGCCGGAATGGGCGTGGCTCAAGCGAGCGATCACTGAGAACCGGTACGGAAGGGTATTGGCCGCCCGTTTCCGGCGCGTCGCTGAACCACCGGCGTGGGGGCAGGCCAACTACTTTTCGGGGGAACAGTCCGGGGGAGCCTTATTCGATTTGCACGTCCACGATACTGATTTCGTCCAGTACTGTTTCGGCAAACCGATTGCCGTCTTTTCCACTGGTTATTCCAAATTCAGTGGAGCGATCGACCATGTCGTCACGCAATACACCGTGGCCGGCGGCGGGGCGATTCACGCCGAGGGTGCGTGGAGCATGACCCCCGGCTTCGGCTTCAATATGGCCTACACCGTTAATTTCGAGCGCGCCACCGCCGACTACGACATTGCCCGAACGCCGGCCCCCCTTCGGCTTTTCGAAGAAGGTCGATCTCCGCGGGATATCCGATGCGGAACCGACGACGGGTATTTTCTGGAACTAAAGTCGTTCCTTGATTCGGTCCGTGCCGGAGAAGCTCCCTCGATCGTGACTCCGGAGGACGGTGTTTTATCCCTGGAAATCTGCGAAGCTGAAGAAAAGTCGGTCCACTCAGCCGAGCCGGTGAAATGCTGAAATACCCCCGCCCCGCACCCGTTTCGGCGGCGATGGAGCACCGCCGTCCAGTGTGGTGCGTTTCAGCCTCTCAGCTCTTGGTGGCGTAGAAACGCAGATGTTGATGGAGGGCGGTGATGCGATGGGCTTGGTCTTGCAGGCGTTCGGCCAGGGTCTGGGTGAGAAAGACCGAGCGATGTTTGCCGCCGGTGCAACCGATGCCGATCGAAAGGTAGGTTTTTCCCTCCTTGGCGTATTCGGGGATCAGAAAACGCAGGTACTCTGTTGTTTTTTCGATAAAGGCTGTCGTGCGCGAATCGTTTAGAATGTAGTCCTGCACGGGTTTATCCAGTCCGGTAAGGTCGCGCAGTTCGGAGACGAAATGCGGGTTGTGCAGAAAGCGCACGTCGAACAATAAGTCACAGTTGGGAGGAATGCCGTATTTGAACCCGAAGGAGGTAAATTGAATCTGCATCCCCAAGGGGCTGGTTCCGGAAAACTGATCGTTGATGCGCTGTTTGAGGTCATGAACCGTCATGTCCGACGAATCGATGATCGTCGTGGCGAAGTCCTTGAGGTCACTCAAAAGCCGCCGTTCACGGGCAATGCCTTCGGCCACGCTCTGGGTTGAGAGCGGGTGCTTGCGGCGGGTTTCCGAAAAGCGCCGGGTCATGACCTCGTCGCTGGCTTCGATGTAGAGAATTTCGGCTTTTGGAAAATCCCGCCGCACCTGCCGGAACGCTTCCGGGAAGTGTTTGATGAAGGCGCTGTCCCGCAGATCCATGACGATCGCAATTTTTTGGATGTCGGAAGGGCCGGCCAGAAAAAGCTGGGTTAGTTTTTCGAGCAATTGAATCGGCAAATTATCAATGGCATAGAACCCCATATCCTCAAGGGCGTTCAAGGCCGTGGATTTGCCTGACCCGGACAACCCGGAGACAATGACAAACTGATTGATCATACACATCGACTGCGACGGCAACACCGACCGATCTGCTGCCGGAAAATGGCTTACGGCCCTCCGGGACGTCGGCTCGGAGTTTGGAGCGGCAAGCGGGCATTTTCCCTGCCAAATCCTGCCATCCCCGTCTTTGTGGGTCAATTCATTCCGCCCGCGGACGCCGAGGCGGGGGCGCGGGGAGGGGCGTCGGACGCGCTTTCAGGGCGCCGGTGATTTGACGAGCCGGAATCCGGTGTGGATGGCGCCTGAGTCCGGCTCGCCGCGACCCCGGGTGCCGACCATGTAGCGGGTGCAGTACTGGTCGGTGCAGAGGAAGGAGCCGCCGCGGGTGACACGTTTCGGTAAATGCGGTTCATGCGGGTCGAAACCGCTTTCCGGACCGGTAGGATTGCGCACCACGCCATCCGTATCGGCGCGTGCGGCGTAGGTGTCCGGACGGTACCAGTCGGACGTCCATTCCCAGACGTTGCCGCCCATGTCATACAAGCCATAACCGTTGGGGCGGAACTGCGCCACCGGAGCGAGCCCCTCAAAGCCGTCGTCAGCCGAGTTTTCGATGGGAAAGCGCCCCTGCCAGATATTCGCCGCCCACTCGCCGTCCGGTTTGAGTTCACGGCCCCATGGATACGGTTGACCGGTGAGCCCGCCGCGCGCGGCGAACTCCCATTCCGCCTCCGTAGGCAGGCGTTTTCCGGCCCAATCCGCGTAGGCTTTAGCATCCTCCCAGGCGACATGCACCACGGGATGATCGGGTATGTCATCAATCGACGACCCCGGTCCGAAGGGAGTATTCCAGGAAGCCCCTGGCGTCCATCGCCACCATTGGGTGAAGTTGCGGGGGTCGTCGACCCTCGAGGGGTAGATAAAAACGAGAGCCCCCGGAACGAGGTTTTCCTCGGCCACCCCAGGGAAATCGGCTGGGTCCAACGGCCGTTCGGCCACGGTGCGGTATCCGGTCGCCTCGACAAAACGGGCGAACTGAGCATTGGTGACCGGGGTTTTGTCCATCCAGAAACCGTCGACGTACACGCGGTGAATGGGACGCGCGTCCCCCATCGCTTCGCGCCCGCCGGAGGGAAGGCCCCTGGGGTCGGCGATCCCCATGGAGAATTCTCCTCCAGGAATCCATGCCATGCCATCCGGCGCCTCCTGCCGGGGATGGTCGTTGTTCTCGACCGTCCGTGTGAATTGGGAGTGGAAGCGGCTCCAGGCGTCGTCTGCGAACGCTCCGATAGTCATAAGGAGCAACAGCGAGAGTGAAGTCGTGGAAATTGAAACGGCGGCCATGACTTGGACCAATAGAAGGGTGTACCCGAAGGTTTTCAACCTCCGAAACACAAATTCTCTCCACCGTTTCGTTGGTCCGCCCCTCCGAGCGGGAGAGTGCGAGAGCTTTCGAGGTAGACTTTGCGCCGAAGGAAGCCGAATGGATCGTTGTCCTTTAGGGGGTGGAGCCGATCGGGATCGAACCGACGACCTCTACAATGCCATTGTAGCGCTCTTCCAACTGAGCTACGGCCCCAAGGTGCCAATAAAGGGTCGATTAGAAATGGATTGGCGGTCATCGTCAACCTTCAACCTGGGAAAAAAAATACGTCGATCCGGTTTGACCCGAGCGGGCCGGGGGCCTAGGGTTGAATTGAACATCCTGGAGGGTGCGAGCGTGTTTTTTAGAGCGCTCTTTGCCTTATTTCTCTAATTATGGGAGCTGGCCCCTGGGAATGAATGTCGGGCCGTAAACCGGAAGGCAGACGTTTTCAGGAAAGCACCCACTTGTCCATCAAGGGACAAGAGCGAAATAACACACGGCCCATCCGGGATGTTCTTTTTT
>PXBO01000041.1 GCA_003566885.1 Opitutia bacterium | reverse complement strand
GGCCGTTGCCGGTGCTGTCCACCCACTCGAACGGATCCGTGCCGAGTTGGATTTCATCCCAGGTGGAGACACGCGTGCCGTTGAAATCCGCCTGCATGACAGGTGCCTGCGCATCAAAGGTATAAATCAGGCGCAGGAAGAAGCGATCGGCGTTGGTGGCGAAGTCGTATTCGATTGTTTGGTCCTCGCCTTGTTCGACGATACCGGTCCAATCCCAGTTTTCCAGATCCTCGGAGTGTTGCACGAAGTAATAGTGACCCGATCGTCCGAACCAGGAAAGGGTGTGGGGGTCGGTGGCCGAATTGTAGGTCACAAGACTGCCTTCATTATGAGGGCTCCGCGGGACGCCGCCGTAGATGCGGGCGATGCGTCTGTGGCTGATGCCTTGGTAAAAACGAAAATCACCTGCGAGAAGAATTCGGCCCTCTTGATCCAAAGCCAGGCTGCGCACCCTTCCGTCCGGACCATCTCCCGGATCGAATGTGGGATCCAGAGTTCCCCAGGGCAAAACTCGCGGAATTGTTCACCAGCGTCCCATTCATGTTCAGAAGTGCGATCCTGTTTCGTGAAATACCGTTGTATGTCAAGCCCAACGTTCCGGCATAATGCGGCGTGCCGTCAAGGATTCCCAGAAGTGAGCTTACCGAAGAACTGAAAGCGTTCGGAAGTCGGGTGCGTCGCGAACGGTTGGCCCGTGGTTTGACGCAGGAGGAACTGGCGGAGGGAGCCGATTTGGCGGTGCGCTCCCTGCAAAAAATCGAAGCGGGCCGGATCAACATTCTGATCACAACCGCCCGCCGCCTGCGTCGGGCACTGGGGTGTTCCTGGGAGTGTTTGTTGGATTGAGCGGGCGGTTATCCGTTTCCGGCGATTTACGACACCTAATCAACAGCTCTTCCGTCGCAAGACACTACCGGTTTTTCGAACATTCGGCGCAGGTGCCGAAGATAATCAATTCCTGCCCCTCGGCGACGAAACCATCCGGGAGATGCAAGGTCACGTCCGCCTGCGGAAGCGGCAAATCGTAAAGCCGGCGGCAGCGATTGCAGATAAAATGAATATGTTCCGGAGCGGGCACCTCGTAGCGGGTGGGCTGGCCCGGATAGCGCAAGGGAACCAGGTCCCGATCCTCCAACATGTCCTTGATTGACCGATACACGGTGGTCAACCCGAGCCGGGGCACCAGAGCCTTGCCCAACTGGTGAATTTCCTCCGCCGTCAGGGGACGTTTCTCCTTCCGCAACACGTCGAGGATAGCCTGCCGCTGCCTGGTCTGACGTTCCACCGTGACACGCTGGGAGATTAAGCGGACGGATACGAGTCAAAACGATTGCGCCCCGAAAGCCATCCTCACAGGATTATTGTCATGCTGAAACCGAAAAACGTGCAGAGCATTGGTCAGGAGATCGCCATCGCCTGGTCGGACGGCTCGGAAAGCTATTTTCCGATGGCGTTTCTGCGACGGCACTCGCCCAGTGCCGAGAACCGTGGAGAAACGGATATTTTCGGGCAGAAATACGGCGGAACCGACCGGACCGATTTCGAGGGCGTGACGGTGACCGGCTGGCATTTTGTCGGCAATTACGCCATTCGCTTCGAATTCAGCGACGGTCACGACACCGGCCTCTACAGCTTCAGTTTCCTGAAGGAACTGGAACGGGTGGCGCAGGATGGAGAAGAATGAACCGGATCGGCGGTCATCCTCAACCGGTGGATCTTCACTCATGAACCGGCCGGCCGAGTTTCGCCGCCTCATCCTGGCCTGGTATCGCAAGCATCAGCGCCGCCTGCCCTGGCGGGAAAATCCCTCCCTTTACCAAACGGTGGTCTCCGAATTCATGCTCCAGCAAACCCAGGTGAAAACCGCACTGGGGCATTTCGAGCGGTGGCTGGAACGGTTTCCCGATTTCGATGCCTTGGCCGAGGCGCCGGAGGCGGAGGTGCTCAAACACTGGGAAGGGTTGGGGTATTACAATCGCGCCCGTAACCTGCACCGGCTGGCCAAAGCGGTAGCGGTCATGGACCCGATCCCCCGCACCCCGGAAGCCTGGCAAAGCCTTCCCGGCGTGGGTCCCTACACTTCCGCCGCCATCACCAGTATCGCCTTCGGCGCGCGGGCAGCCTGCGTCGACGGCAACGTCGTCCGCATCCTGAGTCGCATCCAGGCGGATGATACGCAATACCGCGACAGCACTGCCGCGGCGGCCGCTTGCGCTTCTTTGGCGGAAGAACTCCTGGATCCCGACAACCCCGGCGATCACAACCAGGCCATGATGGAACTCGGCGCCACCGTTTGCTCGCGGCGCCGTCCCTTGTGCGCCGCCTGCCCGGTGGTTACCTTTTGCCGGGCGGCCGAGACCGGAAACCCGGAGGCCTTCCCGCGATTCGTCTCCAAAAAGATCGAAAAACAGGAAGTCACCCGCCTCTGGTGCCGCCGCGGCGATTCGCTGTTGCTGTACAAATCAGCCGCCGGCTCCCGCCGGCTGGCGGAGCTTTACGAACTCCCGCAACCGGCTCACCTCGGTCTGCCGAATGCGATTTCCGAAGGCCTCGGGCCGCCTCTGGCGCGCAAAGTTCGTCACATCACCCGCTTTCGTATCAGCGAAACCATTTATGCTTATCCGGCGAAACACCTGAAACTCCCTGCGAACAAAAATGGCCTCGAATGGGTCTCCGGGGAACGCCTGGACCGCATCACCCTTTCCGGCCCTCACCGCCGCTGGGTGCGCGAATTGCTCGCGGAGGAAGGTAGCGCCGCTCGTTAGCCGGCGCTGCGATCGATCGGTGCCTGGATCCAGGCCGCGATGACCGCAGCCGGGGAATACGTCATTCCGATTCGTCTTGTTCCTCCGCCACCCGGCGGGCCTCCAGCTCGAGCATCATCTCTTTCTCCCGCGCCTTGGTAATCGGATAGAACAGCATGAAAATCACTCCGATGGCAAAGCAGCCTCCGGAAAAGAACCCGACCAGCATACGAACACCGAATTGGACCTCGGGAAGGTGAACGGTTGCCGGGGAGTAATTGTAATAAGCGAGCAACCATCCTGCCAGAGCGCCTCCGAGTCCCAGACCGCCTTTCAGCGCGAACACCATGCCGGCGAAGATAAACCCGGTGGAGCGGCGATGGGTTTTCCATTCACCCCAGTCGGCGACATCGGCAATCATGGCCCATAAAAGCGGAATGGTGGGTCCGTAACACAGGCTGGTCAAAATCGTTAAGAGGAAAAGCAACTCGACATCCTCCCGCCCGATGAAGAAGAAGAGGCACTGGAAAAACGCCGCGCCGCCAAGACCGAGAATAAAGACGAGCTTTTTGCCGAATATTCGTGCCAGGGGTTTGGCCGAAACCACACCGAGGATACTGACCAGGGTTCCCACCATGCTGACCAGCCCGAAAGCGACCGCGGAAGGATTGTCGCCCGTTTTGACAATCAGCCCGAACAGGTCGAGAAACCAAAACAATCCGCCCCGATCTTCGACCCCGATGTTGGTGGTGTAGAGCCCCACGCGTTCGATAAAGGACCTCAGAGCCTCGGAGTCCATGTAGTGGGTCACATGGACATAGCTCGCGTTTCCTCGAAGCGCCAGCGTGATAAACACAAAGAGCGTCATGCCGAACATGGCGATCCAGGGAACGTTGCGCCGGAGGTCTTTGATATCCTGCGCCAGATCGGGCTTCTGGCCTTTAGGCGGTTCGACCCGCTCTTTGACGCTGAAGAACGTGATAAAGAAGAAAACGACGGAGATCGCCGCGAAGATGGCGATGGTTATGGACCAGCCCTTGGCCGGGTCGTCGGCTCCAAACTTGTAAACCAGGGGAAGCGTAAGGCCCTGAACGAGAAACGCGGCGCACATGGCGGCGAAGAAGCGGTAGGCGGAGAGACTCGTCCGTTCGACTCCATCGCTGGTCATCACTCCGTTCAGCGAGGCATAGGGGACGTTGTTCACCGTGTACGCCATCATCAGCAGCGTATAGGTGATGATGGCGTACCAAAGGCGTCCGCCTTCTCCCAGGGAGGACGGAACGGTAAAGGCGGCCCAGAACAGTAATGCGAAAGGAATGGCGGACCAGATCAGCCACGGCCGGAATTTGCCCCATCGATGATTGGTGCGGTCGGCGACATAACCCATCATCGGGTCGGTGACCGCGTCAATGAACCGCACCAGGAGCAACATCGTTCCCATGGCGGCGGCACTGATCCCCATGACGTCCACATAGAACGCTGCCGGGAAAACCAGGAACATCTGAAAGACAAAGTTCGCGCTGGCATCCCCAAGGGAGTATCCGGCTTTTTCGCGAAACGAGAGTTTTACGGCGGTCGGTTTGCGCATGGAAAACAGTGAGGGTTGCCGGTTGATTAGGAGGGTTTGACTTATTGAGTCAAGGAAGCGGATTCCCTCGCCGGCTTTTCTTGGGTCCGGGTATCGGGCAAAGGATCTTCGCCAAGCCACAACCAGGCGGTCACCCCGCGCGGATAATAACGGCTTCCCCGGCTTTCGCCGGTCACGCTGTCGATCTGATCGCACAGGGCGTCTTTGCCGCAACCGGCCTGCCTCTGCCAGTCGGCGTGCACCCGGTCGGCCGCGCGGGCGGCATCGTTGAGCGCTTCGGGATAAAGGCGTCGAATCACATATTGAGCCAGCGCGATCTTGCTGAACCAGGTGTTGGTGCTGGTGCTGCTGATCTTCCATCCGCCGCTTTCCCGGTCGATGCAGACTCCGGGTTGCAAGGCCTGGGCGATGTGCCGGCCGAGGAGCTTCAGCAATGGTCCGAAGCGTCCTTCGGGGTCGATGGCGTCGTCGTATCCCAGGTAAATGGGGTACGCGAACCCCTCCACCGCCGGGAGGATCCGCGAACGATTCCCATCTTCGAACACCGCGGGGAAAAAGCCGGTATCCGGTTCGACTTTCCCGGCCAGCGTGCTCGCCAGCAGGTCGGCGGTCGCACCCGCGTCTTCGGCGGCCTCCCGTTCGTCCAGGCGCTGGAACGCTTTCTCCAGAAGAACCCAGGCGCCGAGCGTTTTGACCGCGAGGTAAAGGTTGTTGCGCGCCTGCCCCAGGCTGACGTCCAGACTGTCGTAGGTAGTGATTTCGGAACCGCCTTGACCGCAACGCTCGGAATCGAACTTGAGAATGCCGTCCCTTTTTTGCGGTTCCGGATGATCTCTACGGTGAAGGCTCTCGGCACACTCCAGCAGGGTTTGCCGGTAGTGCTTGAGCCAGTTGAGGTCTCCCGCCGCCTCCGCATAGGTCGCCGCGCAGAGGACCCAATTGAGCAGTTGCTCCATGGTCATGTGACTGAAGCAGCCGGTGAGCCGGTCGCACTCGTAACTCGATCTTCCGGATGGCGTGAAATGGTTCATCACCCCCATGTCGTGGGTGAATGAAATTCCTCCTCGAATCGATTCGGAATCGTTGACCTGCAGGTTGTCCCGGTAGGCGTACCGCTCCACAAACAGTTCCAGCGTGTCCCGCACCGCCCAGGGATGCCAGGCCAATTCGAAGAACAGGTGATCCACGGTGAGATCAAAGGTGTTGATCATGCGGTATTCACCCTCGTTCACCATCCAAAGCGGGCCGTCGTCGTTCCACATCAACTGGGTCGATCCGTAGTAACTGTGAATCGATTGGGCCAGGAGGAATTTCCGGTCCTCATCCAGTCCGCTCGAATTCAATTCCGCATCCCTTTCGGAAGCGATACGCTGGTATTCGGCGTGGGTGCTCAGTCCCTGGGCGAGAACATCCTCCAGACCGGCGAAAAAACGGGTGTAGGCATAACTCGCCCCGATCCCGGTGGTGACGACCCCCGATTGAAAAAATCCCATCACGAGCGGAAAGCGCCGGCGCTCGCCGGCCGGGATGGTGAAAAGGATCGCGGATTCGCCGCCGATAACGTGGAGCCCGCGATGATCCTGAAACTTCGGCTCGAACACGTCGAACCCCTGACGCAGTTCCACGCTTTCATCCGGCACGGTGGCATAACCGCAGGCAGGTCCCAGCGCAAATCCCGCCAGGTCGGCGCGGGAATCGCTCAAGGGACGGAAGGGATGGTCGGGATCTCCGATCCCGAAGATCAGTTCCACGGGTTCTTTTCCCTGTCGATTGTCGTATTCAATCCAGGCCGGAACCGCGGGCGCCAAAAGGCGGCGCGCCTCACCGCGGTCGAGGGTGCGAGGATCCGGAACCCGTTCGAACGGCGAGAGCAGGGAAAACCCGAATCGCTCGTCGTCCGCGCGCCAGGTATCGCTGGCGGCTCCGAGCATCCGCCGGTAATCCCGCGAAGTCAGAGTCGAGAAACGGCCGTCCTCCCGAACGCTCGCCGCCACCGCGGCCTCGCCGGTGTAAAGGACCTCGGCCGTTTGCGGCGGTTCGAAAAAAGGCAGCAACCGCCAGCGCTGGCTTTCCCCGCGACGGTAACCCACATAAACGTTTTGCCGGGCCTGCCCCGGGCGGCTCAACGACTGGGCGAATCCACCGGGACTGCCATCGAAGCCGATCGTGAACGAGGCAAACGCCCCGAACGGCGAATGATGAGAATGAAAACTCTTATGATTCACAAAGTGTGTTTAACGGATTGACGGTTCCCCGGCGAACCCGAAACAGTCTCCGAACCTCGGTACGGAAGCACAATTCACTTGCCGCTCTAACATTAGACTTGAAAACGCGGTGTCTCTACCGGTAATTTTCGAACGGATCAAGCGCTCAAAATGTCCCTCCTGGAAAGGTAACACCATGCCATCGAATCGCCGAGTAACCCTTGCGGACGTTGCCCGCAACGCCGGGGTGCATGTGACCACGGTTTCTCTCGCCCTCCGCAACCATCCCCGGTTGCCGACCAAAACGCGAAACCGCCTGCGGGCTCTGGCTGAGGAGATGGGGTACACTCCCGACCCGATGCTGAGCGCGCTGGTTTCCTATCGCGACCGGAAGGGCTCTCGCCGTCAGCACCCTACCCTGGCGTACCTTACGAATTGGAAAACCCGTTGGGGGTGGAAAAACGTGAGCGCACATCCGGAGTTTCACGCCGGCGCCGCCAACCGCGCGAGCGAGTTGGGCTATAAACTCGACCACTTCTGGCTAGGGGAATCCGGCCTCACTCACCAGAGGCTCGATAGCATTCTGCGGACGCGGGGCATCACCGGTCTCATTCTGGCGTCACACAGTCTGGTTATGGGCGACGAGTTGCAGCTCGACTGGGACCGCTATTGCGCCATTAAAATCGACTACTACCCGCACCGCCCTCTGCTGCACACGGTAACCAACAACCAATGCGATATCGCGCGCCTGGCGGTGCAGCAGTCGATAAAGGCCGGCTACCGCCGCATTGGATTGGTCATGCACCGCGGATGGGAGCAATCCGCCGACAACAACTGGACCGCCGGCTTTCTTTGCGAGCAACAGTTCATGCCGATCAAAAATCGTATACCACCGCTCATTTTCCCCGATCAAAAGGCGGATGACGGCTGGTTGAACGAATTCAGCGCTCCCGGATCGGTCGATGCCGGAGCCTTCCGGCGCTGGCTGGACCGTCACCAGCCGGAAGTCATTCTCAGCAACGCGCCCTTCGTCCTGCCTGCCTTGAAGGAATTGAATCTCCGCATTCCGCACGATATCGCCTTTGTGGAACTGTTCCTGGAGGACTGTTCCGGTGAAACTGCGGGAGTCCGCCAGAATCACGCCACCGTCGGCGCCCTCGCGGTGGAACTTCTCACCGGACAACTCCAACAGAACAATTTCGGGGTCCCGGAAATCCCGATACACACCTTTGTCGAAGGCACCTGGTTCGACGGAGCCAGTTGTCCGAAACGCAACGGTTGACAACCGCAAACGCCACCCGCCCGGGATCCCGTTTATTCGTCCTCCGCCACTTAGGGGTCAGCGGTAATGAAAGGTGATGGTCATCGTTTGCTCCTCGCCCATGAGTTCGACCATCTCGTTGCTCCACTCGCCGAAGGGCGCACGCGCTTCGATGGCGTCCTGGCAGATGAGTGTTCCGGTTTGGCTGGCGGTACTGTCGATGTCCACGATGGTGACATAGCCGGAGGAATCCAGGGTGAAACGAACCCGAACCCGGGCGCCCATATCGGCGGCTGAAGCGTGCGCCCGGGCCATGCCAAGCCACTGGCGTTCGATCGACTCAAGCATGCGTTCCAGATAAACCCCGAAGTCACTGCGCCGGGCGTCGATGGCCACCTCGCCGACCCGCGAGGTCGCTCCCTGCCGGTCGGCCACGGGCCCGGAATGGGTGCGCGGCAGTGTGGGACGAGGGCTCGGAGTCGGACGATCCGCGGAAAGCCGGGTGCTGCCATCGGAAGGGGATGTTCGCTGACCTTCGGGGACATTGATGCCCACCATTCGCATGACGTCGTCTCCGTCCTCTTCTTCCGCTGTCTCGGTGCGCAATCCTTCCGCATCCGGATCCAGCTCCACGTCGTCGAGGCCGGCCACCGGCAAACGTTCGGGAATCAGCGGCAGGTCATCACCTGGCTCCGCCGGATCCTGGTCCGATTGGTCCCCGGGGAACGCTCCCCCTGCCGGCGGAACCGGATCGGGATCTCCCTCCACGATATTCTGGGAACGCAACGGTTCCCCCTCGATCCGCGGGGTATCCTCCGGCGCGCGGTCTTCCGGAGGTTCCTCCTGCGCCGCCTGTTGATCGCGGGAAGCGATGCGGGGGGTGTCGTCGGGCGGGTTGGTGGGCACATCGGGATTGGTGGCGACGTACTCATCGGGGGGCCGCACGGTCTCTTCCGGGTCACTGAGACTGATATCGAAGACCCGCGGCGCCGTCGCCGATTCGCGCGGCTCGGACAGCCGTTCGGGAAACACGGCCAGGAGCAGGGCGTGAAGCAACAGGGTTCCGGCCGCGCCGATGGCCAATGATTTCCCGGGCACCGATCGGCGGAAAAACGGGTCCGCTCCCCCGAGGGGCCGCTTCCGCAGTCGCGCGGGTCGCTTGGTCTGGCGGTTTACCCTTTTCACTCCATCTCCCGATTACGGGTTTGGATTCCGAATTCCGCCAGCGCGCGGGAAGTGGCCTCCATGGGAAGCCCCATGACGTTGGTAAACGACCCCTGGCAGGCGGCGCCAAGCAACTCTCCGTGCTCCTGGATTCCGTAAGCGCCGGCTTTGTCCAGAGGATCGACCCGTTCGAAATAAGTCCGCACCGTCAACCAGTCGAGCGGCCGAAATGTCACCTCGCTGCGAACCGCCTCGCGCCACTCCCGGCCGGAGCTCCGATGAATGAGACGGAGCCCGGTCCAAACCACGTGTTTTCTTCCCGACAATTGACCCAACATAAAAGCGGCTTCCTCCCGGTCGGCGGGTTTGTTCAAAACGCGGTTCCCCAGAAAAACCGCCGTATCCGCCGCCAGGACAACTTCATCGGGAAAGATAGCCGCAATCGCCCGGCATTTCAAATCGGCATTGGCCAAAACGAGATCCTCCGGCGTGGACCTGACCTCGAAAAGTTCCTCCACGTCGGCCGATCGAACCTGAAAGGAAAGGCCGAGCCGTTCCAGAATCTCGCGGCGTCTGGGTGATCCGGACGCGAGAACCAAACCGGGAGGGTTGTTCGAGACGGGAGGCATCGGCACGCCTCTACGGCACCATCTGGTCTCCCAGCAGCAGGCGCACGTCGCCACGCACCCGTGCATACTCCAGGCGGGTCAGGTTGTACTGGAAATACGCCTCCACCAAATTGTCGTCGGCCTGAGAGACCCTGTTCTGGGCGTCGACCACCTCGCGATTGTCAGCCACCCCCTGTTCAAAGCGGGTACGGGCCAGGCGAAACTCCTCTTCGGCCAGCTCGAGGTTTTCCTCGGCCACCTCGATCTGGGCGAGACGCGAACGCAGGTCGCGCCAGGCCAGGAGCAGTTCGGAGGAAATCTCCTGCCGCAGATCCCGCAGTTCGATCTCGGTGGCGCGGCGGCGCGAATTGGCCAGCATACGGTTGGAGCGGATGCGATAGCCTTCGAAGATCGGCATGCGCAGCGCCACCCCGGCGCTCCAGACCTCCTGTTCGTCGCCGTCAAAAGCGCGTTCCGCCGCGACTCCGTAATCGCCGAACACCGATAAAGTGGGAAAGCGCTCCCAGGATGCCGCGCGCTGTTCCAGCTTGTTCTGCTCCAGGCGGCGCTCCAGCACTCGATAATCGGCGCGATCTCCCAACACCTCGGCCTCCCGTACCTGGGGCTGCTCGGAATCGGCCTCCCGGTGCGCCACAAAATCACGGATGGTTATGGCCCGGTCCAGATCGATATCAA
Source organism: Opitutia bacterium (assembly GCA_003566885.1). GTDB lineage: Bacteria > Verrucomicrobiota > Verrucomicrobiia > Opitutales > T3Sed10-336 > SLOW01. The sequence goes on along the minus strand of PXBO01000041.1, from coordinate 29,252 downwards.
GCAACCGCTTGAGGCTCAACTCGCTCTGGTAAACCACCGTCTCCTGCTGCAATCGCGCCTGGCGTTCCGTGGCGAGGGTCACCCGGGCGCGCGTCACATCGATTTCGGTGGCCACGCCCGCTTCGAGTTGGTTGCGGGCCAGGTCCAACAGGACTTCGGCGCGGTCGATGTTGGCTTCGATCACTTCAAACCGCTTGATATTGCGTTGGTGGGCCAGGTAAACCTGCGCACTGATCTCAAAGACCTCCTGCACCAGGGAGTCGTATTGCTCCCGGGAGAGCTCGACCCCTTTGCTGGCCGCCTGGTAGGCCGCGATCAAAGCTGGATCCACCAGCGAAAAGCTGGCGCGCAACGCCGCGTCGAAACGATTGCTGGTAGTCTGGCTCACAAACCCTCGGAGCTGGCCGAGCGCGGGTGATTTCGAACGGGCCTGACTGACCTCCACGTTGACCTGCGGGTAGAGGAAAGAACGTTCGCGGCCGGCCTGCTGTATGGCCTGTTCTATGATTTCGCGATTGAGCAGAATCTGGAGGTTTTCGGTCTCGACCCGGGAGAGGACCTCGCCGAGCGTAAGTTCCAGGGTGTCCGCCTGAACTCTGGACGCTCCCCCGACGAAAACCGTCAGGGCAAAAATCAGGATCGCCGGCTGGAGAATGGCAACGCCGGAGCGGAAAAGAGATTTGGTCTTCATAGTCACTGCTTTCAGGGTGGGAAAACTGGACCAGTCCGTGACGGATGGCAATCTTTGAGCGGCAATAAAGACCTTTGATTCGAGCTTTCGACGAATCGCTTAAAATCGGATGCGGCGTCGAAGCATCAAGCCGGATACGCGAACCAGCCCGAAGAATTCATCCGGGGAAAGATGATTTTTATGGCTCGACCCCGTATTATTCCGCTTAATCTCTTACCTATGTTCGCAAGAATTCCCAATCGCCTCGCCCTCGCCATCCTGAGCCTGGCTCTGGCGCTTACCCCGTGTCTCTCCGGCTTGGATAAGCTCGACAACCGGGACTTCGGCGAACACGACAACCCTCGACTGGTCCGGGCCATCGAACGTCACGATCTGGGGGTGGAAGGTTCCGAGAGCGCCGTCGACCAGGCGATCGAAATTCTGGAAGCACTCCTGAAAGACTCTCCGGAAAACGCTCTGGCGCGCGCCTATCTAGGAAGCGCCTATACCATTAAAGCCCGTGACGTGGCGCTCTGGAGCAAACGGCGCTGGGCCGAACGCGGGGCGGAAGCGCTCGACGCGGCGGTCAAGGCCGCCCCGCTCAATCCGAGGGTACGGCTGGTTCGCGCCATCAACTCCTATAATCTTCCCCGCATTCTGGGACGTCACGGCGAGGCAAAGGAGGATTTTGCTTTTCTGCTTCAAGCGGTCGAAAGCCACCCGGAAAGCCTTGGGGACGACCTGAAACGGGCGATCTATTTCCACGCCGGAGCCTTCGCCCTGAGAGAAAGTGAAAACGAACGGGCCCTGACTTTGCTGGAAAAAGCCAACGCTTTTGAAGGCGACAGTCCGATTTCCAGCCAGATTGACTCCATGCTGCGCATCGCCCGCGAAAGGAACTCCTGAACGCGGGGAATCCCATGATCGACGATCTCGAATCCGTATTGATCAGCCAACGACGCATCGCCCGGAGGATTCGTGAGCTGGGAGAAGAAATCACCGCCTTTTACGCCAAGGGCGAGATCACGGTTATCTCAATCATCAACGGAGCCCTCCCCTTCACCGCCGACCTGATCCGGCGCATCACCATACCCGTACGTATGGACTGCATCCGGGTTGCCAGCTACCGCGACGGGATCGTTCCGGAAGGCGAGCCGGAGCTCATCTACAGCACCAACCTGGAGATCGAAAACCGCCGGGTCATGGTTATCGACGACATTCTCGACACCGGCCGGACCCTGTTCACCATCAACCAGATCTTTCAGCGCCGTAATCCCAAATCTCTGCACACCTGCGTGCTGCTCGATAAACAAGGCCGTCGCGAAATCCCATTTGAAGCCGATTTCATAGGATTCGAAATACCGGATAAATTCGTCGTGGGTTACGGCCTCGATTTCGCCGGCCGCTATCGCAACCTCCCGTGCATCGGCACCCTGAAGCCCGAACTCCAGAACCCCCCCGAATGGGCCTAGCAGCCTGTCGGCGAAGCCCGACAGATTCCTAGCGGCCTCTTCGGCTACCAGCGGCCGGTCCGGTCGGACAAGTCTTCGTGGGTCATAATCGGGCCGTTGGTTTCAATCGAAATGCTGACGGGCAGATCCGGCGCGGTGATGATGGCAACACCGGTTTCGTTGACCAACTCGATATTTCCGCTGGGGGCCGCACGAATCGGGCTCGCCATCTCCGCGTGGGCAGGCATGCCGTATCCCAGCAGAACAGGCGCCTGCGGGCTCGGCTCGCCGGGGTTCCAACGGGTGAGTTTAACCCGGTGATTTTCACCGGCGATGGTGGCGAGCGCGTGCACGGTATAGTCCGAGCCGCCTCCGGTCAGTTCCAGCTCGATATCGGAATCGCGACCGCCGCGAAGGTAAAGCAAAGGACCGTAGGTCATATCGCCCCGGCTGCGCCGCACGATCACGTTCGATCCGAGGAGGTAGCCCCGCTCACACCCCAGGGCAACGCAGTTCTCCACGACCGTTTTTTCGGCGGCGTCGTCACGGGCTCCGATTTCGAATCCCGCGCGGGTGTTGATGGCGACGCAATTGCGCAGGGTGACGCTTCCCGCTCCCCCGTAGGTGCGGAATCCGTCCTCAACCAGGCTTTTCATGTACCCGGGCGTGATCAGGTACCGGCCGTCGCGGTTTTCATACACGGACTCGAAATGAAGATCGTAAGCCGGCCCCGATGTTTCGCGCAGCATATCGCTGGTGGCGCGCATAACGCCTTCGGCGTAACAATCCTCCAGCAGGATGCCGTCTCCACCCTGGATATAAAATGCGTGCCCGAAGGCACGCGTGATCACCTTGCACCGACGCAGCGTTGTGTGGCTGCCCATGATCTGTATGCCGCTTTTTTTTCGCAGTCCCACGAGATTGGGCCCCCCTTTCCCCAATAGATCACCGTAGCCGTAGGGAGAAGAACCGTGAACGTAGAGCGTGACCCCTTCGAGAGTGTTACCCTCGCCGAATACCGCCAGGATATTTCCATTGCTGCCCTGATTCGGTCCGGTGTTGCGAATGGTAAGGCCCTCAAAGGTATTGTTGTCCCCCGAGATAAAAACGCACCTGACATAACCGTGAGGGAGCGCGGAATACAGCCCGGTTTCGATTTCCAGAGTCACGCCCCGCAGGTCAAAACGGTTGTCACTGCCGCTGAACTCCATCATTCTGACCGTCGGCCGACCGCTGCGGCCGGCCACTTCGGCCCGAATATCTTCCAGGATTCCCTCGGTCAGGTAATCCGACATGCGGTACACACCCGGCGCCAGCCGCACCTGGTTGCCGTCCTGTGTCGCGTAATGGGCGAGCTCTTCGATACTCGATATCTCGATCGGAGAGTCCGCTCCGGATGAAATCAGCGAGCCTGCCGTCAAGGCCAGCAAGGAGGAGACGAAAAATCTGATTTTCATTACAAACGGCATACCGCAATCAACTTTTCCGTGATTGCGGGCCGTGAAAATCCTTGATTCGGTTTACCTGTAAAGCAAACCGGTAATGCGCCGTTTGACGGGTCTACGTTCAGGAAGCCGACACTTCGATCTTACGCGCCTTGGCCGGACCGGCCTTCGGGAGGTGAATCACCAGCACGCCGTTCTTGACCGAGGCCCGGATATTTTCCTGATCAACCTCGTTGGACAGAGTGAAGGCACGTTCATAATCTCCGGTCTCGAATTCCTCCAGGAGCAAGGAATGGGCGCCGCTCTTTTCCGTCTCCGGAACACTGCCGCGGATGGTCAACACTCCCTTTTCCACCGTGATATCGACCTTGTCATCCGGCACTCCGGGAATGTCGGCATACACTACCAGTTCTTCTTTGGTTTCACGGATATCGACGCCGGGAGAAAACACCGTCCGATTTCGGGTGCGCTCCAGGCGACCGGGCTCCTGTGCTTCCTTGTTAACAATTTGATTCGATCGACTGTTCATGACTGAATCCTCCAATTTAAGTGAATCTGTTGGTCCTCGCTTACCCCGGTTTCAGGAAGTGATACTCACCTTGCGCGGTTTGTCCGCTTCCGCCCGGGGCATCACCACATTGAGTATCCCGTGTTTAAGGGTTGCCCGCACCTTGTCCGGATCGAGATCATAGGGCAGTTCCAGTGACCGGGAAAAGCTCCCCGTGTCGCGTTCCCGCCGGTGGTATTGCTCGCCCTCGGCCGCCGGGGTCTCGCGACGTTCGCCCTTGATGGTGACCATGGCGCCCTGCACCGTAATTTCCAAATCGGCGGGGTCCACACCGGGCAATTCGGCCGTAAGAACGACTTCGCTGTCGTTGGCGGAAACATTCACTGCGGGAAACTCCGTCGACCTGCGCGCCAGGCGGGGATCAAAAGCGCGACTCAGGGTGCGCTGAAGATGGGTCAACTCCGAAAACGGATCCCATCGGGTGGTGGCATAAGGTGAACCTGGATTGAATCGTACCATAACGCATCTAGCCTCCTTTTAATAATATTTGGTTTTGTATCCGACCAAGCTTTCGCCCATAATTACCGCATAGAGGATACCAATTTTTATTCTCTGAGGTTCAATGCCTGAAGTGATTTATGGTCAACGGAATGGAAACACAGGTGTCAAATGACCGAAAGGATCCATCGCCTTTTCCGGGTCCTTTTGTCTCAATTCGAGGGTCAAATCTACTCATCTCCTCCGGTGGTGGCCGAACCCGGAGGGTAAAATCAAGGTTCAGCCGGTTTTAGGGTTCAGCAGCAAAGATTCTTTCTCCCAGCCACGATCATGCCGGTACAATTCAAGGACTACTACAGTGTTTTGGAGATCCCCCGCGATGCCAGCCAGGAAGCGATCAAAACCGCTTTTCGCCGTCTTTCGCGCAAATATCATCCGGATGTCGCCGCCGACAAAGCAGGGGCCGAATCGAAGTTTAAGGAGATCAACGAAGCCTACCAGGTTCTGAAAGATCCGGAGAAACGAAAAAAGTACGACCGGCTGGGAGCCAATTGGGAGCAGGCCGACTTTTCCGGGGAGGCGGACGGCGGGCCTCACGCGGGTGGTTTCCGAAGAGAAGGCCGGACCGGGCCGTTCACCCGGGAAGAGAGGTTTCACTTTGGCGGCACCGGATTCAGTGACTTCTTCGAAACCTTTTTCGGTTCGATGGGAGGAGCGGATCCGTTCGGATCGGGTTTCCATACCCGGCCCGCTTCCGGGGACCGGGCCGGGCGCGACGTGGAAGCCGACATCATGGTCACCCTGGAAGAGGCTCTCAGGGGATCGAACCGGCTGATTACCTTGAGGCGTGAGCGATCCGGAGGAAAGGAAGGCGACACCGAAACCTACCAGGTGAAAATCCCGCCGGGAGTCGCCGACGGCCAGCGTATTCGCCTGGCCGGCCAGGGTGAGCCGGGAACGGGTCGCGGACGGGCCGGACACCTTTTCCTGAGAGTCTGTTTCGCCGCCCATCCCGATTTTCGCGTCCGGGGAAAGGACCTTTATTACGATCTGCCTTTGGCGCCCTGGGAGGCGGTGTTGGGAAGCCGTCAGAAGATCCCCACCCTGACGGATCCGGTTACCATGAAAATCCCGGCCGGCACCCAAAACGGACAAAAATTCCGCCTTCGCGGACATGGCTTGCCCACCAAAACCGGAAGCCGGGGAGATCTGTACGTCCGGGCGGAAATCCGTATTCCACCCGCCACGACAGAGCATGCCCGCGAGCTTTGGTCCGAACTGAGCCGCATCAGCAACTTCAATCCGCGCAACGACAAATGAAGGCGAACCGAATGACTACTCGCGCCGTTCTCGTGCAGACCGATCTAGACCTCGAAGCATCGGGAGAATTTTACAGTTTGACCACCGCGGCCCGCCTGGCCGGAATTCATCCGGAGCGATTGCGCTATTATTGTCGCATCGGTTTGCTTTCGGGCTTCCCGGATCCGGAAGAATCCGGCCCGCGTTTCACCGATCATTCCGTTTACGAGATTCGGCGCATCGAATTTCTACGCCGGGAGCACGGGGTGAACCTGAGCGGCATTCGGATCATCCTCGATCTGATGCGTCGCAACGAGATCCTGACCGAAACCCTGCGATTTCACCGCGGATTCTGAACGCCGCCTATCATTCGCTCGCGCGGGCCGCTTTGGCGTCGAGGATCTGCCTGACATATTGCAGGAGCTCTTTTCGCTTGAGAGGCTTGTGCAAGAATCCCGCCACCCCCGATTCGAGCATTCCCTGACGAAGGCTGTTGTCGAGATAACCGGTAGCGATGATAAACGGTAATTCGGCATTGAGTTCTTTGAGCTTGAGGAACAAGTCCCATCCGCTCATTCCCGGCAGGCCGTGGTCCACCAGCACCAGCGCGATGGCATTCGTTTCCCGTTCATACAGGCGCATCGCTTCGGTCGCGTCTTTCGCCCAAAGCACCCGGTAACCTTTTTTGGACAGGCTCCAGCGCAGCCATTCCGCGACCATAACCTCATCCTCAACCAGCAAAAGGGTCTCGTTGCCACCCGCAGGTTCGTTGAACTGATGTGATTTCGGAGGAGATTCCTTCGACGGCATCTCAATGGGAAAATACAAACTGAAAACCGTGCCCCTGCCCGGCCGGCTGGCGACCTCAATATGGCCGCAGTGATTCTGCATGATGCCATAAACCACCGCGAGGCCCAATCCGGTTCCATCGCCCACCTCCTTGGTGGTGAAGAAGGGCTCGAAGATCCTTGATTTCACCTCATCGTCCATGCCGTATCCGGTATCGGTCACCCGTATCCGCACATAATCGGCATCGACTGGACAAGGAAAACCCTCCGGCAGATCCGAGGCATCCACTTGCTCGGAGGAGAAAATGAGACGGCCGCCGTTGTCTTTCATGACATCGCGGGCGTTCACCGCCAGATTCATGAAAACCTGACTCATCTGCTGAGGGTCGGCTTCTATCGTGGGAAGCTCGTCGTCAAGATTCAGCTCAATGTCGATGGAGCGAGGGAAGGTTTCCTTGAGAAGTTCGTGGATTTCGCGAATGGTTTCGTTCACTCGCACGGCGTGGAAATGGCTGTCGGTTTTCCGCGCGAAAGTGAGGATCTGCTTCACCAATTGCGATGCGCGTTCACCGCTGCGGTTTATCTCCTGCGCAAACCGTTTCACCTGTTCGTCGGCCTGGGGAAGGTTGATGATCAGTTCGCTGTAGCCGTTGATGACCGCCAGTATGTTATTGAAGTCATGGGCGATTCCCCCGGCAAGATTGCCCAGGCTTTCCATTTTCTGGATCTGACGAAAGCGATGGTCGACTTCGCGCCTCTCCGAAATGTCCCGTGAGTTGCACAACAGGTTCACGACCTTGCCGTCGTCGTCCAAGACGGCCTCGATCAAAGTCTCAAACCAGGAATACACGTCGTCCTGACGCCGCAGTCGGTATTCGATGGGCGGCAACTCGCTTCCATCGGCGGCGACGCGACGAAACTCGTACATCGCCCGGTCGCGGTCCTCGGGATGAATGAGGTCCGATAAAAAGGTTCCGAGCAACTGTTCCGGCTTATGACCCAGCAGAACCTGCGCCGAGGGGGAGATGTACAGCAACACGCCGTCAGCCGAGACCAGGGTCACCAGATCTCTCGATTTCTCCGCCAGCATCCGGAAACGGCGTTCACTCTCCCGCAACGCGTTCTCCATCGCGCCTCGACTCCTGCGGATGGCGGCATCCTTCATTTGACGTTCCAGGGCCGGGCCGAGACGGACAAGGCTTTCCTTAGGAATGTAATCGTGCGCCCCCATTCGCATGGTTTCGACCGCGACATCCTCCCCCACCGCTCCTGAGATAATCAGGAACGGGATCGCCAATCCGCTCTCTTGGAAAATCTTCAGCGCTTCCAGAGCGTTGAAACCCGGCAGTGCATAATCACAAATCACGGCATCCCATCGGCCGGTTTCGAGCGCGCTCCGGTAGTCCTCCAATTTCCAAACCCGCTTGAAGTCAAAGACGACGGACGCCCGACGCAACTCCTCGACCACCAGGTGAGCATCGTCCTCACAGTCTTCAACCAGCAGGAGGGATAGAACTTCGTTCATGGCAGACGTCAATATTGCCGCAGTTTAACTCGGTCGCAATTCGAATGGGTTGGATTTTCGCCGTGAATCATAGCAAGAATCTAGTATTCAGGCTAATGGAATCCGCCGCAAGCGCTAAATCTAAGTCAAACCCTGAAATAAATATAGGGAATTCCCCTATGTCTTCGGGTTTAGTGCCCAATATGCCGATCAAGGGAAAGGCCCACGGTCTTTTCCATTGCGAGCCCTGTCCCTCGTTTTTTGGCGAAACATCTCAGATTTCAAATTTTCGATCTGAAGGGCTTTTTCATGCGGCCTTCCGAGGCCAAATGGCAAAGGCGTGGGGCAACCTTCCAAAGCGACGCAAATACATTGTCATTTTCCGACGAATCGATTATGGTGTCTCTATTATGAAGCGATTCTGGATTTACCTCTTGCCCTTCGCCATCGCCCTTCCGGCGACGGCAGACTCTGATGCCCCCGAGGTGCTTCCCGGCGACTCGATCGACACGGTTTATGCCGTCCTGGGAGAACCCCGCGGCAGAATCGGCTCCGACCGCTTTCAGATCCTCCACTTTACCCGCGGCGAGGTGCATGTGCGTGGGGGCGTGGTGGAGCGGGTCGACCTCATAAGCGAGGAAGAGCTGGAAGCGCGTGCCGCCCATGCGCGCGAAGTCGCTCTGGCCCGCGAAGCGCAACGGCAGGAAAGACTGTCCGAGGGCCGGGCCCTCCGCGACGAGAGGTTGACCGACCAGTCTTTCAAGGAGCGATCCGCACGCGAACAGATGGCGTTCTGGAACACGTTCCAGCGCCACTACCCGGAAGTCGACATCAGCTTCGAACTGGAGGTGTTGCGCGCCGAACTGGCGGAGGAAGAACGCATGCGCCGTCTTGAACAGCAACGCCAGATTGAACTGCTGGCCCTCCAGCAGCGGGTGCGGGAGGCGGAAATTCGCGCGACGGAGATTGAAAGGGAAAACCGGCGCATGGAGGAGGAACAACGCCTTTTGCGCGAACGGCCTCGCATCACCCACGTTTCTCCGGTTTACATCATCAATCCCCACGCCGGAAAACCGCCGGAAAAGGACGATGACACCCCGCCCCCGAGCACCCCCCAAACCCGACCGCAGCAACGGGAAGTCAGGGGGGCCCCTCCCGCGGATCCCACGCCTTTCGAACGCGCCCGCGAATACCGTCTGGAGAGGGGGAATATTCGCTCCGAAGCGCGGTACCCGTCGTCTTGATCGACCCGGCCGGGAAGGGCCTGTCAAGCCAGGGGATCATCCCGTCGCGAGGAATTCGGCGATGGCCGCGATCACTTCGTCCTTTTGCTCCCGCGTGAGCTCCGGGTAGATGGGAATGCTCAGGCATTCGGCGGCCAGACGGTCCGCCACGCCGTTGGGATAACGCGAGTCCATTCTTATCGAAGTCCAGGCATTATCCGGATAACGGGTTTTAAAACATTCCTGCTGGTGCATGCAGACCGGATAGTAGATTTCCGCGCCAATCCCTTTATCGGCAAGAAACGCCTTGAGGCGATCCCTTGCGGTTTCCCCGGACGTGGCGGCGCCGTCGACGTCGAGAACCCGGATGGTGTACTGGTTCCAGATGTGCATACGATCGGGACCAATGCGAGGAAGGAGAATGCGAGCCGGGCCTTGAGCGTTCGAATCATCCTCCGCCGTCATTTCGACTTGAGGCAATTCGAGGAGGTTTTCGGAGTAGTAATCGGCATTCTCCTGCCGGTTTTCGGTGTACTTCCCGTAGTGGGGAACCTTCACCCGGAGCAATGCCGCCTGAACCGGATCCAGGCGAAAATTTCCGCCGATATACTTGTGGTAATATTTGGGTTTCGATCCGTGGGTCCTCAGGATATGCGCCTTTTCTCCCAGGCGGTCATCGTTGCAGACCAGCATTCCGGCGTCTCCGAATCCACCCAGATTCTTGGAAGGAAAGAAACTGAACGTTCCAAAGTGTCCGATACTTCCGGCCGGCCGCCCGCGGTAGCGGGCGCCCAAAGACTGCGCGCCGTCCTCGATGACCTGCAGTCCGTGCTTTTCCGCCAGCGCCATAACGCCGTCCATATCCGCGACCTGCCCGAACAAATGCACCGGAATGATCGCTTTCGTGTGCTCGGTCACCTTTTCGGCGGCGTCTTCGAGATCGATGTTGAAGCTCACGGGGTCGACATCGACGAAAACAGGGGTGGCCCCGGTACGGGCCACGCATCCGGCGGTGGCGAAAAAGGTGAAGGTCGGACAGAGCACCTCATCCCCGGGACCGATGTCCAGCGCCATGAGCGCCAGCAGAATGGCGTCGGTTCCGGACGACACCCCGATCGCGTGTTTAACGCCGCACATGACGGCAATTTCGTTTTCCAGCTCCTCAACCTCGGGACCGAGGATAAAGCGTCCGGAATCAAGCACCCGTCGAAAGGCGGATTCAAGTTCCTCGCGAAGCGCGGCGTTCTGGGTCTTAATGTCGAGTAATGGTACTGCCATGTTGGAAAAGGATGAAGGAGGAGTTATGAATTATGAAGGAAGGAGACAAGCGCCGATGCAACGGGCTCTCGTGTATCGTGAAATTTTGACCATAGATCAGCTCGGAATACACAGATTCAATGACAGAGGTTTAGTATCTGTGCCCATCCGTGAAAGCTGTGGTTTAAGTCTTGAAATCGTCATAGCTTTTTTCGCCTTCCGCGAGCTCGGGCGGAAGCGGCGCGTCTTCGTCGAGATCCAGGCAGCGCATGCGTTCGGCTCCGGATTCATCGGTTTCGAGCAGGTAGGTGTATCCGGATTCCGGGCAAACGCACCGTCCGTCGTCATCCGGGCGAAGAAGATGTCCGTGCCGACTCATCCACCCTCTCTGGCGGCCGGGAACGCCGACGACCAGGGCATAATCGGGGACATCGCGGGTGACCACGGCTCCCGCCGAAATGAAGCTGTAACGTCCCAGGGTAATGCCGCAGACGATCGTCGCGTTGGCGCCCACCGTGGCGCCGCGACGGATTAAAGTCTTTTCGTACAGACTGTGCCGTTTTACCTGGGAACGGGGGTTCGTCACGTTGGTCAGCACGCAGGACGGACCGAGAAACACATCGTCCTCAATCACCGTTCCGGTGTAGATGGCCACATTGTTCTGGACCTTGACGTTGTCGCCGATCACCACGCCGTCCGCGACCATCGTGTTCTGCCCGAAAATACAGCGGCGACCAATTTGGGCGCCGGCCAGAACATGGGAAAAATGCCAGATTTTCGTGCCCTGTCCGATTTGACAAGGCTGGTCGATGACCGCGGTTTCGTGAGCGAAGAATTCCATGAGTCGGATTCGAATTATATGTCGCTCAGGACCACCGGACGACCATTGAGACGCAGCGAGGTCTGACAGGCTTGCAGAACCTTCAGAACACGCACGCCGGCGGAGGCGTCGGTCAAAGGGGTCCGCCGATCGCGAACGCATTCGAGGAAATGTTCGCACTCCCGACGCAACGGCTCTCCTTTTTCCAGCTCAACCACCGTGCGATCTCCGTTATAGAGCACCGGTTTGCCGCCTTCGATTTTCACCTGCTGATTGAACAGCACCAGCTTTTCGTCCGGCTCGACGTCGTTGAACACGGCCATCTTGTCGTTTCCGACCACCACGAGTTTCTGTTCCTTGAAGGGGTTGAGCCAACTGACGAAAATATGCGCTCTAAGCCCGGTGCGGAAATGCAGACAGGACACGGTGACGTCCTCCACGTTGGGGGAAACGTAATTTCCCCCGCAGCAGGTCACCTCGATGGGAAGTTCCCCGACCAGGCGGAGAATTACCGCGATGTCGTGCGGGGCAAAACTCCAGAGCGAGTTTTCCTCCACCCGGACCTTTCCGAAATTGAGGCGGTTTGAATAGATGTAATTTACCCGGCCCAACACATTCTGAGTCACCAACTCGCGCAACCGAAGTACCGCAGCATGGTACTCGAGGAGATGCCCCACCATCAAAATGCGACCTCCGGATTCCGCCGCGGCCTGCATTTCCTGCCCTTCGAGGTAATTCAGGGCCAGCGGCTTTTCCACCAAAACATCTTTGCCCGCCTCCAGGGCGCGCAAAACCAGTTCCCGGTGGGTTTCCGCCGGAGTGGCCACCACCACCGCGGCGATGTCATCGCGGTCCAGCGCGGCCCTGATGTCGTCTTCAACCTCGATTCCCGGAGCGATCTCGCCGGCCAGCTTGCGACCGGCGTCGGTCGGGTCGCATACCAGAGCCAATGCACCAATTTGCTTGAAATTACGTACCAGGTTTTTCCCCCAGTACCCACAGCCCACTACCGCGACTTTCGGCTCCATCATAATATTGCACGCGGCCGATCGACCGCAATTCGTTCTAGGAAAAGTGGGTCCACAATTGCGCTATCGCGGAAAAGATCAAGCTAAGATTCAGGGATATCACCTCCCCGCAATCAGGGTTTGTCCTATAGGCACTCCGCAGTGATGGCGGTATTCTAAACGTCGCAGGAAAGTTGTTCTCATGGCGCGAAAAGATCCATCACGCCGCTGACTCCCGCGATCCAACCGTCTCCCAAAATGAACAGTCGCCTATTGGATTACGTCCCAGACCTGGCTGATTTCGAACCCAGCGTAGCGGGATCGCCTTCTCATCGGCGGCCCGAACCCACCCCCTCGGCCTTCCAGACGATTTTCCATCCCCTGCTCGTCAATACCGGAACGGGCACCCGCCTCGTTCCCCTCCCCGTTCCGACTGAAATCGAACGGCAGGAAGATCGCCGCTCGGGCCTGCAACACATCATCTGCCCCGCTCAAATCAACCGCGCTCGCCGCGTAAACAAGTTTTTGGAAGCCGCCAACCGCGCACTGGTCGACGGAGGGCTTCTCATGATCTGCTGTGAGGCGAATCATCAGCGGAAACGGCGTCTGGTCAGCCACTTCCCCTCCTTCCTCGCGAAAAGCGTGATCGCCCTCGATTTTATTATCAACCGGGTGCTTCCGAAGCTTCCCGGCATCAAACGGCTGTACTTCAAGACACCTCTGGGCCGATACCGGACATTGAGCGAAACCGAGCTTCTGGGGCGTTTGTTGTGTTGCGGATTCGAGGTCGCGGACCGGCAGGAGAAGGAAGGCCTGATTTATTTGGCCGCCCGCAAAACACGGGCGCCGTCCTATGATCCCCACCCCACCTATGGACCGATCTGCCGCCTGCGGCGCAAGGGTTACCGGGGCAAGGAAATCAAGGTGCTGAAACTCCGCACCATGCATCCCTTTTCCGAATACCTCCAGGAGTACGTGTACCGGGCCAATTCGCTCAATGCCAACGGCAAGTTCAAAGACGATTTCCGCATTACCGCCTGGGGACGCTGGTGCCGCCGATTTTGGGTAGATGAGATTCCCATGTTGTGGAACTGGCTGCAAGGCGACCTCAAGCTGATCGGAGTCCGCCCGTTGAGCGCCCACTATCTCAGCTTGTATCCCCAAGACGTCCAGGAACTGCGCGAACGCCACAAGCCGGGTCTGATTCCTCCCTATTACGCCGACATGCCGAAAACGCTGGAGGAAATCGCGGCTTCCGAGCGACGTTATCTGCTGGCGCGCGAAAAGGCTCCCCTCTGGACCGACCTCGCCTACTTTTATCGCGCCATCAAGAACATTCTCTTCCATGGAGCCCGCAGCGGGTAGCGGCACCGGCCCCGTTCGGAGCTTCCGGCTCCCATAAACATTTCCCATTGCCGCCGGGTCGCTTTGTTCCCAAGCTGCTTTCTGATGAAATTCAGCCGTGATGTGGAAAATCTGATCGCCGCGTTGCGGGGATTGCCCGAAGACCGCACCCGCTCGATTCTCAAAGAGCCCCGCTCCGCCGAAGACCTGATGGCCGATCTGACTCGGAGTTATCGTCTCGACGGCCGTACCCCGGAAGAAGCCATCCAGGAAAACTGGGCCCGACTGGTAGGCAACGCCAACGCCGAATACAGCCGGCTGATGCGGATCGATGAACGCCGGCGCGCCATCATCGGCGTATCCAATCCCATCGTGCGCCAGGAACTCTTCTTCCACCGCAAGGAAGTATTGCAACGGCTGCGGGCTCTTCCGGGGTGTGGAGGAATCCGGACAATCCTGCTTCGGGCAGGTTAGGGATTGACTTTTCTGCAAAATGGGTTGAACAATCGCTTTTTTCAACGACCCAAGGTTGGATGGAACGCAGGCACTTCATAAAAAAACTTTCCCTCGCCGCGGCCGGAGTATGCGCTCTGAGCGGCGCCGGTTCGCTGGCTTTCGCAATACCGGCGGAAGGTTCCGCCACCCATGTGGTTCGGTCCGGAGAAACGCTCTCGCACATCGCTCGCCGCTACGGGGTTACGGTGGCCTCTCTGAAACAGGCCAACGGTCTGACCGGAGATCTGATTCGGATCAATCAGAGGCTCGCCATTCCCGGGCGCGGCGGTTCCTTCCTCGCTCCGGTGCGGCCGCAAATCGATGTCGCCGGTTTTAACGCCGGCCGCTGGCGGCACATCATCGTTCACCACAGCGCGACCGGAAACGGCAACGCGGAGATTTTCCACCGCTTTCACCGCGACCATCGGAACATGCCCAACGGCCTGGGGTATCACTTCATCATCGGCAACGGCACCAATTCGCGTGACGGCGAAATCGAGGTCGGGTCCCGCTGGACCCGCCAGATCCAGGGCGGCCACGTCCGCAGTCTGGCCTACAATGCCAACTCCATCGGAATCTGTCTGGTGGGGAATTTCGAAACCGGGCGCCCGACGGCCAACCAGATCGCTTCGTTCACGGAGTTGGTCCATTACCTCAAGGAAACCAAACTCGGCGGCTCCTGCCGATTGCTGGCGCACAAGGAGCTCGAAACCACGCTCTGTCCCGGGCGCCACTTTCCATTGCGCGAGATGCATCAACGCTTCGGTTGATCGCTTTCTTTTTCCAAAAATCATTTGCCTCAGTCCACCTGCTGTCCTAAACCCGGACGGATGACTGAATTCGCCCGTCCGGACGGACGCAAAGTCGATCAATTGAGAACGTTGATCTTCCAGCCGAACATCGCACCGAACGCGCAGGGTTCCGTTCTCGCTTGTTTCGGTGATACCCGGGTGATTTGCGCCGCTTCGCTCGAACGAAAGGTTCCGAACTGGATGCGGCAACAGGGGGTGACCGGCGGCTGGCTGACCGCGGAGTATTCCATGCTGCCCTACAGCACGCTGGACCGTAAACAGCGTGACAGCACCCGCGGGCGCCCGGACGGTCGCGGCATCGAGATTCAGCGGCTTATCGGTCGCTCGCTGCGGGCGGTGATCGACCTGCAAAAACTGCCCGACCACACCCTTTGGATCGACTGCGACGTCTTGCAGGCCGATGGCGGTACCCGCACTGCCGCCATTACCGGGGCATACCTCGCCGCGCGCCTGGCGGTGGGGCAATTCGTGGCCGAAGGACGGCTGAAGGAGAACCCCTTCCGCGATTCAGTCGCGGCCGTCAGTGTGGGAGTCTACCGGAACACTCCCGTGCTCGATCTCAATTATCTGGAGGACAAAGATGCCACCGTCGACTTCAATGTGGTCCGAACCGGCGGAGGCCAATACGTCGAAGTGCAGGGTTCCGGAGAGGAAGCCACGTTCTCCCAGGAGGAACTGGGGAGCCTTTTGGCTCTGGCCGAAACCGGAATCGCCGAACTGATCCGGCGTCAGGAAGCATTTATTAACCAGAATATGCCACGAAAAGAGGTTGTCCATGCCGAACTGGGCAACAAGATTCCCCTCTAAGTCTCAATGAATATACACGAATACCAGGCCAAAGAATTATTCCAACACTACGGGGTGCCGGTTCCGGCCGGACATTGCGCCCAGGACACTTCGGATTTCGCATCCGCCCTTTCCTCTCTGCCGGAGGGGGTTACGGTCGTAAAGTCCCAGATTCACGCGGGAGGACGAGGCAAGGGAACCTTCAAAGACGGCTTCAAAGGGGGCGTCAAACTTGCCAAGTCGAAAGAGGAGGCCGCGGAGTTCGGACGAAAAATGCTCGGCAACACGCTGGTCACGCACCAGACCGGCCCGGAAGGGCGCAAGGTGGGTACGGTGTATTTCACCGAAGCTTCCGAAATCGAGAAGGAATACTACCTGGCTATCGTGATGGACCGCGCCACTTCCCGACCCGTGGTGATCGCTTCGACGGAAGGGGGGGTGGAAATCGAAAAGGTAGCCGAAGAGACCCCGGAGAAAATCACCCGGGTGGTCATCGACCCCACGCTGGGCCTTCGCGCCCACCAGGCGCGGCAGATCGCTTTCGGGCTCGGCTTCCGGGGCGACCAGGTCAAGCAGATGATTAAACTGCTCAACGGCCTCTACCGCCTTTTCTGGGAAAAGGATGCCTCCCTGGTGGAGGTGAATCCACTCATCACCACCCCTTCCGGCGACGTCGTGGCGCTCGACGCCAAGGTGGGTTTCGACGACAACGCCCTTTTCCGTCATCCGGATATCGTCGCCTACCGCGACCTCAACGAAGAGGACCCCAAAGAGGTGGAAGCCTCCAAGGCGAACCTCAATTACATCGCATTGGACGGAAATATCGCCTGCATGGTCAACGGCGCCGGATTGGCCATGGCCACCATGGACATTATTCAGCACTACGGCGGATCACCGGCGAACTTCCTCGACGTCGGCGGCGGAGCCGACGCCGAACAGGTGACCCAAGCCTTTCAGATCATCCTGAAGGACGAAAACGTCAAGGGCATCCTGGTCAATATCTTCGGCGGCATCATGAAATGCGACGTCATCGCCACCGGAATCCTGGAGGCCGCCAAGGCCGTTCACCTCGACCGGCCGCTGGTGGTGCGCCTGGAAGGCACCAACGTGGAGCAAGGGAAAAAGCTTCTCGACCAGAGCAACCTTAAAATCGTCTCGGCCGACACCCTGGCCGACGCCGCCAAAAAAATCGTCGAACTCGTCGCCGACCGGTAAAGCAATTCATCGACATGAGCATACTCGTCAACACAGACACCCGCCTCCTGGTTCAGGGACTCACCGGCAAGGCCGGCAGCTTTCACGCCAGGCAATGCCTCGAATACGGCACGAACATCGTGGCCGGCGTCACTCCCGGACGCGGAGGAGAACGCTTTGAGGAAAAGGTGCCGGTGTACGACACCGTCCGGGAGGCCGTGAACGAAACCGGGGCCAACGCGTCGGTGATTTTTGTTCCGCCGGCTTTTGCCGCCGATTCCATCCTCGAGGCCATTGACGCCGAGATTCCGCTGGTGGTTTGCATCACCGAAGGAATTCCGGTCAAGGACATGGCCGAGGTGAAGGTCAAACTCCAACAAAGCAAGACCCGCCTGATCGGGCCAAACTGCCCGGGTATTATCACCCCGGGTCAGTGCAAGATCGGCATCATGCCCGGATACATCCACAAGCCGGGCAAGGTCGGGGTGATTTCGCGTTCCGGAACCCTCACCTATGAAGCCGTCTGGCAGCTCACCTCCCTGGGCCACGGGCAATCGACCTGTATCGGCATCGGCGGCGACCCGGTAAGCGGCACCAGCCATCTCGACGCCGTCAAGTTGTTCAACGAGGATCCTGAAACCGAAGCCCTGATTTTGATCGGAGAAATCGGAGGCACCGCTGAAGAGGAGGCCGCCGCCTACATCAAAGAGCATGTGAAAAAGCCGGTGGCCGGCTTTATCGCCGGAGCGACCGCGCCCCCGGGACGTCGCATGGGCCACGCCGGAGCGATCGTTTCCGGCGGGAGCGGCACCGCGGAAGCCAAAATCGCCGCCATGAAGGATGCCGGAATCGAAGTCGCCGAAACCCCCTCGCACATGGGTGAAGCCCTGCTCCGCGTCTACCGGGGATAGTTCTCTATGAATCAATACCAGAATCCGTTTCAGCCGACTGCCGGGCATCCGGAGGACGAACCCCCTCCGGAGCCGCAAAGCTCACTCCTGATGCCGAGGATCGGGGCATTCGCCGCCGACATGTTCTGTCTGCTGATCCTCTTCTTCCTCGCAAATTTCCTCATTTTCAGCCAGAATCCCGGGGTTACTCAGGAATTGGAGCAGTTCACGGAGGAGATGCGGGAATTCCGGGAAGCCCCCGATTCCGGGGCTCCGGAGCCGACCCTTTCCGAGGAGGCCCAGCGCCTGATCCAGATCACTTACGCCGTCAGCCTGGCGCTGGTGTTGCTCTATTTCATGATGAGTGAAGCGTTCACACGCGGCGCCTCGCCCGGTAAACTGCTGTTCAAACTCCGGGTGATCCGCACCGATCCGGGACAGGCTCATGCCCCGCTGCCCCTAGGCGCGACGGTGATGCGGTCGGTGATCAAAGGGATCTCTCTGACCCTGGCCATGACCATGCAGCCTTTGATGCTGCTGTTGCTTTTCAATTACTTTTTCGCGTTCTTCACACGGGATCGTCGTGCGGTACACGACTACCTAGCCCGCACCAAGGTTGTCGCCTCTTCGGACATTGTCTCCTATGACCACTCATCTTCCGGCCACGGTTCTGCTGATTGAGAAGGCCTCCTCCCCCGAGGAGCGCCTGCGCCAGGCGCTGCAAAAGGCGGGGGTTCATTTCCTGACTGTCAGTCCGGAATCCGTGAGCATTGAGCAGGCGTTAGCCGATGAGCAACCCGATCTCCTGCTGGCTGGATGCGGCGTATCCCGCGAGGTTCTGGAACACCTGGATTCGAAGGCGCTGGAGGACGGCCCCAACACTCTGGTGCTGACTTCCGCCACCGGCATGGCTTGCCGCGACAATTCCCGTATCGATTACCTCGATGCCAATTCAGGCGATGAGGCTTTGATTGCGCGCTTGCATTGGCACCTCCGACTGCGCGGCCTGGAGAAGGAGCGGGAGCGTTTGCGGGAAGAACTGGAGAACCTGAGAAGAAACGCTTCCATCGGCTCGGTCGCCGATAGCGTCACTCACAACCTGAACAACGTGCTTGGGATTGTCTTCGGGTACATGCATCTGCTGAAGATGCATCATGAGAAACCCGAAATGGTCCTGAAGCATCACGCCAGCCTGGAGAAAGCCATCGCCAAAATCACCGAGATGGTCCGCCGCTTCGGAGAGGCGGCGCGGGAAACCCAACCTGAGCCGGAGCCGGTACCAGTGACTGAATTGCTGCGTTGCGCCATCCGCCGTTTCCGGCAGGAAAACCGGGTGGAAAACGAATACCCCTTTACGGTGAAACCGGAAGATCTGATGGTAACGACCTGCTTCAGCCGAGCCGAAGATGCCATTGCCGGCCTGCTCAAGAACGCCTGGGAAAGCTACGGCGACGCTCCGGTTTCCGGGCGCGCGATCGAAATCAGCGCTTCGGCCGACGCGGAAAACATTATCATCATGATTCGCGACCATGGAACCGGGATCGATCCGGAGATCGAGCCGACGATGTTCGAACCGTTCACCGGCACCAAGGGCGGCGATGGTCTTGGTCTGGCAGTGGCCCGCCGCTGTTTTCGTAATCTGGGAGGAGATCTTTTTCTCAAGAATCACCGGAAAACAGGGGCGGTCGCCGAGATTCGCCACCCGCGTTAAGCCGGCCACAAAAACGAACTCGAAAATCCGCTGAACCCGGCAATACTCGTGACATGATGAGCAAGCAAATCAAGGACGGGTTCGCCGGAACTGTAGGCGAGACTCCTCTTATTCGCATAAAAAGCCTGTCGGATGCCACCGGGTGCGAAATCCTCGGCAAGGCCGAATTCCTGAACCCCGGGGGTTCCGTGAAAGATCGCGCCGCTATGGGGATCATCAACGACGCCGAATCCCGGGGACTGCTCAAGCCCGGCGGGACCATTGTCGAAGGCACGGCCGGCAACACCGGAATCGGACTTGCCCTGGTCGGCAACGCCAAAGGTTATCGCACGATCATCGTGATTCCCGACACCCAGTCACAGGAGAAAATCAATCTTTTGCGCGCCATCGGCGCCGATGTGCGCCCCGTTCCGGCTGCTCCGTACAAGGATCCCAACAATTACAATCACATCGCCCGGCGGCTGGCGGAGGAAATCGACGGCGGCTTTTGGGCCAATCAATTCGACAATACGGCGAACCGGGAATACCACCGGCAGACCACAGGGCCGGAAATTCACCGCCAGACCGCTGGAGAGGTTACCGCTTTCGTCACTGCGGTCGGAACCGGCGGAACCCTGGCCGGGGTGTCGCTTTTTCTCAAAGAGGCCGATCCCAAGATCAAATCCGTTTGCGCCGACCCCTACGGCGCGGCGATGTGGTCGTGGATCAAACACGGTCACCTGGATATCGACGACGGAGACTCCGTCGCCGAGGGAATCGGACAGGGACGCGTCACCAAAAACCTGGAGGAAGCCCCCATCGATGACGCCTTCCGTATCCATGACAGCGTGATGATCAAGATGGTTTACCACCTGATGGAATCCGAGGGTCTGTTCCTCGGCGCTTCGTCCGGCATCAACGTCTGCGGTGCGGTGAAACTCGCCCTGGAGGGCGGGCCCGGTCAGGTAATCACCACCATCCTCTGCGACGACGGTCAGCGTTATCTCTCGCGACTTTACAATCCGGACTGGCTGAAATCAGAAGGCCTCGACCCGACCCGTCAGGGCCTTGATTTCCTGAGGGAAATTTAAGCGTCTTCCCCTCGATATCCGCGAGGATTGAGCCAAAGCATAAAGCATCACGGATGCCCGGATCGAATGGTGCGACCGACGTCTCCGAAGCGGCCGCAAATTCCGCCGGCTACCGGCGGCCGTGAAGTGTCTGAAGGACTTCGGAAATTTCGTTTCCGAACTCGGTTCCAACCCTGCTGATGGCCCGGGCGAAGGCCGGGTAGTCTCCCGGTTGCCAGTCGCCGCGACGCACAAAATCACCCGTGGCGATCACGCCGCCGCTCTCCGGCTCGAAAATGCTCCAGTAGGCTCGAAAAAAGTACCCGCCCGATCCGTCCTCGCGTTCGATGGCGTCACAGGCCAGCAACTGCACCTCCAACTCGAAATCGACAAATTCCCGACCCGCTTCCGGAAAGAAATAGACCGAAGTGATGGCGGTATCCCGCCGCAGCACTTCGCGCAGCAACCGCGCGGTCCCCCGGTCCAAACCCTCGGCCCAGCGCTGATAATGGGTGTAGCGCAATTGACCGTCGGTGTTTCTGACCACTATGGACGGGACGTTGATATAATCCGCCACGCGGATACGACGAAGGCCGATCGCCAAACCCGCCTCATCCGGATCCAGATATCTGGCCTCGGTCCCGGCGAATTCGTTTACCCCGGAAGCCTCCAACAGGTAGTAACGGGTCCGGTCCTCAACCGGACGAGGCAAAAGGCAGGCGGACAGAAGGAAACAAATCCCCATCAGTCCCATCAATAAAAAGATTTTTCGGCTCATTGTCCGGCCTCCCTTCTTCCTGAAAGCAGAGCGTTGGGATGACGCTCCAGGTAATCGGCCAGACGCTGCACCGAACGCGAAGCTTCTCCCAGGCGCTGCAACGTCGCCGCCAGTTCGTGCCCCAGACCCGTCCTTGGGCTGATCAGCGTTTCGATGGCCTCAACCGCGCCGCCCAATTGACGAAGCGTCAGGGAGAGCTCGTCGGCGGTCGCTATAAAGCGTTCGCTCACCGGATCGATCTGGTCATCGAGACGGTTCAGGATCGAACTCAAATCATTGAAGGCGCCGCTGGCCGACTGCACCGCGTTCCGCAGATCGTCGGAACGGGCCAGTTCCGTAACCGCGGTCACCGCTTCATTAAAATTCGCCGCCAGGTCGTCGATCGCGAGTGTTTCCAAACGGGAATCCGCCCGGTCCAGCAGGCTTTCGAATTTTTGAGCGATTCCGGCGAAATCGATTTCACCGATATTCGCCGCGATATCGACGACTCCATCCCGCAACCCGGCGAGAGCCGACGGCACCGACGGCACCGAGGACAACCCGGGGTGATCGGGAACAGGCATACGACGGGCCAGTTCGGCGGGACTGGCGTAATCGAGTTCAATGTACATCAAACCCGAAAGTCCGACGAGGCTCAGGCGCGCCCGCAACCCCCGATCGACCATGGCGTCCATCAGCTCAGGTTCGGAGAAATCGACGAAAATCCCGTCCGGATCGCGTACCACCTGACGATCCAGTTCACAAATCACCGGAACCAGCGAACGGGCTTCATCGGGATCGTAGCGCACCCCTATATTGCGTACACGCCCGATGCGAACACCGCGAAACTTGACCGGGGCGCCGACGTCCAGCCCGTGCACCGATTCATCGAAGTAAACGACGAACTCACTGGTCTCGGTCATCCAGGTCCGTCCGCCGAAATAAAACAGCGCCCCTGCGACCAGCAACATCGCGCCTACGACGAAACCGCCGATCAGGGCGGCACTTGGTTTGGTTTTCATTCCTTCTCCCCTATCGCTTCAAAATTTGGTACCGGATTCGACATTTCATACTTTCTCGGTCAAGGCGATTCCTTCTTAGGTTCCCCGAAGGTAATCAAACCGCTTTGAAAAAACTCGCTCGCGTGCGGATTCCCGGAATCGCGAATCAGGTCCCTTGGCCGACCCTCCGCGATCACCGTTTTTTCATCCCTCCCCAACATAATCACGTGATCGGCCACCGTACAAATGCTTTCCAGATCATGGGACACCACGAGGATGGTCGTCCCCAGACTCTCCCGGGTCTGCAGTATCAAATGATCCAAATTGCGGGCGCTCACCGGATCGAGGCCGGCCGACGGCTCGTCGAAAAACAGGATTTCCGGGTCCAGCCCCAGGGCCCGGGCCAACCCGGCGCGCTTGCGCATGCCGCCGCTCAACTCGGCCGGGTACCGATCGGCAGCCGCGGCCAGGCCGACCATGCCCAATTTCACGAAAACCAATTCCCGGATTTCACGACGGGAAAGGGTTGTGTGTTCCTCCAGTGGCAAGGCGACATTTTCGGCAACGGTCATCGTGCTCCACAGCGCCGCGCTCTGGTAAAGAACTCCCATTCGCCGCAGCATGGCGCGGCGGGTTTCGTGACCGGCGTTGCCGACGTTTTCGCCGTCGAAACACACCTCCCCGGCCAAGGGGGTTTCCAAACCGATGAGGTTGCGCAGCAGGGTGCTCTTGCCGCAACCGCTGCGGCCGACCACGAAATAGATCTCCCCACGACGGACGGAAAAACTGACATCCCGCAGGATGACGGTATCGCGGTAACCGCAGGAAAGCCCGCGAACCTCGATCATAAAAGGGATCTGTGGATCGACTTCACTCATCAGATTCCAACCCGTTCGAAAAGCACCGCGAAACCCGCGTCCAGGACAATGATCAGGAAGATAGCCGTGACCACCGCCGAGGTGGTGGCGCGCCCAACGCCCTCGGAGCTTCGATCGCTCTGCAGGCCGCGAAGGCAACCGGCCGCGGCGACCACTACCCCGAAAAGCACGCTCTTGATCAGGCCTCCGGCCAGATCGTTCAGACCGATAGCCTCCTGGGATTGATACCAGTAGGCTGAAGACGAAATCTCGAGTTGGCCGACGCCGACCACATACCCTCCGAGAATACCCAGAAGATTGGCATAGATGGTCAGCAGGGGCGCCATCATCACCAACGCCACCATGCGCGGCAGGACCAGGAAATCCATGGGATGAACGCCCAGGGTCTCCAGCGCGTCGATTTCCTCGTTCATCTTCATATTGCCTATCTGCGCGGCAAAGGAGGCGCCGGTTCGCCCCGCCAGGATCACGGCCGTCATCATCGGTCCCATTTCCCGAACGACCGACAGACCGACCAGATTGGCGACAAAGATTTCCGCTCCGTACTCCCTCAACTGAATCGCCGCCTGGTAAGCAAGGATCAACCCGACCAGGAAACTGATCAGTCCGACGATCGGGAGGCCCATGGCGCCCGCCTGCTGCATAAAGATCAGACAGTCGCGCCAACGGAATTTGCGCCACCTCCGGGCCATCCGCAACCCGCCCAGCAGGCACTCCCCCCAAAAGGTCAACCATTGACCGCCCCCGGCAAGGGTTTTTTCAAAACGCTCGCCCAGCACGACCAACAAGGATGGGCCGGCCATGGCGTCCTGACTTCCCCCTGCCGATTCGGACTCGCCCGCCTGCTCGAGAAGATTTCGCAGGAGATCGGGAAGGTTCTCCATATTACAGGGCACGTTTAATTCAGCCGCGTATTTCCGAATTTGAGAAACGAACAGGAGCAGCGAACTGTCCCACGAATCGACGCCGCCGACGTCCACCCGGATCTCCTGAAATTTTTCCCGGCGGCCCGCGGAGCGTTTGACCATTTTCCGCCATGCGGGCATCGGTTGCGAAAGGGACCAGCTGCCCCGCACCGAAACCATCAGACACCCGTCCCGACACGCGACCTCTACCCTTGAATCCAACGCCATCACCCTCCAAAGAAGGGCAGTCTGCCGCGGAACGCAACCCTGTGAATGATCCGCCGGCCGATTCCCGTTCCCCGGAGGACCCGCTTCGACCTTTTTGCACACCCTTTGACCCGGGATGCCTTCACAATTTGACAAGGCGCGATGTGACGGTAACCAGTTAGCCTGACATGACGAGCAAAGCCGTTCTCCTTACCAATCTGGGATCGCCCGATTCCACCGCTATTCCGGATGTGCGCCGCTATCTAAAGGAATTCCTCTCCGACGAACGCGTCTTCGACGCCCCCCAACCGATCAAGAGTTACATCCTTTATTGCAAGGTTTTGCCGTTCCGCCCCAGGAAAACCGCGGAAGCCTACAGTAAAATCTGGACGGAGGAAGGGTCCCCCCTGCTGGTGACCAGTCGCAAAGTACGGCAATTGCTTCAGGAGAAAACCGACCTGCCGATCGAACTTTCGATGCGATACGGCAATCCTTCCACCCGCGAAGCGCTTCAGCGACTGGCGTCCCGCGGGATCAAAGAGCTTTTTCTTGTTCCGCTCTACCCCCACTACGCCATGTCCAGTTACGAAACGGCCGTGGTCAACGTGCGCGAACTCGCCGGGGAGGTGGCCCCCGCAATGCGGATCACCGCGCAGCCCCCGTTCTTCGCCGAGCCCGGGTACATTGACGCTCTCTCCCAGCGAATCGAACCGTATGTGAAAAACGGTTACGACCACCTCCTGTTCAGTTTTCACGGCATTCCCGAACGGCACCTGCGCAAAGGCGACCCCTCCAAGGCCCATTGCACCGTGGTGACCGACTGCTGCAAAACCTGCAGCCCGGTGCAATCCACCTGTTACCGGGCGCAATGCCTGCGCACCGTGGAGGAGGTGGCCGCGCGGCTGCAACTGCCAACGGCAAAATACAGCATGTCGTTTCAGTCGCGATTCGGACGCGAACCGTGGCTCAAACCGTACACCGACCTGGAATTTGTCCGCCTGGCCAATGAGGGCGTCAAACGCCTGTTGGTGGTCACCCCGGCCTTTGTTTCCGATTGCCTGGAAACGCTGGAGGAAATCGGGATTCAGGGCAAAGAGGACTTCCTGGCCGCCGGAGGCGAAAGCTACGAACTCATTCCCTGTCTCAACGTGCATCCGGCCTGGATTGATTTTCTGGCCAAACGGATCGCCGCCTTCGAGCAAAACGATCGCCCCGAACCCGCGGCGAAGATTGTTGGTTGATTGTTTTTTTGGGGGGCGTGGGGCGTGGAGTTGTTGGTTGGGGGTTGTTGACGGATCACGAATAACAAATCACGAATCACAGATCACGAATCACAAAAACATCAGGGGTTCTTGGAAAGGTAGCGGGTGAAGCGTTCGGCGTCCTCCGGAGTGTCGATTCCGATCGTCGGCTGATCGGTCGGCGCCACCGCGATGCCGTGACTGTTCTCCAGCACGCGCAACTGCTCGAGCCGTTCGATCCGCTCCAAACGTCCCGGAGGAAGCGCGGTGAGTTCCGCCAGAAAGGATCCCCGGTAGGCGTATAATCCGAGGTGTCGCCAGCACGGATTCGCGGCTACCCAGGCATCGTCGAGGCGATCGATTTCGTCGCGGGGATAAGGAATGGGCGCACGGGAAAAATACAGGGCCCGACCGTCGTCGCTCATGACGACTTTCACCTGGTTGGGATCGAGAAAATCGCTCGCCCGCTCAAATCGCGTCGCCAGTGTGGCCATCGACGCCCCCGCCTCAACCATCCCGGCCAGGCAACGAATCTGCTCTCCGGTCACCAGCGGCTCGTCGGCCTGCACATTGACCACCCATTGGGCTTGAATGGCCCGGTTGGCCTCGGCGATGCGGTCCGAACCACTGGCGTGCTCGGTCGAAGTCATCACCTGAGAAAAACCGGCTCCGTCCAGCACCTCAGCCAACTCCGGATCGTCCACCGCAAAATACAAAGGGTACTCAGGCGCCTGGGCCGCAATTCTTTCCGCCACGTGGAGCAGAAGCGGCTTCCCGGCAATCCGGTGCAGCAGCTTCCTGGGAAAACGGGTGGACCGCAGGCGGGCGGGAACGATCAAGGCGACATCAGGCATCAACATCATCCAATCACAATCGCCTCCGAGGTAAAGCCCGCAAAAGGGTCAAAGAAACGCGGCCCTCTATCCCGCTATTGCCAGAACTCGCGGTCCTGTTATTCAATCGCCGGCTTGGATACGATTGACGGCACGAGTTGGACGGATTGGCGGCGCTGGGCGGATTCCTACGAACGGATTCCCCTGGTGTTGAGGTACCCTGCGCGAAAGTCGCAGCCGACCTGGAAACGCTTCTGGTCAGACTCACCGTCGCTTTTGCTCGAGAGCGGCAAGACCGGACGGCACACCTTGCTGGCGCCGCGAATAACGGAGATGCTGCACGGGAATGAGCGCGCGGGTGTCCTGACCGATTATTCGGGCGAATCCCCCGAGGTTCGGGCCCGGCTTCCAGGGAGTCCCCTGGAAGTGATTCGCGGTTGGATGCGGCAAAACCGGGGACCTCGATTGCCCGGGTTGCCGCCCTGCATCGGCGGTCTGGCGGGTTTTTTCTCCTACGACCTGGTCCGCACCCTGGAAAGGCTTCCGGCAATCGCCCGGCCCGACCTGCCGGTTCCGCTCTATCATCTGGCCGTAGTGACCGAGTGCCTGGTTTACGATCACGTTAGCCGGACCCTTTATTCCACGGTTTGGCACGATGTTTCCCGGGAGGAACGGCAAGATTCGCGTCGATTGCGCGTCGCCTTCGACCGGGCCCGCGAGACCGCAGAAAGTCAGGCGCAACGATGGATCGCGGGGGAATCGGAGTCGAACCCTTTGCCCCCGGACCCGGAAAGGACGGCCCCCGGCGCCCGGAACGCCCGGTTTTCCCTGTCGCGGGAACAGTTCATCGCCGCAGTGCGCCGCATCCAGGAATACATCGCCGCCGGAGACACCTACCAGGTCAACCTCTCCCTGCGGGAATCCCGGCCTCTGCGGGCCGCCCCGGAGGAGGTTTACGAAGCCCTGCGGCGGATCAATCCCTCGCCTTACATGGGCCTGTTGCGATTTCCCGGACTGACCCTGGTCAGCGGTTCGCCGGAACTGTTGGTCCGGCTCCACGGCGACCGCCTGGAGGCACGTCCGATCGCGGGAACCCGGCCTCGGGACCGCATTGAGGAAAAAGACCGGTCGCTGGCCGAGGAATTGATGACAAACCCCAAAGAGAAGGCGGAACATCTCATGCTGGTTGACCTGATCCGTAACGATCTCGGACGAGTTTCGCGCTATGGCACGGTGAAGGTGCGGGATTTCATGGTGATGGAAGACTACTCTCACGTGCGGCACATCGTGTCGCACATCGAAGGCTGCCTGGCGGAAGGGCTGGATGCCCTCGACGTCATTGCCGCCACCTTTCCCGGCGGCACCGTTACCGGTGCGCCCAAGGTGCGCACCATGGAAATCATCGAAGAACTGGAACCGGTTCGGCGGGGGCCCTATACCGGATCGATCGGCTGGATCAGCCCCGGGGGAGAGATGGAACTGAACATCACCATACGCACCCTGCTGGCGGAAAACGACTGGGCGCACGTCCAGGCCGGGGCGGGCATTGTCGCCGACTCGATTCCAGCCAGGGAGTACGAAGAATCCCTGAGCAAAGCCCGAGCGCTGTGGGCCGCCGTCGAGGCGGCGGAAGCCATTCTCCCGCCATCCGGCGATTCCAGCCAATAATTCACCGCCATGTTTCTCTATCTCAACGGCAAAATCCTTCCCCAAGACCAGGCCCAGGTTTCGGTAAACGATCACGGCTTTCTCTACGGAGCGGGGTGTTTCGAGACCTTTCGTACCTTCGGCGGGTGTGTTTTCCGGCTGGAGGAGCACCTGCGTCGCATCCGTGCCGGCTGCGATCGCCTGCATATACCTTCAAGATCGCTTTCCCTTCTGGACGCGGAAACCCTGCTCGATACCGTCGCAAAACTTCGACAGGTCAATAAACTGGAAGACGCCGTTTTCCGTCTGACCGTTACCGGTGGTCCCGTTGCCGGGGGTCTTCCGGCGGAACCCTACCGTGAGCCGACCGAATTGCTGGTTCCCCGCGCCCTGCCCCCCATTCCGGGCGGTCCCGTCGGCCTGCACCTCCTGGAAATCCGCCGGAATTCCCCGGAGTTCCACCCGCGCCCTAAAAGCGTCGCTTACCTCAACAGTCTCGCCGGGCACCTGGAAATGCGTGAACGGAGCATTCCACCAGGCGACGAGGGCCTGATGTCAGCCGATGGCGACACAGCGGCGGAGGGCGTGACCAGCAACCTCTTTCTCATACAAAACCAGACTCTGCTCACCCCGGGATCCCAAGACGGAATCCTGCCCGGGATCACTCGTGCTTTCGTGCTGGAAGCCGCAGGGCAACTCGGGCTTCCGGTCCAGGAAAAAACCTGCCGTATTGCCGATCTGGAAAGCGCCGACGCGATATTTTTGACCAACGCCGTTCGCGGCATTATTCCGGTAGGGACCCTTTTCGATCGGCGCGGAAACTTGATTCGACGGGTTCGATCGGAAGATGACCCCGCATTCCAAAGCCTCGCCGGCGCCTACTCCAATGCCATAGAATCCATGCGCCCGGCCTGACCCGGGGGGGGAATCCGCTCACCGCTTTTAATCCGAAAAAGCACGCCGTGCTTCCAGATCGCCGGCAAGGTGCGCCGGTTGATAGATGCGGGCCGGCCGGGGATCCAGGGTCCACTT
>PXBO01000056.1 GCA_003566885.1 Opitutia bacterium | reverse complement strand
ACCGGTTGAGCAAGGTAGCCGCGCAGGCCGCTATCGAGCGCGCAAGACTCGACCGGCAGCGGCGTTATGCAGTCCATGAGCATACGCCGTGCGGCGTCAGGATTTATCATCTGTCTCCTTTCCAAGGTAGCGCTGTTCGTTCGGCGTCGCCGCCGACCATCCATCGCGCCGGGAGGCGCGGGACGTTTCCATCCCGACCCTATCGTTCGGCGGCCGTAGTGCTCGGTTTCATAAATACGGTGACGTATTCCGTGACGCATGAGATTCCTCGACTTCGCTCGGAATGACAGTCGTAATGATTGTCATCTCGAGCTTGCCGAGAGATCTCGTTCCTGGCATATGTCATAATATTTGTGTTAAGGAGCACTTAGCCCTTCGACGCGGCGCTTTGCGCCTTGCCTGGAGCCGTAGGCCCGACCCGAATCGGAGATAAAATTTTCGCCCGGCGAAAATTTTATTTAGAAACTGACCTGCAAATTAGCCCGAAGGACATCGTTGTTGATGGAATCGCCCTCTTCCCCTCGGAAAACGTAATTGAGTTGCATCTTCGCGTTGTTTCCGGCGATGAAATAATTGACGCCCACCGTTGTTTCAGTTTGCGCGTCATCGTCTTTGTCGGTGTCAGGATCGAACCAGTCGTACCGCGCGGCGAGTTGCAAATCATCAAGCACGTTGCAGGTCGCCGTGATATAATATGTCCTCCGGTTCTTGCCCTCGCTTTCGCCGAACGCATATTCGCCGTATACCGACGCGGGTCCGATCTCGTATTTCGCCTCGAATCCGGTGTGGGCACTTTTCGTTTCGTCCGCTCCGACCTTGTTGTTCGCATGGGCCGCGCCCAAGTGCAGACCTGTCACCGGATTGAGGACCAATCGGCCGACGGTCATCTTATGGCCGTTGGCGTCCAGCCTGTTTTGTCCCTCGCCGTTATAAACACCGACTTCCGGCCGAATGGCGGCATCGCCGAGATGGAAGTCGCCGCGCAACGTCGCGCCGATATCGCGCCGGTCCCCCCATTTGAACCGGGAAAACATCGCAGCCCGGTCGATAAAATCGAGTTTGGAGGAAGACTTAAGCCCCTCCATGCCGAACGGAATTTTGTACTGGCCGACGTCCAGTGAGAGCGTTTCGACAGGTTTCAGGCGGATGGCGAAATCCTGGAGCACGGACTTGCGGCCCACGGATGTGACGACACTTGCGTCGTCGATGCTCGTGGATCGCACGGTGTCCTCGCGCACTGTGGCGGGATCGAACATCAACCACCATGCCACTTCCGGAATGATATCGCCGGACAACTTGATCTCGGCGCGTCGCAAACGGAACGTTCCTTTCGGGTCGGCTCCCTCGTCATATTGATACCAGCCCTGCAGCAGTCCGTTCAATTTCACGCTGCCGAATCCGGCTTTGACGGATTCCGTTTCGGGTTTAATGGCTTCCGCGGCGGGCGCCGCTTGAGTAGTCTGTGCCTTTGCAATGAATGTTCCCGCCATGATACATCCCACTATCATCCCAACCTTTACCGTTGTGTTTCGCATCGTCTTTCCTCCTATTCGGTTTACCGAAGTTTCACACTCCCGCGGTTCGGACAGTGAATATCCGCTTGGGAACGCCACGCTCCAGCGTGGCACTCCGGAAGAAGCCAGGCTGGAGCCTGGCGTTCCCGGATGTCTTCATAGCGGTATTCTCTGTCTAAATCGCAACTCAACGACGTGTTGCCCAAATCGAAAACGCGCCTTCGGCGAGATCCCTCCCTTCGGCTTCGCTCAGGGCAGGGCTAGCTCGGGATGACAGATTCTCAGGAAAATCGGCGATTCCAAGAGTGTCATTCCGAGCCCTTCGGCTACGCTCAGGACAGGCTTCGTCGAGGAATCTCGATTGGGGCAACACGCTGTCACCTATCACCCATCACCCCTCACCCATCCCCTAACACCCAACACCTAACACCCATCCCCTCACCCATCACCTAACACCCATCACCTCCCCCCACGTCACGTCTTCTCCACCTTCACCCTCGTCACGCCGTAAAAAGCCGTCGATCCGCTCAACCGATCGTAATCGGCGGGAAGAATCTCGTTGTTGTTGCCGCCGACGGGCAGCTTCCCGAACTGTCGCGCGGCGACCCTTCCATAAGCCCAATGGCCATGGCCGTAGGATTTCGCCACCGTTCCGGGCCGGACGCCCTCCCACAGTTTTGCCATGCAGGTCAGCGAGCCGACTGGCGAAACGACCCTGATTTCATCGCCATCCCCGATTCCGAGCTTGCGCGCGTCAAGCGGGTTGAGTTTCGCCACGTCGGACCATGCCTCGTCGCCGGGGTCGAGATCCTTGAACTCCTGGTACCAGTAGCAATTCGCGGACCGGCCCTCGCGATTGAGTCGCGACTTGTAATCCACGAACACCAGGGGATACCCCCGCTCGTCGCCCCAGATGAAAGGCGCCTCGTAGTGCGGCACGAAGGCCTGTTCGCCGCGCGCAATGTAATTGGCGGCCACCATGATTTCATCCGTTGTCGCGTCATGCTTGCGGGCGTGCGCTTCGAGCGCGTCCTTGAGCGTTTCGCTGTAGAACTCGAATTTTCCGGTCTTGGTCTTCATCGCGCCCCAGCGTTTTCGATAAGGATAAGGATCCGAGTTCCACACGCCTTTTTCGCGGAAATCCTCCCAGCCGTCGAACCGGTCGCCGCCCTTGTGGTGGGCCGGATCCCACAGATCGCGCGTGGCATGCTTGACGGCGTAGCGTGTGAATTCTTCGCCGTCGGTCGGTTCCCTGTCCGTTTCCGGGTCCCTGAATT
>PXBO01000037.1 GCA_003566885.1 Opitutia bacterium | reverse complement strand
CGTACCGGGTCGTAGGCGGGGTTGTCGGATTTGAAAAGGGATCTTTGAGCGAACTCTTGCGCGAAATGCGCAAGAGTTTCCGGAGGGCCATGCTCCCGCATGGCCGCAAAACGTGGCGGGCGGGAACGGCGGCGGGTTTCGGTTCGTACGCACCAAACGTCAGGAACACCGGACCCGGCGGCGGCGCGGATCCCGATAAATCGGGACCCTCCAGACAACTTCCTGGTACCGGCTCCGCCGGGTTGGGGTAACACCTAAACGTCGGGGGGGGCGATTAACGGTCCGTGTTCTCTTCAGAGTTTCTCCGCCTCCCGCATTCCCAAGAGCCAGTCACCGGGACTCAGAACTGCCATCCCGTAGAATTGCGTCCCGAGCTTCCCATGAAAATCCCCCCGCTTTTTGTCATGGAATTTCCTCTACGACACGCTCATCCGAAAAGAGGATCGGCTTCGGCCAACGCGTGAAGCGGAACGGCTTCCACGCGTTCGGCGATAGGGTAACGACGCGTTCCCGGATAGATGACGGCCAGGTAGTTTAACCCAAGATCCTCCAAAGCAATCCGCATCGAGGGTGTCAGGCGAGGCGCATCGGCACGTTTGCACTCGATCCCGAGAAGATCCCCCCCTCGTCGAAGGATCAGGTCGACCTCCGCCCCCTGGTGCGTCGCCCAAAAAAACGATTCGTCATGAGGTTCGGTCAACAGGATCTGTTCGATGACAAAACCCTCCCAGGAAGCCCCTACTTTGGGGTGGATCATCAACTTATCGAACGATTCGATGCCGAGCAGTTGATGCAAAAGCCCACTGTCGCGGACGTAAACCTTCGGCGCCTTCACCTGCCGCTTTCGTAAATTGGCATGATAAGGCTGCACCTGGCGAACCATGAGAGCGTCGGTGAGGAGGTCGAGATAACGGCGGGTAGTCGATTCGTTCACACCCAGAGCGCGCGCGGGTTCGGCGGCATTCCATGTTTGGCCGTGATAATGGGCGAGCATCGCCCAGAATCGTTGCAGGGCCACTGCTGGCACACGAACTCCCCACTGGGGGAGATCGCGCTCGAGAAGGGTTGCAATAAACGCCTTTCGCCAATGGCCGCTTTCCTGATCGGTCGAAGCAAGGTGGGAGAGAGGAAATCCGCCTCGAAACCAGAGACGCTCCTCTGCATCGTCGCCTAATTCACGCAAAGTAAACCCTCCGATGGTGACGCTCTCCACGCGCCCAGCCAAACTTTCCGACGACTGCCGCAGCAGATCGCCGGACGCACTCCCGAGAATCAGGAAACGCGAGGGCAAGGAACGCCGGTCAGCGAGAACCCGCAGCACCGGAAACAAGTCCGGGCGCCGCTGAACCTCGTCAATGACAACCAGTCCTTTCAACGGTCGCAAAGCCGTCATCGGCTCGTCCAGCCGGGCCAGACTGACGGGATCTTCCAAGTCGAAATAGTTGATCGATTCTTCGGAGAGCAACTCACGAGCTAAGGTCGTTTTGCCGCACTGACGTGGCCCCACGAGCACGACAATGCGGTGTCGCGCCAACGCGGCCTTCAAGTGATCGAGAATCTTTATGCGAGAAATCATGCCATTCTCATACCATGAAATCCCCGCACTTCAAGCCGGTTTTTCATGAACCCAGTATTCCTGCTATAAAAAGCTTCCGTGCGCTCGCCCATTCAGTTCCTTATTTCTGCCGGGCGGGAACGGCGGCGGGTTCCGGTTTGTGCGCACCAAACTCCGGGAACACCGGACCCCGCGGCGGCGTGGATCCCGATAAATCGGGACCCTCCAGACAACTTCCTGGTACCGGCTCGCCTTTTCCGACGGCGAGTTCCGGTTCGTATCCACCAGGCGCGAGGAACACCGGACCCCGCGGCGGCATGGATCCCGATAAATCGGGACCCTCCAGACAACCTCCTGCTACCGGCTCGCCTTTTCCGCCGGCGAGCGTAAAGGGACGGCGGACGAGGGTTCCGTTTGGTGCGTCCTTGACAATCGATCGCTCGTGACTACTGTGACTACATGATCGTGAATGTTCGGGAATCCAAAGCAAAGCTGAGCGAACTGATCGCACGAGCTGCCGGCGGAGAAGAAGTGCTCATCACGGTACGGGGAGAGCCGAAAGCCAAGCTCGTTTCCGTCCAACCCGCCCGCGCCCGAAACGATTGCAAAAAGTGGGCTTCCGAACTTAGGAAATGGCAACAGGCCGCACCGCGGAAAAACAAGGCAAACACGTCGCGCGAAATCATTGACGAATTACGAGCGGAGCGGTGGTAGATGGCCGTTTACTGGGACACCTCCTGCGTGCTTAAACTTTACTGCCCGGAAGCTGATTCGGAAACGTATCTCGGAAAACTCGAATCGGCGGCCGCACCCCCGCTGAGCTCCGTCTTATTGGCAACGGAACTTCATTTTGCCTTTCAACAGAAGTTCCGTCGCAACGAAACCGCCGGCAGAAAACCCGAGCAACTGATCCGTCGATTCCAAACCGACGTTGGGAAAGGCCGTTTTCAGCTTATCCCGCTGGACGATGACATCCATCGGGAAGCCCGGCGAATCTGCCGTCTTTGTTACGAACGCCCGGACCCCATCGGCTTACGCACGCTCGACGGTCTGCACTTGGCAACGGCGACTCTCGCTTCCTGCCGAGAAGTCGTGACGACCGACGAACGGATGAGCCTTGCCATGCCGCTTCTCGGCTTGCAGGCAGGCTGATTTTCGGCGCCGATGAGATAGCCGCCGGGAAACTCCCAAAGGCCGCCGAGGGATTTTCCTGGCGGGCGCTGTGTCGCAAGGAAGGCGTTTTGTGAGTCGAGGAGTATTAGGCACGAAACGTTGAGCATGATTAGGTTTGGATTTATGACAGCCTTTCCGCCATGACGCCCAGGATCGGGTGGGCGATTTCGTTTTTCGGGACGCGTACCGGCTCGTAGGCGTGGTTGTCCGATTTGAAAATCCAGTGGGTGGCGTTCTGGGTGGGGTGCTCAAAACAATCACTGAAACCGCTTCCAAGTGGCTTCGAGAGTTAACCGATCACCGCGTGACGCGATCTACGGCCGCAGAAGCTCAAGTTTGAACTCTTCTCGTAACCTCAACGAACGGGCTTGCTTTGATCGCTTTTGGGCTCTAACTCTAGTAGCCAATCTCATCCATGGTTTAATTTAACTTTTGCCAAATTCGCTGGATCCACGGCGGTTTCGTGCCTGTCCATTTTTCCCATCACAAAAGCGCTCACTCGCTGCAAACCTCAAATCCGATGCAACAAATACCCCAGCTACACCAACCGAAGAATCAACCGGCCAAAGAAATGGTCTGGAGTCGTCGAAAGTTCCTGAAAGCCGGCGCTACGGCGTCCCTGCTCGGACTCGCGGGAGGCTTCCCTTACATCGCGACCGCCCGCTCCAAGGGCAAGTCTCACCGCGAACCCCTGTCGTTTTTTGTTGTGAGCGACACCCACTATGATGCCCGGGTCGGAGAGGAGAGCGATCAATTGGTCGAGGAAGTGCTCAATCTCAACCGGCGACTCCTCCACATCCTCAACGACTTACCAGGAACCAGGCTGCCCCGCAACAGGGGCGGCCTTGAAATCACCGAACCGAGCGGGGTCATTCACCTCGGCGACATCATTGACAGCGGGGACAAAAACGGGGCGATCTGGAGAGCACGACAAGCCACGGAATGGAAGGCTTTCGAAGCCGACTATGGTCTGACCGGGGCGGAAAGGAATTCGATCCTCCGCTTCCCGGTCTACGAGTTCTTCGGCAACCATGACAGCACACGCGAATGGACTCCCGCGCTTCTCGGCATCAAAGAAAGGAATCTTCACCGTCCGGGGGTAGCCCAAATAGAACCGGAGTTTGGCCAGCACTATTCCTGGGACTGGTCCGGCATTCATTTTATCGCCTTGGGCCATCTCGTCGGGCACAGCCCGGAAGGCTTCGCCCATGGACGCATGGAGCCGTTTAACAGCTACCAGTTTCTTGTCGACGATCTCGCCCAAAATGTCGGTGACAGCGGGAGGCCGGTCATCATCCTCCAGCACGTCGATATCTTTCGCTTCAGCCAACCGTGCGACGAAACCTCCAGCGGTCGCACCAGCGACTGGTGGCATGCGTGCGATGTCGCCGCCTATCACCGCGCTCTTAAGCCCTACAACATTGCCGGCATCTTTCACGGCCACCGTCATGGCCGGGTGATTGGACAATGGGATGGTTCAGACGACAGCCGGGCTTCCAGCGGCTACCGTGTCATGGGGTCCAATAATTCCGGGGCGAGCGGCGGCGGTTCCCGGGCGTTTTGGTACTGCCGCCTGGAGGAGAATGAACTCGTCATACGCGAGGCAAACACCACCGGCTTCGAAACAGCCTGGGCCCGTGGCAACTGGGGGTGGGACGATTCGGTTTGGCGACTCCCGCTTGCCTGAGTGGTTTTCTGCCCGAACCGGCCTGAGCCAAAACCCTCAATCACTCGATCGCACATGAAAACTTTACTCCGACCCGTCGTAATAGGCGGCAAAGATGACCGCGCCTTCAAACAAAGCCCTCCGATCAATTTTCGATCATTACCCGCAGCCGAAGGAAACGACGTGAGGATCCGTCGACCGGGACGTCATCGACATAAGTCTCCGTTCCCTGGCTGGTAAACGAACCGTAGTCTTTCACCACCGTCCACTCCGCATTGAGGTCGTCGGTTGCTTCGATCGCATAGTTCAAGGCGGAGTCGGCAATATAATTAAAGGTCAACATCAGGAAATCGTCGGTGATGCTTTCGGGAACGATCTGGAAACCGGAGATACCGCTTCCCGAGGTCGCGGACTGGATGTTGACCACCACATCTCCCTCCAAATTGGTCCACTTCGCATAGGTGCTGTTTTCAACAAATTGACCAGTGTCACCCGCTTTGTTTTCGACCAGCCTACTCTCGCCATTGACCGAGACATTCATGTCACTGCTCCCAAACGGCTGCATGTAGAGATAAAAATCATAGCGCCCGGGCAGCCCCTTAATTACCAACTGCGGTTGGGAGCTTCCACTTCCGGTGTTCATCCAGTCGGAAAGCATCCGGTCGTCAACATTGTTGTTCCGGTTCCAAGTGTCGGAGTTGCCCACGCCGACAAAGCCAACGCTGGAAACAACCATTCCCGCGCTATTGACAAGTCGTCCCGCCACATCCGGTTGCGTCGCCTCAATATTGTTCCAGTTGCCTACCCGCACCACCCCGGTCTCATCCTCCGGATTGAGTTCCGGTGTGCTCGTGTTGCTTCGGTAGAAATTGACACTGATGGGCGCATCCAGTCCAACGGGAATACCCGCGTAAAAGGTGAGAGCGGACAGGGCTTCTCCTGCGACGGTGGGAGAAGTTCCCAGAGCGTATTCGAGCAGATTGGCGAAACCATCCCCGTCCCAGTCGGCCAAATTGGAGGCCAAACCACTGTTCTCGATCGTTCCAAAATGAATCTGGCGCCACTCCCCTATCAGGTCGGGTAAAGGCGGCGTAACCACGGTATCATAGATGAATGCATCGACAATTTCCCCATCAAAATAGTATTTCGGGTTTCCCTGACCGACCGCCTGGGCGAAGCCAATGCGAAAATTCTTCCCCACCACATCGCTCTGGCTGGCGTGGTAACTTCGGCGGGCCACTTCAACCTCATTGAGGTAAAGAACCGCCTTCCCTCCGTCATAGGTCAGAGAAATTCGCTGCCATTCGTTCAACGTCACGCTGACCCCGGTATCCCAGAAACCTACGCTGGCCAGCCGGACGAAAATCGTGCCGTCGCGCAAGCCGAAACCACTGCCGCGCAAATTCCCATTGAGTTCGTCGGAGGAATCGAAAATGGCTTCATAGTAATCATTGTTGACCGAACTTCTGGGGTAAATGGTCGCTTCCAAAGTCCTCGTCAACGCATCGCGGATCCCCGATTGAAACTCGGTGTTGCTCCCATCGAAGCTCTGGGGCTGGTCAACAAAGAAGGCTCCTATGCGATTGCCGGAACGCAACTTCTGAACCGCCAGTTCTTCCGCCGTGAGCGCCACATTGTGGATACGCAAGTCGACCAGGTCTCCCGCGAAAAGATGGCCTTCCCAGTCACGTCCCAAATACAGTGCTTCGGCAATGGTGTAATCGTTTGATCCCAGGACTTCTTCCGGGAAAATCTGGGAAACACCGCTCGCCTCTTGATGACCATCGATGTAGAGGAACCCTTGCTTGTTTTGGTCAATCGTGAACGCCAGATGAGTCCAAGCGTTTTCCGGCACTATCGACTGGGAAACATACTCGGAGGTCGTGCCGTTTTTGCGGATCTCCACCCGCGCCCGGCCATTCTCATCCCGCGGCACGATGCGCATGTAGGTGTCGAGGGCACTCCCCGCAAACAAGACCGATCGGCCAAGGTTGGCCCCCGCTGGTTTCACCCATAGGCTCAAGGTAGCGGCGCGCATGGCGACCACGTTGCGATCCAGCACAGCATAGGTCGAAGCGCCGTCCAGCCGCAGTACCTGGCTCCTCTTGGTGGTATCCCAAACCCGCTCCCCATGACCGCGCAACAAGGCGTGCGCGACTCCAAATTCATCCCAGATCAGCTGTCCGGAAGGCTCGTTCATCTGGTAGGAAGCAAGGAGCCCGCGGGGCTTGGACTGCGTATCCACCCAGTAAGGAATATACCACCCGCCCCACGGGATGTGCGAGAAATGAACCCCGTCCGACAAGGTCTCCGCCATGGAATAATCGTAGTCCAGGATAGCATGGTCACTGACGTTTCCGGTCCACGGCGCCGACTGACCGCGGGCTGTGACGTTGCCGCTCAAGTTGGTGTTACCGCCCGGCTCAGCGTATTCGGTCACCACGACATTATTGTTTACCTGAACGGAATCTTTCACGATCGCGCGATCACGCAGCCGGGCATTCCCCCGCACTACCGCATTGCCGCGAACCACAGCGTAACCGGAGACCACGGCATTGCCCTCTACCCTCCCCGACTCCGCCACCACCGCGTAATCTTCGATCCGGGCGTTATTCAAGACCCGCGCATTGTCGAGGATACGCACATTCGGCCCGACATAAGCCGTACTGGAAACGGTGGCAGTGTTGGCCACCCAACCTCCACCATTGGGGTGATTTGTCCCCGACGTTCCAGTCCAGTTTAATTGTCGTTTTGCCGGAACCGCCCCCTCAATACGAAGCTCGTAGGGATAACGAAGCCTGTCCATGTGCTTGTCGGTCGGCAAACGGTTTCCCGCCCATTCCAGGTTCAAGGAAGTATCGGTGGGGGTGGCCACCACGATGAGATTGACCCGGTCTTCACCTGGCTCCAAATCAATCCTCCCAATGCCCGGGCTAAAGAGATCACTGTAGCGAACGTCACCCTCTTCATTCATCACGGCGAGAGTCCAGCGCCAGTCTTCTGTGTCCCCCATTACCTCGATTCCCGCCAACTCCACCGTCACCGTGGAACCGGTGGCATCCAACTCGTGATACATGTAGGCAAACCGCTCCGGCGCCCGAGCAAAGGGCACTCTCCACCAACCGGGACGATCCTGGCTTGGGATCAAGAGCGAGCCGGTTGCGAAATCGTGCCAGGCCCTTTTCCGCGGCGTACTCCATAACCGGTTGCGAAGGTGTTCCCGATGGGTGAAATCAAGAAAAGGCATATGCCGCAAGCCCAAGGCAACAAGGTCCCCCACCGGTGTCCCTTCCGGCAAAGACGCCGCCATCGCGTCATAAACGGTATCCCCTTCGGTTCCGTCATTCCACACCCGCGCCACCAGGTCAGGATCATGCCCGAGATCCCCCAATGCTTCCAAGGCATGATGGATTCTGAAATCTGCATAAATCAGCCGCCCATGATCCTGACGATAATTGGAGTTGACTAAGGGCCCAAGATCAAACTGGGACCGCCCATTGACCGGGAAACGCTCCCAATGATGCATCTGCCAGGCCTGACGCATGTAGTTCGCATGAGACTCCCAGTGACCGCCGGTCAAAAACTCATCCTGGTGGCCCTGGAAGACGTGAGCCAGCTCGTGCGGTACCGGATTTCCCCAGCCTTCATCGTACAAGCCGCCGGCCGGCACATTGAATGTACCGAAACCTTCGATGCCTCCCATCCAGAAACCGCCATGCCAGGTTAAATGATTCACCTTGTAGCGGGTGCCGTCCCGGCGCCAGACGTCCCAGCTTTCAAATGGCTCCCGGTAACCGAGGATCTTGTGAAAGACCTGGTAGGACTCTTCTATCATTCGCAACGCCCGGCGTCCCATGACCTCCGGGTTTAAATTTGAGTCGATCTCGAAAGACCTCGGAGACCACCAAAAAACCGCATGTTTGGATTGCATGGAGTTGACATCCGCCAACGTCTCTCCCGACGCAAATATCAGGGTTTCGTTGACCTCCAACAGATCGCCCGGTTCATCCCCAATCTCCAGGTAATCGATCTCAAACGCGAGCCCATTTCCATCATTACCAACCGGATACACCCGCAAATCTTTCAATTGATCTCTCCACCACGGAATAAGTCCCAGGTCGATGCGATAGGTTTCCCATTCGCCCTCGGAATTCAAGAGGCGGTTCGGAATCCTGAACTCACGACTGGTCGAGTTATCGCCGGAATTAACCGTGGTGCCAAAGCGAAAAATGACATCGCCCGCAAAATCGTACGGCAAACGCATGCGAATCTGCAGAAAATTGTAAAATCCAAAATCCAGGTCGGGACCACTGAAATTCGTCACATTAATAAATGGAGCAGCGGATGTAGCTGTCCCGCTGATAGCTCCATCCGCCGCGACCAAGTTGGAAAAGCCATTTCCCTGCCATCCAAGGAGGCTGCCTGACGTCCAGTCCCAACTCTCGGGTGTGACAGATTCCGCTTCTCCCAACCGGTTGGTAGCAGCTCCTTCCACTGCGTCGGGATCCACATAAATGATGGCGAAATCGTCCTCAATGACGGAGTGCTTGAGCCAGGTATCATCAGTGGATTGAGCCTGAAAACCATCGCTCGCCGACGCGATCCGGAGAGCCGCGAATTCCTCGTAAC
This sequence comes from Opitutia bacterium, assembly GCA_003566885.1. Lineage (GTDB taxonomy): Bacteria > Verrucomicrobiota > Verrucomicrobiia > Opitutales > T3Sed10-336 > SLOW01. Next base: position 3,663 of record PXBO01000037.1, on the reverse strand, counting down.
CGCAGCATCCCCCCGTTTCCGCCGCCGCCGATGGAAGCAGGGCCCCGAAACAAAGCGATGAGTATACGACCGTGACTAAAGGTGATCTGAGCATCTTTTCTTTTATTTTACTTTTAATGGAAGAGCTGGAGCGAAGGGAACAAGGATTACACAGCTGTCACATTTTTGCTACTATTCTGCTAGCTTATCCCGACTTTCTCAATTGGAGCCCGATGGAGGGTTTATTTGAGCGTCATTCGGGATAATACCCCAGCATTTCCAATCCGGGGATGGCTGCGCTTCCCGGGTCCGTGCCGAACGAACTGTTATGTAGAGATCCCGCGCCTCCGGGCCATCGGTTCCGAGCCGGGCAACAATCTCCCGCCAGAGCTCGGGATCGTACGAGCCGGAATCAAGCTCGTCAGCCGCCGCTTCGCCATCGGGATCCGCCTGGGGTTCCGGGTTTATCTTCCCTTCGGGACGAAACGGGTCACGACCGCCCTCCTGGTTGTATCGATCGGCGCTCATTCCCCTGGGATGAGTCCGGGCCCGGAGCCAAAGCTCACCGGCGAGTTGGCGGCGAGCCAGGTGAATACCAACCAGGCGGCCACATTCTGATCGAGGTCTTTCGGGTCGATCTTGTCGAGGGTGTCGTCTTTGGTGTGGTGATAATCGAAGTAATGGGTTCCGTCCTGGGCGAGGTCCACGACGGCCATGCCCCGGTTGCGCATGGGGGTCATATCCGGCCCGCCGTAGGCATCGCGTACGCCCAGCTCAATACCCAGAGGTTCGAGCTCGGCGTGAATGGCCTCGATCACCGGCCAGGCTTCCTCGGCGACCCGTGCATTAAAGGCGTAAATCGCACCGGCGCCAAAATCGGACTCCGATCCCACCAGGTGCTGTTCCACTTCCCCGGCATGAAATTCCGCATAGGCGCGCGCCCCCAACAAGCCGATCTCTTCCGCCGCGAACAAGACCACCCGGATGGTGCGCCTGGGCGCACGGTCGAGCGCTATGATCCGGCGCGCCGTCTCGACGACAATGCCCACCCCGGCGGCATCGTCCAGGGCTCCCGGCGATAAATCCCACGAGTCCAGATGCGCGGCGATGAGAACCACCTCTCCGGGCAGTTCGCTGCCGCGAATTTCCCCGATCACATTGTGCGAAGTGTAGGGCTCGCCGTAGGACGGACCCAGTTCCAGGCGGACTATTACCGGTTCGTCCAGTGCGACCAGGCGTTCGAGCTGGTCGGCATCGGGGTGTGCCAGAGCCGCCGCCGGGACCACCGGGGTGGCCGCGTCGGGATCATATCGGATATTGCCGGTGTGGGCAAAACGATGGTCGCCCGTGCCGATGGACCGAATCAAGAGCGCCGCCGCGCCTTTCTCCGCGGCCATCCTCGGTCCCTGCTGACGGGCGATCACCGCCGGACGGTATCCCGATCCATCCCGGCTCCGCTCCATCCGGTGATTAATAAAGACGATTCGATCCGCCACCAGATCCGGATCCACGTTTTCCAGTGCGGCGTAATCCGCGAGCAGGACAATCTCGGCTTCGATTCCTCCCTCGGGGGTCGGGGGCGAAAAGCCCAGGGTGGTAATCAACAGGGGCTGCGGGGCGGGAGAAACCACCGCCGCCGACTCGATCCCGCGCTGCCAGGTGGGAAACGTCACGGGTTCGGTGCGAACCTCGTCAAAATCCAACGACCGGAACAACGTCGTCGCCCACTCGACGGCACGGGCATCCGCCTCGCTTCCCGCCATGCGGGGACCCACGCGGGTGGTCAGATCCTCGGCCCAGTCAAAGGCCTTCGTTCCCTGCAAAGCACTCGAACGCAACTCGGCGGCCGTTTGCAGTGTGGCTTCGCCAAAAGGATTCCCGAACAGCGGCTCGGCCAAAACCAGGGCCGCCAGATAAAAAAAAGCCCGCATAACGATAAAACCTCCCCTTTTGTTTGAATACATTCGTCAAGGTTGGTCAAGAAAGCGATTAATCCGCCGCGGTCCACGGGAAGCCGTTGACAGCATCGCCGGTAAGTGACATTTTCCGGCGAAACCTTGAAACGGCAAGCCTCCGGGAACGAGGCGAACGGAAAGGATCAGATATGGCGAAGATAGCGATGATCGGTGCGGGAAGCCTGGTATTCTGCAAGACATTAATGGCCGATTTTCTGGCCACTCCTGCGCTGGCGGGCAGTGAATACCGCCTTATGGCGCTGACGCACACCCGCCTGGACAAGATGCACGACTTCGTGAAGCGGATGATCAGCGACAACGGCATCGACGCGAGCGTGATGGCCACCACCGACCGCCGGGAAGCGCTCAGAGAGGCGGATTACGTGGTGGTGATGTTGCAGGCCGGGGGCGTCGCCGAGTTCGCCCAGGATTACCAGATTCCCCTCAAATACGGCGTTGACCAGTGCATCGGTGATACTCTGGGGCCGGGAGGCGTATTCCGGGCGTTGCGTCACATTCCCGCACTGCTGGAGATCGCGGAGGACATGCGCGAGCTGTGTCCGAACGCCATCCTGTTCAATTACGCCAATCCGATGGCCATGTGTTGTTCGGCTTTGGGCCGGGTGCCGGATCTTCAGTTTGTCGGTCTCTGCCATGGCGTTCAGACGACAATGGACCTGATCGCAAGTTATACCGACCTCCCCAAGGAGGAGATCGATTTTGTCGCGGCGGGCATCAATCACATGGCCTGGTTCCTGAAGCTCGAGCACCAGGGCCGCGATTTGTATCCGCTGTTGAAAGCGAATTTCGAAAAGCCGGGTTATTATGTGAACGAAAAGGTACGGGGAGAGGTGATGCGGCATTTCGGTTATTTTATGACCGAGAGCACGGGACATCTCTCGGAATACCTACCCTATTTTCGCAAGAACCAAAAGGCGTTGGATCTCTACTGCGACGAGCCGGCCTTCGGCGGAGAAAGCGGCGCCTATTATAAATACTGCGCCATGCTGGCGGAGAAATTCAGCAAAACGGATCCGCTGTCGATCGAGTCGACCGAACTGGGCGAGCGCAGCGCGGAATACTGTTCCCACATCATCGAGGCGAAGGAAACCGGTAATGTCTTTCGCTTGAACGGAAACGTGCGCAACGACGGATACATCACCAACCTGCCGAACGGGTGTTGCGTTGAAGTGCCGATTTTTGTGGACCGCAACGGTTTGCAGCCGACCGTAGTCGGGAATCTGCCGCCGCAATGCGCCGCCTTGAACATGACCAACGTGTTGGTCCAGCAGTTGACGGTGGAAGCCAGCTTTACCGGCGACGTGGAACTGGTTATGCAGGCGGTGGCGCTCGATCCGCTGACGGCGGCGGTGCTGACCCTGGACGAGGGCCGCCAAATGACCGCCGAGATGCTGGAAGCCGAAGCGAAGTATCTGCCGCAGTTCGCCGGTAAAACACTCCGAAAAGTGCCGCCGATCCCGGTGCCGGCCGACGTGGTGCGTCAGGAGGTTCCGGTCGACCCGGCCCTGGCGATCGCCAACCGCTTCGGAAAACTGGCCGAGGCGTAGGCACAGAGGGCCGCTCCTCGCGGCCGACCTTCGGCTTTGCCGCAACGCAGAGGGCAAACGCAGACATCGGACTGCGAGAACGGTCATTGCCTCACGCCGATTCTTTGGCTAGGCATGGAAGCCATGCGTTCTCTCACACCCACGATTTCGCGGCTGGGGAT
>PXBO01000030.1 GCA_003566885.1 Opitutia bacterium | reverse complement strand
TAAAGAGGCTAGCAGCCTGTCGGACTTAGGCTACCGCCTAAGTCCGACAGGCTGCTAGGTCTGGGTCCATGAATAATTTTCCCGCGGAGATGGAGAGGCAAATCAACGCCAACCTGGAGAGAGTTTGCGCATGGGTATCGGCTGGCACTTGTTTCCGGCCGGCACCCAAGGTGACAGGTTACCTCTTCTGTTTCGTGTCGAGAAGGACATGCTTCGGGAAAGCGGAAACGGAGCATCCGGACGTATTCGCGCGGTTGCCATCATCCGGTGAAGGCCGGATGCCACAGTGGCATCCGGACCTTCGTCCGATGAAGTGGGACGTGACAAAAGCAGGGTGCACCGAAACGCAAACGGAGCGGCGTTCGCGGGGGGCGTTTGACAGGCCGCATCGATTGCTGAACAAAGACTAACGCCATGCAGGAGAAAAGTGCGGAAAAGGTGTTGTTGGAATTGACCGGCTTGCCGGTTGCGGCCGGGTGCGAGGAACGGGTGGTCGCATGGGTCGAACGCTGGGCGTCGTCGCGGCCCTCGGTGCGTGTGCGACGCGACCGTTACGGCAATCTGATGTTGAGCCGGACCGGGCCCAAATACGGGCGTCCCATTATTATCGAGGCGCACATGGATCATCCGGCGTTTGTTGTGCGGCAAGCTCGCGGCCGGACGCTCCGCGCGGAGTTCCGGGGCGGGGTGCGGGATGCCTATTTTCCGGACGCGCGTGTGCGGCTGCACGCGCGAAGCGGGGAAACGTGCCCGGGGCGGATCACCGGATTCCGGCCCCGGACGGCGAAGCGGCGTTTTCCGGAAGTGACGGTTGTCCTGGATCGTGAGGCGAAGGCGGCGCCCGGGGACCTCATGACCTGGGACCTGCCGGCGCCGAAGGTAAGGCAGGGGCGCCTGCATGCTCCCGCCTGCGACGATCTGGCGGGCGTGGCTGCGGCGCTGCAGGCGTTTGACGTCATTGGCCGGAAGCGACTGAAGCGGCCTCCGGATGTACGGCTTCTCTTTACCCGCGCCGAGGAGATCGGATTTATCGGCGCGCTGGGCGCCTGCCGGGCGGGCTTTATTCCGAAGACGGCGCGGATCATCGCGCTGGAAAACAGCAAGAGCTATCCCGACTCGCCGATCGGCGCCGGACCCGTCGTCCGGGTCGGAGACCGGGCGACGGTTTTCGATCACCGTCTGACCTACGCGCTCGGCGGCATTGCGGAGGCCCTCGCCAAGCGCGACAAGAGTTTTCGCTGGCAGCGCAAGCTGATGCCCGGCGGCGTGTGTGAGGCGGGGGCTTTTGTCGAGCTGGGGTACACGGCCACCTGCCTGTGTCTGCCCCTCGGCAACTATCACAACATGAACGAAGAGACCGGCGCTATCGCGCCCGAGTCGATCGCTCTCGAAGACTATCACGGTTTGATCAAACTGCTCGTAGCGGCGGCCACTAAGCTGGATGCCGTCGATGCGCCGCCTTCCCTCCGAAGCCGCCTGAACCAGCTCTTCGCGGAGCGCGCCGATGTACTCGAACGCCCCATGTGATCGGAAAGCGTCCGCAAGCGGACAGGCCGCTTACGCCAACTGCAGGAATAGAAAGATCCTTAACCGAGTAGTATTCGGGGTAGACCGAAGACGTCTTGATTCCGGCTTAAGCGTGTGGATGATGCCCTCGGATGGTTGGTGACCGAGGGGGTTACCTAGTTGCGGATCTCCTGTGCGTGGGGGCGTTGCTCTCGGCCCGGCTGGTTTTTTTTAGTAGCCTTTCGCGAACCCACGAACCAGAAAAGCCCGGCGAAAACCACCAAGAGCCACACCAGGAGAGTCCGGGCGGTCATGGGGCGTCACAGGCGCAGAAATCGGCGCGGCGCGAACCGAGGGCGCCGAAATGACAAAATCGTACAAAGACACCGCAATCGGTGCGGAGACAGGCTGGGGTTTGCTTATTTAATCTTGGCGCCTTAAACCTCAATCGCCAAAATCATGAAGGCCATTCCCCGCAAATCTACGGATGCCATTTCCCGCCGTCGGTTTTTGAAGCTGGCGGCCGTAGCAGGTCTCGGGGCAGCGGGCGCTCCGGGTGAACTGTTTTCGGGATTTCGTTACCTTGCACCGGTCAAGGTCAGCAATCCCCTCGAGTACTATCCGGACCGCGACTGGGAGCGGATTTACCGCGACATTTTCCGTACGGATCGATCGTTCGTGTTCATGTGCGCTCCCAACGACACGCACAACTGTCTCTTGCGAGCCAAGGTCAAAAACAACGTCGTCGTGCGCATCGAACCCACCTTCGGCTACGGCAAGGCCGCCGACCTCTCGGGCAATCGGGCTTCGCCTCGTTGGGATCCGCGCTGTTGCCAAAAGGGACTGGCCCTGGCGAGGCGGCTTTACGGCGATCGCCGGGTAAAGGGGGCTTTTATCCGCAAGGGTTTCAAGGAATGGGTGGACCGGGATTTTCCGCGTGATCCCGACACCGGAGCGCCGCCGGCGGAGCTTTTCGACAATCGCGGTTGGGATGGTTGGGAACGCGTCTCTTACGACGAGGCTTACCGGTATCACGCGCGGGCCCTCGTCAATATCGCCGAAACCTACTCCGGGGAACAGGGCGAGCGCTACCTGCTGGCCCAGGGCTACGATCCCATAATGGTCGAAGCCGCCGAACGGGCCGGCACCCGCACCATGAAATACCGAGGAGGGATGGCCTACCTGGGGGCGGTCCGGCTGTTCGGGACGTTTCGTATGGGAAACGCCATGGCGCTTCTGGACGAGCACGTTAGAGGCGTCGGTCCCGAGGAGGCGAAGGGAGCGGGCGCTTGGGATTCCTATTCGTTTCACACCGACCTCCCTCCGGGGCACCCGATGGTTTGCGGAGAGCAGACCAACGACTTCGAGCTTTTCGATACCGAGAACGCGGGTTTGGTCATCGCGTGGGGAATGAACTGGATCACCACCAAGATGCCCGACAGTCACTGGCTGACCGAAGCGCGTCTGAAAGGAGCCAAGACCGCGGCGGTCACTGTCGAGTATTCCGCCACGGCTTCGAAGGTCGATGACGTCGTGGTCATCCGGCCCGGGACCGATCCGGCTTTCGCCCTCGGGGTGGCGCAACAGATCCTGTCCGAGCAGCGCCACGATCCGGCTTTTGTCGAGCGCCACACCGACCTTCCTTCGCTGGTCCGTATGGACACGCTGGAACGGCTCAAGGCCTCCGATGTGTTTCCGGATTACAGCGAATCCGAGCTTTCCAACTGGACGCAGGTTCTCGAAGAAGGACAAACGCCTCCGCCCGCCCCGGCCCAGGACCGTACGTACGTTCCGCATGGGCTGCGGGAGGCGGTCGCCGACTTCGTTTTCTGGGACGAGGAGGCAGGTGAACCGGTGGCGGTCAGCCGGGATCAGCTCGGGAAGCATTTCGAAGCGCGCGGCATTCGCCCGGCCCTTACCGGGAGCTTTGCGGTGCGGACCGTGAACGGCGAGGAAATCGAGGTCCGGCCGGTATTGGATCTGGTGCGCAGCTACCTGGACGAAAACATGACCCCCGGGCAGGTCAGCCGAATCACCTGGGCGCCCGAGGAAGCCGTCACAAGGCTCGCCCGCGATATTGCCGAAAACAGCGGGCGCACGCTCATCGCCTGCGGCATGGGTCCGAACCAGTTCTGGAACAACGACAACAAGGACCGGGCCATCTGGCTGGTGCTCGCGCTTACCGGCAGTCTCGGAAAGCACGGGGGGAACATCGGCAGTTACGCGGGCAACTACAAAGCCACCCTCTTTTCGGGCGTCGGCCGCTTTTCCGTTGAAGATCCCTTCAATATCCAACTCGATCCGGACGGCGAGGTCGCCACGCGCTCCTATCTCCGGTACGAATCGCTCCACTATTGGGCGAACGACGAACGCATCCTTAAGGCCGGCGACAAAGTCATCACGCGGGGAGACCATGTGCCCACGCCCACCAAAGCGATTTGGCAGACCAATTCCAATTCGAGCCTGGGCAATCAGAAGGGGCACTACGATGTCGTAAACAACACGCTGCCGCGCTGCGAACTGGTCGTGTACAACGACTGGTGGTGGACGGGATCATGCGAGTACAGCGACATCGTTTACGGGGTGGATTCCTGGATGGAGTTCAAACAGCCGGACATGACCTCGTCGAACACCAATCCGTTCGTCCAGATCTACCCCGCGACGCCGATCCGGCGCGCATTCAACACCGTACCCGACAACCAGACGTACCTCGGAGTCTCGAAGGAACTCGCGAAGATCACGGGCGACCGGCGCTTTGAGGATCTCTGGAAGTTCATCGAAGAACGCAAAATCGACGTCTATCTCCAGAGAATCATCGACCACTCGGCAACGCTCAAGGGCTACCGCTTCCACCAGTTGGAGCAGTTGGCGAGAGAAGGCATCCCCGCCCTGCTCAACACGCGAACCTATCCGCGGGTCAACGGATACGAGCAGGTTCACGAATCCAAGCCCTGGGCGACGCGTACGGGCAGGCTGGAGTTTTACCGGCCCGAACCGGAATTCATCGAAGCCGGCGAAAACCTGCCGGTGCACCGGGAGCCCTCGGATTCGACTTTCCACGATCCGTGCGTGATCGTGGCCGCCCCGCACCCGGCGCTTCGGCCGAGGCAGCCCGGCGACTGGGGCTTCGACCCGGAGGACCGTGCGCAACATCCGCGGCAGATGCGCAACATCATGCTGAGTGTCGACGAACTGCTGCAAAGCCGTCACTACATTCTCGACCAGGGTTACGACCACATTTTCCATACGCCGAAATTCCGTCATGGCTCGCACACGACCCCGATCGACACCGATTACATGATGGTGCTCTTCGGCCCGTTCGGCGACATGTACCGGCGCGACAAGCGGATGCCGGGAACCGGCGAATTGTACGTGGACATGCATCCGGAGGACGCGCGGGCGCTTGAGATCAACGACGGCGACTACATCTGGATCGACGGGGATCCCGCCTACCTGCCCTTCCGCGGGTGGAACGACCCGGAGAAGGCCGATGCGTACAAGGTCGCGCGCCTGATGGCCCGCGCCCGCTACTATCCGGGCACGCCGCGCGGCGTGACCCGCATGTGGTTCAACGGTTACATGGCCACTCCGGGCTCGGTCAAAGGACACGAGACACGCGAGGACGGAATCGCGAAAAACCCGGAGACCAACTACCAGGCGATGTTCCGTTACGGCGGACACCAGAGCCTGACGCGCACCTGGCTCAAGCCGACGCACCAAACTGCGACACTGGTGTACCGGCGACTCTTCACCCACGTTCTCGGCCAGGGCTTCGCCGCCGACGTCCATTGCGTGACGGGCGCGCCGAGAGAGGCGATGGCGAAGTTCGAAAAAGCCGAACACGGAGGCATCGGAGGCGTGGGCCTGTGGCGACCGGTCGAATTGGGCCTTCGCCCGACAACCGAAAGCGAGGCCATGAAACGCTACCTTGCCGGGGAATTCGTGAACGTCTAAACCACAACGAGGAAACCAGTCATGCCCAAGGTTTACAACTGGCAGATCGGACGGGAGATGGAGTTCCCGTACGAGGGAGTGCGCCCGAAACGGCAGTTTGCGATTGTGATGGACACCAACAAGTGCATCGCCTGCCAGACGTGCACGGTTGCGTGCAAAACGACCTGGACGCCGGGGCGCGGGCAGGAATACATGTTCTGGAACAATGTGGAGACGAAGCCCTATGGCGGGTATCCGTTGGGCTGGGACGTGAGGATTCTTGAGAAACTCGGCGTTCGCGATATGACCGGACCCGTTTACGAAGGCAAGACGATCTTCGAAGCGGCGCCCGACGGGGAGATCGCTCTCGGGTATATTCCCGAGGACGAGGACTGGGCTTTCCCCAACGTTGGAGAAGACGAGTGCACCGGCTCGATGGAACAGGGGGCCTTGTACACAATGCCGCACATGCAGTGGATGTTTTATCTTCCGCGCATCTGCAACCACTGCACCTACGCATCCTGTCTGGGTTCATGCCCGAGGCAGTCCATTTACAAGCGTCCCGAAGACGGAATCGTCCTGCTCGATCAGCACCGCTGCCGAGGCTACCGGGAGTGTGTCAAGGGATGTCCGTTCAAAAAGACGCATTTCAATCCGATTACCCGCGTATCCGAAAAATGCATCGGCTGCTACCCTGCGATCGAGAACGGAAGGCAGACGCAGTGCACGATCACCTGTATCGGAAAGATTCGTCTTCAGGGTTTCATCTCGAAGCCGGACGAAGTCCGCGAGGACAACCCTCTCGACTATCTGATCTTCGTCTCAAAAGTGGCGAAACCGCTTTACCCGCAGTTCGGATTGGAAGGGAACGTGTATTACATTCCGCCGATTCACGTGCCGCCGCGATATCTCACACAGATGTTTGGATACGGAGTGGAGGAGGCGATGGAAACCTATCGCCGAGCGACCGAAGACAGAAAGTTGCTCGGGGCTCTGCTGCTGTTCGGCTCCACTCCGGAGATCATCGAACGTTACGAGGTGCAAAACGACACGGCCATCGGCTACAACAAAGACGGCGGCGAGCTGGTCCGGGTGCCGATTCGCGAGCCGATACACATAAGGGCGGCTTACGACGAACAATATGAGGCGCACAGGACGAACATTACCTGAAGCGGAAAGGAGGCGCGAGATGAACAAGAGTTTTCACAGGCGGGCATGGGCCGGATTTGCCGTATTGCTTGTGCTGATGCCGGGCTGCCCGGCCGAGCGACCGGATCCGGCTGTCGAAAGGGAACGCGAGGGAATCGAGGCGGTCCGGATCGAAGGAACGGGCGCAATCCTCGATCCCGCCGCCGGTTTTTGGAACGAAGCGCCGGCGTTTTCTGTCCAATTGCAACCGCAGGTGGTGGTCGATCCCCGCCTCCCGGAAGCAGCGGTGGGCGAGTTGGAAGCGCGGGCGGTCCACAACGGGGAGTGGATCGGGATGAGGCTGCGGTGGGCCGACGAGACGCGCGACGATGTGTTGCGCACCGCCGATTTCGGCGACCAGGTCGCCGTGCAGTTTCCCATCGATCCTCACGGCCCTCTGCCCAGTGCCATGATGGGACACGAGGGAGCGCCGGTGAACGTTGTCCAGTGGCGGGCCCCTTTCCAGCGTGACCTCGACGAGGGAGCGCCCGATATTTTCGATCTTTATCCGTACGCCCTGGTCGATATCTATCCCGACGAAGTGCTCGGCGTCATTGACGCACGCGCCTATACCGGGGCGCTCGGCGTGGACAACCCGATTTCGCGTCCCTACGAAAGTCCGGTTCTCGATCAGATCGCCGAAGGCTGGGGTTCGCTTACGGTAAAGCCGATACAGCTTGCCGACGGGCGGGGCGTCTGGAACGACGGCGAATGGACCGTGGTCATCACGCGTCCGCTCTTCCCGATCACGCCCAACGACCCGGATTTGCGGCCGGGCACTGCAACGAACGCGGCCTTTGCGGTTTGGGAAGGGGGGAGTGGTGAAACCGGCGCCCGGAAAAGCTGGGCCTTATGGGTTCCCTTGCGGTTGACCGAGTGATCGGCAAACGCGTTTTGAGAGCACCTTACGATGATCTTTGCCGAAGAACACCTACAGAAGCTTCTGCGTCGAGCGGCGCTGTTTCAACACCTCGCCCGTCTGGTTTCCGAGCCGGACGCCGAGTTGAAAGAAAGGGTTGTGAACGGGTTTCAACGCCTCGATCCGATCGGCGACTTACAGGAAAACCTCTTCGTTCGAACGCGCCGGGCCTGGGAGCAGGCCGATCCGGACAAATTGCGAACCGACTACGCCCGGCTGTTTTTGCTCCGGAGCCCGCACCCTCTCAACGAGACCGCCTACGGGGAAGGTCGCCGGCTGGCGGGACGGGAGAATGAACTGGCCGACATCAACGGATTCTATCGTGCCTTCGGAGTGGAAGTCTCCAACGAAAATCCAGACTTGCCCGACCACCTCACGACCGAGTTGGAATTCTACAGCACCCTTCTGATGAAAGTCGCCTACGCGGAATCGTTGGGGCTTTTTGAGGAAGCCGAAATCACTCTCGAAGCGAACAAGGCTTTCCTCGAAGACCACCTCGGCCGGTGGGTGGGCGCGCTTTGCCGGGAAGTGAGCGAAAGGAAAGCCCCTTCGCCTTACCCGCAAAGCCTGTCGCTGATAGAGAGCGTCGTCGCGACCGAGTGCGGATTCATGGGGGCGAAGCCGTCGCCGCTGACCGAACCACTCGCCCAAACCCCACTGGACAAGGAGCCTCTCACTTGCCCGCTGGCGGGTTCCGGGAAAAAAAAGTGATCGCGCCGCTCGATTTTTTCGGCCGGCCGCCTCGATGTGGCGGGGCCGAGGCCGACCTGCCGGCGCCGGCGGTTGACATTGGCTTGAGAATTATTGTTCCGGTGAGCGGGTGTTTGACCGCTGGAGCGAATCCGGGATTGAGGCGCTCAGCGATTTCATTCGAGGCTTACATTGATTCCACGGGTGCCTGTTTGAAGGAATATGCTTGAAAATGCGCCAAGAGTGGCTGGTTTCGAACCGGCCGGCGACAATGGAAGGATGTCCAATGAACGAAGAGCAGGAACCGCAACCGCCGTCGCCCAAGGCTTACGCGGAATTCAAAAAAACGTTTTCCGCTCTTTGCGCGCCGCACTTTTCGGAAGGACTGGCCGCTCCAGAAGAACAGACGGACACAATTCTTGAGCTTTTTATACCCGCCGATCGGATTGTTCTCCAGAAACCAAACCGGATGTCCGTGCCAGATCCTGTTGTCGGCCTCGGGCCAATCCGTCCGGTTTCAACATCCGGTGAATTCGACCGAGCGCCACCCCCTTCCAGGCGAGCCATCAGGACGCCGCGAACGAATTACGGTCCGGCGGAGTTATGCTTCTTGTTCCGCTCCCTCGGAACGGTTCGGCTCGCAGCGAAGTTTCGTGCAATCCTGTGAGGGCTCGGCTTTGGACTCTGATCAATCAAACCATCCAGTTGATCCGGTAAATCCTGTCGGAAATGAATTTGGACAGGATGAACAGGATTTACAGGATGGAAACGGGAAATAAAACGAAACTACCCGGAGCTGTCCGGCGCGACGGTTAGAGGGCGTTTCCGATTTCCGCTGTTCAGGCCTGTTTTCCCTGAAGCAAACACACGGCGTAGGCGGCGACGGCTTCGCGGCGGCCGGTGGCGTCGACGCCTTCGTTGGTGGTGGCCTTTAAGCCGACCTGGCCGGGGGCGATTCCCATGGACCGGGCGAGGGTGGCGATCATTTTCTCGCGGAATTGCCCGATGCGGGGGGGGGCTTCGGCCACGACGGTGGAGTCGACGTTGACGATGGAAAATCCTTCCTCGGCGATCAAGGTGGTCACCTGGCGCAGCAGTTCCTGGGAATCGATATCGCGAAAAGTTTCGTCGTTTGGGGGGAAAAAGTGGCCGATGTCCGGAAGTCCGGCCGCGCCGAGCAGGGCATCGCAGATGGCGTGGGTCAGGCAGTCGGCGTCGGAGTGCCCCAGCAATCCCCGGTCGTGCGGAATATCGATCCCGCCAAGGACAAAACGCCTGCCTTCGGCCAGGACGTGCAGGTCGTAGCCATGCCCAACTCGCAGATTCATAAGCGCAGGAGCATGGCCTCCCGCCTGAATGGCGGCAAGCTTTCCTTCGCCTGCGTCCCGGAGCGGAATTATTCTTCCCGTCGTTAAGATTTCGGAAACCTTCGCCTAACGTGGCGAAACCGATTTGTCCGGCCCAGGCGGGATTGCGCGGGCCTGCATCAGAGACGGCCTTCGCAAGCGAACACGCTACATGAGAGGATCTGAAAGGTTGGGGGGGGTCAGCTTTGCGGTTTGAGCAGAAAGCTGAGGTAGGGGAGGTCTCGGGGGGTGGTGAGTTTCGGGTTGGGGTTGGGGTTTTCGAGCAATGATATCGGGTGGCCGAGCGCGGTCCCGGCGGCCAGGTCGTCGGTGACCGCGTGGTTTTTCTCCAGGAGTTGACGGTAGGCGTGCTGGATCAGATCGCGTTGGAAAACCTGCGGCGTTTCCGTCGCCCAGAGCCGGTCGCGTTCCAGGTCCGCGGGATGGAGGTGTTCGGGCTTTTTGACGGGTGTGGCGACTTGTTTGATGGTGTCGGTGACCCGGTGAGCCAAACCGGCGGCTCCGTCGCGGAGGGCGAGCCGGGTGAGTTCCTTTAGGTTTTCGGGGTGGACCAGCGGCCGGGCCAGGTCGTGAATGAACACCAGCCGCGCTTCGCGAGGCACCGCTTGCAGGCCCCGGGCGACGGAATCGCGACGAGTTTCGCCGCCGGTGGCCCAGCGCAGCCGGTCGGGTTGGTTGGCCAGGGCCGCGGGCAGGTTTGCCTCAATGGCGGCTTTCTGGGAGTTGTCGCGGTGGACGATGATAATCCAGTGCAGAGCGGGGAAAGCGGCGAAAGAGTCGAGGGCGTAGCGGAAAAGGGGGGTGCCGTGGATCGGTTGCAGAATCTTGTCGGTTGATTCACCCATGCGACGGCCTTGTCCGCCGGCCAGCAGGATGACGGCATCGAGGGCTTGCTCCGGGGGGCGCGTCGTCAACTGAGCTCCTCCTGGATCGCGGCCAGAACCTCGGCCGGGCGGCTGGCCCGCAACAGGGGGCGGCCGACTACGATGTAATTGGCGCCGGCCCGTCCGGCGTCGGCCGGGGTGGTGACTCGTTTTTGTTCGTCGCTGTCCGTTCCGCCGGGGCGAACTCCCGGAGTGACCAGAAGGACCTCGTTGCCCAGTTCCTGACGAAGCATGGCCGTCTCCAACGGTGAGCAGACGAATCCTTTGATGCCGTTTTCCGCGGCCATACGGGCCAGCCGGCGGACCTGTTCCCGCGGCGTCCGTTCAAAGCCGATGGCGCTCAGTTCGTGATCGTCGAGCGAAGTCAGGACGGTCACCGCCAGCAGGCGAAGGCCGGAGGTGTGTTCGCGACAGGCCTGTTCCGCCTGCCGAAGCATTTCCGGGCCCCCAGAGGCGTGCACCGTCAGCAACCGAATGGGGAGGTGTCCCAGCGACTCGACGGCCTTGGCGACCGTGTTGGGGATGTCGTGCAGTTTCAGGTCGAGAAAGATGGCGTAACCCTTGTCCGCCACCTCCTTCACCAGGTCGGGGCCATAGCGGGTAAAAAGCTGGAGTCCGATCTTGACCCACTTCAGATCGGGCCCGATGCGGTCCAGAACGGAGAAGGCTTCGTCGCGGGAAGGGACATCAAGGGCCAGTATGACTTCCGTTTTTACGGGTTGGTTGGGATCGTTGCTTGTCTTTGGCATGATACTTGGCGTTTATCCCATCGATATTCCGGGACGGGTCAAGTTCGCGTGTTCCGCCGGAGGATATCGGGTTTCTCCGGACGTAAAGTCCGTCGCCACGGGGGGGAGTCGCCACGGGGGGGTTGGAGTGAGGCTCTCTTATTTTCATCTGTTTGTTGGACTTGCTCGGAGCAAC
Source organism: Opitutia bacterium (assembly GCA_003566885.1). Lineage (GTDB taxonomy): Bacteria > Verrucomicrobiota > Verrucomicrobiia > Opitutales > T3Sed10-336 > SLOW01. The sequence goes on along the minus strand of PXBO01000030.1, from coordinate 1,326 downwards.
CTTCTAGAAGGAACGCGTTATGGAAAAATACGCACTTCTCTCCGTCAGCGACAAACGCGGCCTGGTGGAATTCGCCTCCGCTTTGGTGGAAACGTTCGGCTACCGCCTGCTCTCCACCGGGGGAACGGCCCGGTTGTTGCGGGAAAAGGGTTTGCCGGTGCAGGAGGTGAGCGACCACACCGGCGCGCCTGAGATCATGGATGGACGGGTAAAAACCCTGCATCCCAAGATTCACGGGGGGCTGCTGTGCCGGCGGAGTGACGAGCGTCATCGCAAAGAGGCGGAGGAGAACGGAATCTCCATGATCGACCTGGTGGTGGTGAACCTTTACCCGTTCGAGGAAACGGTGGCCCGGTCCGGCGTCACTTGGGACGAGGCGATCGAAAACATCGACATCGGGGGTCCTTCCATGCTGCGCAGCGCGGCGAAGAACCATGAGAGTGTGATGGTGCTCTGCGATCCCGACGACTACCCGCGGGCTTTGTCCGCTTTGGAGGGGGGCGAGGATTTGGGCGCTTTGCGGAAGGATCTGGCCCGCAAGGTTTTTCAGCGAACGGCGTCCTATGACCGGGCGATCGCCGAGTATTTTTCCAGGGAGAACGGCACACCGGATCTGGGAGAAGTGGCGGGTTTTCCGTCGCGACTGGAACTGGCTCTTCCCAAAGCGGCGGACTTGCGCTACGGCGAGAACCCGCATCAGAAGGCCGCCCTTTACGGCAGTTTTTTTGAGCATTTCGAGCAGCTTCAGGGCAAAGAGCTCAGCTTTAACAACATTATCGATATCACGGCCGCGGTCCACCTGATCGGGGAGTTCCAGCCGCCAACCGTGGCGATTCTGAAGCACACCAACCCCTGCGGCGTGGCCAGCGCGGCGTCGCTGGCGGAAGCCTGGGACCAGGCCTACGCCACCGACCGGCAGGCGCCGTTCGGGGGAATCATCGCGGTTAACCAGACCGTTGACGCGGCCTTGGCGGAAAAAATCAGTGAGATCTTCTCGGAAGTGATCATCGCCCCCGGCTTTTCACCCGAGGCCAGGGAACGCTTCGCCAAAAAGAAGAATCTGCGACTGATGGTGGCTCGGGGCGGAATCGGCGGCGAGGCATTGTTCGAGATTCGCAGCGTGATCGGCGGCGTTCTCATGCAGGACGCGGATTTGCAGCCGATGGGCGGGAATTTCGAGGTGGTGACCCGGCGGCAGCCGACGGAGGAGGAGTGGAAAGCGCTCCATTTCGGCTGGAAGGTGGTCAAACACGTAAAATCCAATGCCATCGTGTATGCCGCGGCGGAACGCACATTGGGGGTGGGCGCCGGGCAGATGTCGCGGGT
>PXBO01000082.1 GCA_003566885.1 Opitutia bacterium | reverse complement strand
GCAATGGCGGCCCGCTCCGGGGAACGACTGAGCGTCAATCAGGAGATGTTCAGCATCGGAGCGGCCAACATTGCCTGCTCGTGCTTGTCCGGAATGTCCTCGTCCGGATCCCTGACCCGTTCCGTTCTGAATTGGGCCAGCAATTCACGCACACCGCTGGCGGGTATCATCACCGGTACGATCTGTCTGATCGGTGTTTTCACAGTGGGACCGGTCATCGGCTATATTCCTCAAACGACGCTGGCGGTTTTGATCATTGTCATCGGGGTTTCATTGATCAACCGGGAACAGATTCGGATTGTGCTGCGAGCCACCCGTTCGGACGCCTGGACGTTTTTCGTCACCCTGGCCGCCGGACTCCTTTTTCCGCTCGACCTGGCGATTTATCTCGGGGCGGCCACGTCGATCACCTTCTTCATGCACAAGGTGTCCGCGCCGGAAATGGTGGAGTACAAGTTCGATGAGGAGGGCCGACTGACCGAACTCGCCGCCAACCAGAAACGGCCCGATCCGGAGATCTCCATCGTGCACGTGGAAGGGGACCTGTTTTTCGGCGCCTCCGATCTCTTCCTGGAACAAATGCGCCGCATCTGCGAAGAGGAGAGCCTCCGGGTGGTGGTGTTGAAAATGCGCAACGCCCGGCACCTCGACGCCACCAGCGTGATGACCCTCCAGGACCTTATCCGCTACATGCGCGACATGAATCGTCTGCTCCTGGTCAGCGAAGCCCGCAAGGACGTAATCCGCATCTTCAAGAAATCCGGCCTCCTGGAAACGATCGGCCGCGAAAACATCTTCCCCGACGTCTCCCAGAACCCGACCCTTTCCACCGCCCGTGCCCTCAAACGCGCCACCAAAATCATTGGCGACCGCCGCGCCAAGGTCAGTGTTTACTACGACAAGAAAAAGGAAGAGGAGAGGAAAGTTAAAAGTTAAAAGGAAAAAGTGAAAAGGTAAAAGTGCTCGCCGAGGGATCTACGACTTCGCTGATTGGAACCCGGCAAACGGCGGGCTTTCCGTGAGCGTCATCGACTCCGATTGGGAGCGCGTCAACGCCTCGATTCCTGTCGGCTCCACCACCACCCAAGCCTTCGGAAAAGTCGCTGGAGGTTTTTTCCGGCGGGAGTTTTGGTGAGATCATCGGACAGCGGTTGCAGGAATATTGGTTTATGGTCTCGGGCGGTTTCCTGTTTGGAGGCATGGGGCTCCACGTTCTTGCGATGTTTCTGATCGGAATGGTGGTCGGGCGCCGCGGTTACCTGCACGATCCTTCGCGCCATCTCGGGTTTTTCAGGAGACTGTTGGCGATCGGGTTGGTTGTGGGGATTCCGTTGAATATCGTGGTTCTGGCGGGTTATGATCTGCGGGCGACCATCGCGCCGTCGCCGGGATCGGTTGGGGTGCAAGCCGCGATTTTCATAGGCGGTCCCGCTTTGGCGGCCACTTATGTGTCGGGCTTCATCGTGCGGATGCAAGACCCGGTTTGGAAGAGGCGGCTGCATGCCGTGTTCGGGGGAGTCGGGCGAACCGCTCTGAGCAATTATCTCTTCCAGTCGATGGTCGGCACACTGATCTTCTACAGCTATGGGTTTGAAGGGTGGCGCCGCTCGTTCGTGGACGCTCTCCCTTTTATCAATCGCCCTGATGTGGTGCGAAACCTTGGGTTGAACTTGGGGCAGGAGATTTATACGCCGGATGACATCACCCTGGCGAACCCGCCGGACGACGATCGGCCTTACGCGGGGTGGTTGTTTTTGGGGGTGTCATTCCACAGCAGGACCGCAACCAGACTTGATGTAATAGAGTTTAATTTCGGGCTCATCGGTCCCTATTCTTTGGCCGAGGAAACGCAGTCATTCGTCCATAAAATCTTTGGCGCGGATCGACCTCGAGGGTGGGACCATCAGTTGAAAACCGAACCCGGGTTCCTTGCCACCTATGAACGCCGTTGGCGCGCCCGGGCATGGGCTTTCGGGGATAACTTCGGAGCGGATTTCATTCCTCATGCGGGCGTTTCCGCAGGAAACGTTGCCATTCACGGCAATGCTGGCGGAACGGTACGTTATGGTTTTCGGCTGCCGACCGATTTTGGTGCGAATCCCTCACGCCGTCCCAGCGACGCCTCACTCCACGTCGGCGAGGACGGACGAAAGGGGCGTTTTGGGGCGCATGTTTTCGCCGGGGTCGATGGCCGGTACGTGGCGCGGGACATTTTTCTTGACGGCAACACGTTTCGCGACAGCCGCAGTGTCGAGCGAAAGCCGTGGGTGGCCGAATTCAATGGCGGCGTTGCCATGGCCTGCCGTGATCTTCAGGTGACCTATGCGGTGGTATACGTCACCCGCCAATTTGAAACCCAAGACCGGGAAAACCTGTTCGGCTCCCTTTCCGTAACGATGCCTTTCTAGTCCCCGTCCCGCAACTCCGCGGTCTAACGGCGAGCGTTCAAGACTCGTTTTCAGGCATGGGGATTTCTCCGCGGACGGAAATCTCATTGGCCGTGGGAAAATCGTCCGGAACCGGCAGGTCGATCTCCCGTCCGGCGAGCCAAATCAAAGCCCGGATCATCATCGTCTGCACCCCGGCGCAACGCATCCGTTCGGGTTGCACGTCGTCGTGCCAGACATGGCCGTAGGTGGCCGTGTAAACGCGGCCCTCGCCGTAGGCCACCGTCCACTCGATCGGCCATCGCATATCGGTTTGCACGTCGTGGGTATAGGAAAGCACCTCTACGTCCTCGGCCGGGCCGCGCGGGTAATAATAAACTTCGATATCCGGTGTCTTCCATTGCCGGGGAAGGCCGGCGTATATCGGATGTTCGGCCAGTCGTGTGATAACCGCGTCCACCCGCGGACCGTGACCCGTACCGCGCCCCTCGCCGACGGGGATGCGCACGATGTTTTCGTCCTCGTCAATCGCCAGCGCGACTCCCTGGTTGGCGGAACGCCACCCCAAACCGATGATCCGGTTGTAGGCGTCCCAGTGGGGAAACGCGTTGTTTCCCGAATGGTACACGAAAACACCACCGCCGGAACGTACATAGTCTTCAAAATCCTTCTGAACGGCTTCCGGCCAGGAAGGCCCGCCGCCGATGTCGTTGCAGGTTTGGATTACGACATCGTAATCGGAAAATCGGGGCCGCCAGTCGTCCCAACCCGGAGAATCCCTCCGGGGCGGAGCGGTGGAAACGTCGATTTCGAATCGGTTCGTTGGTTCAAGGATTCCCTTTATGAGCGCCGTGTTCAAAGGCCAGTTGTGATTGCTGAATCCATCGACGATCAAAACGCTGATTTTCCCGTCGGGCAAAACCTCGGCTTTCGAGGAAAGCGCGAAGGGAAGCAGACTGATACAGAGCGTGAAAATGAGGAATCCGATGGGCCGCGGTTTGGAGTGCATGGTGTTTTGGGCTGCGGAGTGGTTTTCGAGGCGGCGATCATGAACGGAAGTCCAGGCGCTTGGCGAGAGGGAAATTTACCCTCGAAGAATCCGGGCTGGATAGATGGCAGAGTGCTTTTCGAAGACCTTGACCCCGTTTCCGTGAAGTGTAGCGTGGTATTTCCATCCGTTGTCGGAAAAGCCATGTCGACCTTTCAGCCCAGCAAAGAACCTTCGGCCGATTCCAATTTTGCCGAAACCCGGTGGTCGGTGGTGCTGTTGGCTTCGGAAGGTGAGGCTCCGGCCTCGCGGGCCGCGCTCGAAACGTTCTGCCGGATCTATTGGCGTCCCTTGTATGGTTTCGTCCGGCGTTCCGGGTGGAGTTGCGCCGATGCGCAGGATGTGGTGCAAGGATTCCTGGCCGATTTCCTGGCCCGTAACGCGCTGGCGAAAGCGCGTCCGGAATTGGGGCGATTCCGTACCCTTTTGCTCGCCTGCCTCAAGCATTACATGGCGAACGAGGTAAAGCATTCGCGGCGTTTGCGGCGGGGGGGAGGGAAGGCGCATGTCTCCTGGGACGAAATCGAAGATGTGGCGGAGATCCGGCTCGGTTCGAAGGAGATGATGACTCCGGAAGAGCATTATGACCGCGAGTGGGCGCTCGCTTTGCTCGACCGGGTGTTGGAGCGCTTGCGCGGGGAGTGCGAAAAAGAAGGGAAAGCGGAAATGTTCGATCGTTTGAGGGATTTCTTATCCTATAGACGGACCGACCTTTCCTACGAGCAGGTGGGGATGTCCCTGGGGCGAAGCGCCGGGAGCGTCCGGGTGATCGTGCACCGGTTCCGGAAGCGTTTCCGCGACTTGTTGCGGGAGGAAGTCGGGCGAACGATTTTTTCACCGTCCGAACTGGAGGATGAGATCAAGGCGCTTATCGGCACGTTATCACGCTGATCCAAACCGTTTCCGTTAATGAACGATAACCGCGACGCAGGCACCGACGTTTCGAAGCCGCAGTCGTGCGTTCAATGTGGGAATGCGTTGTATTCAGGGACTGCGGTCGACGTTTGTCCGGCCTGTTTGCTACGACAGGCATTGACTGTGGATACGCTGCCAAGGGATCGCCCTTTGGAAGCTGAATCCGTATCCCGATCATGGCCTGACCCGGAGGAAGTTGCGAGCGCCTTTCCTCGTTTCGACCTTCTCGAATGTCTGGGAAGGGGCGGGATGGGGATTGTTTACCGGGCGCGGCAGAAATCGCTTGATCGAGAGGTTGCGCTCAAGATCCTCGCGCCGGAGCGCGAGTCGGACGATCGCTTCAGATCGCATTTTGCGCGTGAAGCACGGACCCTCGCCCGTCTCAATCATCCCGGAGTGGTTGCCGTTTATGATTTCGGCGAAAGCGCCGGCGTGTTTTACCTCGTTATGGAATACGTCGAAGGCCCCAACGTGCGTCATCTTATTCGGGAGAGATCGCTCCCGGTCGATGAAGCGATTCCGATGGCGCTTTCGGTTTGTGAGGCGCTTGATTACGCGCACGAGCAGGGGGTGGTGCACCGTGACATCAAACCGGAGAACCTGTTGTTGCGAGGGAATGGAGCGGTGAAGGTCGCCGATTTCGGGATAGCGGAAATGATGCGCGGCGAGTCCGCCGGCGCTGGAGCGGAATTGGAACAGGTGCGTTCGGCGGGCACGCCCGGTTACATGGCGCCGGAAGTGGTTTCGTCTCCGGGCGAGGTGGATCACCGGGCGGACCTGTTCTCACTGGGCGTTCTTCTCCACGAGCTTATGAGCGGAAAAATCGTCGGTCCTCCGCCCTGGCCTCCGTCCGGCCCCGCCTTGGATACCGGGGTGGATCCCCGGTTGGATCCCGTCCTGCGAAAAGCGCTGGAAACGCATCCCGGTGATCGTTTCCAGACCGCCCGGGAGATGGCCGAGGCCCTGCGGAAAGCAATTGCCCCTGTCCCGCCGGCGCCTGCGGAGAATAATAAGCGGTCGGGTCGCCGAATCGCTATGGCGTTGTTGTTCTGCCTCATCGTCGCCCTGCCTCTGGTCGCGATTCTCTCGGATGTTGTGCGCGTAGGGTCGCAGGACGAATTGTTATTGGAAGCGGTTCCGATACAGCTCGAAAGCCCTTTGCGTTTGGACCGCGTGGCGGCATTCACGATAACCCCCCCGTCCGAAGAACCTCCCGCCTTCCTGCATCTCGAAATCCGCGGCGTTCTGAACGGCGACGCCTGGATCGGCGGATACCGGGTGGAAGGCGAGGTCGATTTGTACCTGTCCCGCCCGGTGGCGCCCGGTGAAGACCATTTATTCGAATACATTCCCGTTGCCGCCACCGATGGTGAACTGACCGTCACCTATTGGTTTAGCGATTGAGTCGAACATACCCCTGGTCACCCCTTTCGAGGACCGCGCCGGCATTACGGTAATGCGCTCCACGGCCTTCATCCGTGGCTTCGGCGCGCTGATGTTCTCTGGGTTGTGAAAAAGATAACCTATTCAAAATGTTGGTATTAAGTGGGTTAAGTAGATATCTCGCTATTTTGCCAAAAAATCATCGTGAAATCCGTAACGAAAACCGGGGTTTTGTTTCTTTTATTGTCAGCAGCACAAAGTGCGGACGTGGTGTCTTGCTTGGCCTGGATAATCAACGGAACCGAAGAAAATGAGCGAAATATCATCCTCAAATGAGGGTCTTTCCGGGGAAAACGAAATTTCCCACCCGAGCGAGTTGCGTTCCAACCGGCGGGGGGTACCGAATCCCGCCGATTTACCGTTGCCCGGTATGATGGCCGCCAGCGGCGGTGTTTCGGGGAGCTCAAGCAGGGAATCGTCGTTATCAAGTTCCTCCTCCAGTTCTTCGTCCTCTTCCTCGAGTTCCAGTTCGTCGTCGGAGGATTACAGCTCATCTTCCGAAGTTTCGGCTTCCCCCGGTTCCCCTTCCAGTCGCTCCGTTGAATCGAGCGAGGAGCCGCCTTACCAGGACGAGGCCCGAACCCGTTCGGAGCCTTTGAGCTATGCCAATGGCGATGTTCGCTACCGGGTGAGGGGGATTTCGTCGTCGGGTTTCGGGCTGCCATGGGGCCATACGCTGAGCTACTGCAACCGGAAGGGGGATTTGAGCAAGGGAATCAACGGCGAGCATTGGGCGGTGAACGAATTGCCGCATCTGATCGCAAGGGATGCCGGCAAAACCCTGGCCATGGTGCGGGGATTTGGTGCGGTGGTGTGGTTCGACAAGGACGACCGGAACGGCGCCGAATACCAACCTCGTTTTTCCAGTCACGATCGCCTGGCGCATGATTCCGGGAACAACGAGTTCGTGCACACCGCCGCCGACGGGAGGCAAACCCGGTTCCATGATTTTACGGTGTCGCCCGCAAAGCGGGGCCTGTTGAAGGGGTTCTCCGACCCCGCCGGGCACCAGGGGGCGGTCGAGTACGATTCCGAGGACCGGTTGGTCGCGGTGGAAATGACGGGCGGCAATTCCAGCAACCGGTATGAGTATGCTTACGCGGAGACAGGTGACCACGTTGGAAGACTGTCGAGCGTGGTGTACCTGGCCGACGGGGATTTGGTCCGTCGCAATATTTTCGAATACTACGACCAGGCGGACGGGAAGCCGGAATCGCGGTCCTGGTCGTCGAGTTCGGACGAACCCCGGAACGGGGACCTCGGGGATCTGAAGCGGGTTACCGTGGAGACGCGCGAGAGCGGGCGCTGGTCCACGTTGGAACACTATTACTTTCGCTATTACACGAACTGGTGTCCGCCCGGCGTGCCGCATGGGTTGAAGTTTGCGGTGGGGCCAGGGGCCTACCAGCGGATGACCGGCGATTCGATCGATCCGCTGACCGCGCCGGACTGGCAGGTGGCGCAGTATGCGGACTATTATTTCGAGTACGACGACCGGCGTCGCGCGGTGGTGGAGGAAGTGATGGGGGGCAGCCGCAGGTACGCCTTCGAGCGCACCCGCAGCGGATTTGACCCCCGGTCCGGGGAGTACAATCAGTGGGTAGTGAAGACGGTGGAGACCCTTCCCGACGGCAATCGCAACATCGTTTTTACCAACCGGGTGGGGCAGGTCATGCTTAAGGTGTTCGAATCGGAGGATGGAACGAAGCAGTGGTGCACGTACCGGCGTTTTGACGCCAAGGCCCGCACGGTGTTGGAGGCCGAGCCTTCCGCGTTTCAAGAGGTGGGAGGCGCTTTCTACGACGAGGCCGAAGCGGATCTGGTGGGGTACAACGAAAGCAGCGGCGCCGCGAAATTCCTTCGCGACACCGGCGGGCTGCTGCGGGTCACCGAGTTCTATCCGGATCATGGCTGGCCCGCCAACGGAGCGCCCGGTTACCTGAAATGTCGCAAACTCAAGGAGGGGACGCAGGGGAATGAGATCGTACTCCGGAAATGGAATTATATCAGTCACCAGATCAGTGGCCGGGGGACGATTTATCCGGTTTCGAAGGAGACCTGTTATCCCAGTGCGGACGACCGATCGGCGGGAATCGAATCCGCGACTTATCAATACACCTGGCATAAGGACGGCTCCGGAAACGACACCTTCCGGATCGAAGAGCGCATGACGATTTTCCCGGAAGTGCCGATCCAACAGCAGGGCTCCGGGGATCCAGGCACGCGCGTGGAAAAGTTCGACTCCTACGGGTACCTGACATGGGAGCGGGACGAGCGCGGGATGATTACTTATAACGAACACGATCTGGCGACGGGGGCGCTGGTGAAGCGCATAGAAGATGCGGACACCCCGCTACTTTCTAACGTGCCGATCGATTGGAGCACTCTCCCGGGCGGCGGATCGCACAGGGTCACGGACTACGACCACGACGGCCAGGGACGGATCACCCGGGAATTGGGACCGGTGCAGGAGGCCGATGTCGACGGAACCCCCACCAGTGGGCGGCGCGTGCGTTGGACGATTTATCTGGACTCCGGACGCGAGCAGCGCGAAGGCGAGGGCTACGCAACCGGGAGCGATTACGCGACCTATCAGCTGATCGATCCGGTGCGGATCGTCCGCCGCGATGCCGAAGACCGGGTTATCGACGAGATCGAGGCCCGGCGCACGGAAGGTTCCGGACCGTTGAGCGAGTCGGACCAGTTTGACCGGAGCGGATGGACGCGCTGGCGCAAAAACGCTTACGACGGCGCCGGAAACCGGATTTATCAACGTGTGTATCATAACGTTCCTTCCTCCGGTGAAGGCATCGCGGGGATCGATTACGAGCAGGCCGATTACGGATACGATGTCCGGCGTCGCCGGACCCGGGTGAAGAGTCCGGGAGGCATGATCGAGCGCATCGTGTACACGGTTCGCGGAGAGGTGGCCGAGAAATGGGAGGGGACCGACGACACCGGCGCGACCGACGAAAATCCCGCCGGCGCCTGCGCACCCAACAACATGGCACTGGTGGTGTCCAACGAATACGACGAAGGCGCCCCCGGAGGGGACGGGAACCTTACGAGGGAACGCCGGTACGTCGACAGAAACGCCTACCGGGACACGTTTTACGGTTACGACTTCCGCAACCGGCGCACGAGTGTGAAAGGGGGAATCGATTTCTCCGAGGAGACGCGGTATGATAACCTCGACCGCGTGACGCGCATCGTTTGCAAAGGGTCCGACGCGAAAGGAGATTCGCCCGCTGAGACCGAGATCGAATACGATTCGCGCGGGCGGGTTTACGTGCGCCGCCGCTACGAGCCGACAAAACATAAACCGAGTAAGGTTTTTGAGGAAAAGAACTGGTATGACGCTGCCGGCAACGTGATCAAACGCGTGCGCACGGGCGGTGGGCGTTTCGAGAAAACCTGGCACGAGGGAGCTGGGCGTGTGGTGACGAACTTCGTTGCCTTCAACCTCCCGGAGCCGGACGACGACCACAAGGCGGCGGAAAGCGTTTCGAATTCCGACGGCGGGACCGTTCCCATGCCATCATGGGAGCCTCAGCCTCGCCGCCAACACTCTCAACCGGCTGCATTCAATGCGCCGGGGCGGATCCACCCTTGCCGACAACCGTTACCTCGGGCAGGAGCGGGTGGTGATCTCCGACTTCTCCAGTGAACCGGAGATCGGGCTCACCTGCCGCGCTCCTGGGCAATGCGGCGAGGCCGGCGTCCCCTACGTCGGCCTCGACCGCAGAGCCTGTCCCGCGGGTGTCGGAAGGAGGTTGATCGACCGGCGCTGCCGCTGCTAACAACTGTTGCCGATGAATACCGGGAGCAATTCGCGCAAATTTCTTCCAGTCGGCATGTGTGACGCGAGCCTGTTCAAGGCATGCCGTTCCTGCGGTTTGTCGCCGGTTGTGCCGGAGACCATCACCTCGTTGGAGCATTTTCGCACTTTTACCGGAACCGGTCGAGTACCCGAGGTAATCGTCACCTGGGGGTTTTTCAACTTTTGGCACGAGGTCAGGCGATGGGCGGCGGAGAATTCGGTTCCCGTCGTCCACGGGGAAAACGGATGGTTTCCACATTACAGAACTTTCAGTGCCGATCCGAAAGGGTTCTGCTGGGAGTCGCAGTTGTGCGACACTCCATTTGTTTCCGACGGTCAGGGAGACTATCCTGAAGCGCGGCGGGTCCGATTGACGGCGAGAGAAGGGGCGCCGGCCGGTGAACTGCCGCCGGGCGTGAGAGCGCCCTATGTGCTGTTCGCCGGGCAATTGGTGACCGACAGGGTGAATACCTTCGGCGACAACCTCGATGGATTTGAACCCCACGTCCGGCATCTGCGTTCGATTTTGCCTCCCGAAGTGCAACTGGTGGTGCGTCCGCATCCGAGGGCGGGTAAGCACAGACGGAATCAGGATGCCATGAGCCGCCTCGCGGTTACCGGCGAGACGCTTCCGGGAACGTTGATGACGGGTGCCGGCGATCTTTCGACGCTGATTTTGCAGTCCGCGGGCGTCGTGTCCATCAACAGCACGGTCCTTTATGAAGCGAGGCTCCTTTATGACAAACCGACGTGGGCGTATGGGCGCTCCTGGTTTACCGGCCATGAACGGTTGATTGGAAAACTGTCATTCAATGACCGGGAACTCCCGTCACTTGAGGTGACAAGTGACTACGCTAAGGCCTATCGCGACTGGTTCCTGGATCAACTCCTCCGAAGACAGATACCGAAGAAGGTGGCGAAAATGGATGCCGCGAAAACTTGGAATTGGCTGTTGCAGTGGGCCGCCGTTCCCGGAAAGGAGACTTCCTCGAGAGTCGGCAATTTTGTGGATCATGGGGAAAATGGCAGGTCGGCCCGGAGTGCAAAACAAGATGCTCCGCAGCTGCCTCCGATGTTTCTGAGCGAGGATCACCATCCTCTCTGGCTTGGGAACCTTTTCCGGGGGCGTTCGGCTTTTTTGATCGCGGGCGGGCCGTCGTTCGCGGGGGTGGACCATTCGCTGCTCAAGCGGCCGGGGATTTTATCTCTCGGGCTGAACAACGCGGTGAAAAGCTTTCGGCCGAACCTATGGGTGTCGGTGGACCCGCCGGATCAGTTCGTGCGCTCGGTTTGGCTGGATCCGTGCATCATGAAGTTCGCTCCAATCTGTCACGCCGAAAAAGCGATTTTTAACAGCGATTCCTGGAAGTTCATGGATCTGCGCGCCGGGGATTGTCCGAACGTGGTCTTTTTTCGCACCAACGAGAGGTTCAATGCGCGGCAATTCCTTTCGGAAGACACCATTAATTGGGGCAATCATAAAGAAAACGGCGGGGGCCGGTCGGTAATGTTGGCCGCACTGCGGATCCTATTTATTCTGGGCATCAGGACCGTCTATTTGCTGGGGGTGGACTTTCGGATGAACGCAACGGTGAAGTATCACTTTGCCCAGGATCGCAAGTCAGGCTCGATCAGGGGGAACAATGCCACCTACTTGAAATTGGAAAAGCGTTTTGCCGAATTGCGACCCGTGTTCGAGGCCGAAGATTTTCACGTCTTCAACTGCAATCCTCACAGTAAACTGAAAGTGTTTGATTTTGTGCCCTATGAGGAAGCGGTTCGAAGCTGTTTGAGCGAATTTGACTTTGTGGACGTCGAAAATGAAAGGACGGAAGGGCTTTATGACACAAAAACCGATGATAAACGGAACGGAATGGGTGAGTGAGAGAGAGGATTTGAAGGATTTGTTCGATCAGGTGTGGGTGATTAACTTAAAGCGGCTTCCCGACAGACTTGAGCGATTCCGAAATGGACTGAAAAACGGGGGATGGCCGTTTCGCGAACCTTGTCTTTTCGAGGCGATCGACGGGGCCAAGGTGGGCGTTCCCCGGTTCTGGCGTACGGGGGCGGGGAGCTATGGATGCCTGCGCTCGCACCTGTGCCTACTCGAGCGGGCGATTATGGATGACGTGGCTTCCCTGCTCGTGCTGGAGGACGACGCCGTTTTTCGGACGACGTTCGGAGCGGATGTGAAGCGTTTTCTCGCGAAGGTTCCGGGAGACTGGGAATGCCTCATGCTGGGCGGCCAGCACTGCAACTCGTTACCCGTGCCGATCGGCGAAGGCGTGGTTCGCGCTGGGGGCGGAAGGGGGATTCAGCGTTCCCATTGTTACGCGTTGCGAGGTATGGAGGTGATGAAAACCTTGTACAAAACCTGGGCGAACGCGGCCGTTCATTGCGATTGGGTGATGGGGCCCTGTATGACCGGATTCAAGACCTATGCCCCGGATCCGTTTTTGGTCGGGCAGGGAGAAGGCAAAAGCGACATTTCGGGGGGGATAAACCCGACGAAGTTCTGGCGCCCGCCCAACGGGGATGAGCCGGTGGTCGTGCTGCACGCACCGCGCGAGGTCATGGAGGAATTGAGGACAAACGGATTCCACGGTGGTTACAGCCGGGATCCGGAGACCGGGATCGATACCGGGTTGCGGAATCTGTTCCTTAAGAAGAAACTGTCTGACGAGAAACGGAACAAACGTTTGCAGAAGTGCATCCGGGTGATTCAATGGGAGGCGGTGTCGATGGTGGAGCCGGCCGTGTGCACTCTTTGGCATCCTGAGGTGACCGCTGAAATGGTGAAACCTCTTGTGAGCGGGCGGGTTATTGAGATCTCAGCCTCCACCGTGCAGGAGGCTTTGGCCCTTTGGAACGGGGATAGGAGCAGTATCGCTTGAGGGCTGCATTGAAACGGACTGGTTCAGGCTAGGCCTAAGAGTCATGGGGGGCGATTGCGGAATTCCGTTGATGGAAAACGGAAAATTTCATTGGAGTGTAACGAATGGATCCTGTTTGTTTCTTATCCTGATATGGCGGCGAGGTTTTTTATGAAGGTGCGGACGTGGGGGGTGTTGGGGGCGGGATGCTTTTTTTTGGTGTTGTTTGGTTTCCGCGCGTTGGTTCATGCGGGTGTTGAGGATACGGGGTTCCGGGTGACCGCTTTTGGCGGGCCCGGAGCCCTTTCCACCGCTGAGGGCCGTTCGCATGCCGGAGAGGAGAGGGTTGCGTTTGAAATCACGGAGGAGGGAGTGGTATCGGCGCCGGAACCGGCCCGGTTGTTTCTTCCGGACACGGAGGGATACGCCTTTTTTTTGGAAGGTGAAGTGAAACTTGGAGGGACTTACGAGGAGATGAGATTCCCCGAGGATTTGGCGTCGGGTTTTACGGTTTTCGTGCGTGAGGCCGATTCACGGCACCGATACGAATTGAATCCCGTCCGGATCCGCAACAAGCGCCGACTTCACGAGGGCCAGGAGACGGCGGGGATCCGCACGTTGGAACGTTTCCCGGCGCCGGCGGCCGAGCAGTGGCACGATTTTTTCGTTCTGGCGACCGGGGACCGCATCGTTTTTCAGTTTGCCGGCCGATTCGGGCGGATCGACGGACCTCTGGACATCGGCGGCGAAAATTCCATCGGGGTGGCGCCTGGGACCGAGCTTCGCAATTTGTCGGTGGCGTTGCTGGATGGCGCCAACGCGACAACAGGGACGGAATTCAATGGAGGGAGCGCTTCCGTCGATCAACCGGCAACGATCGATATCATGATCCGGATACGCGCCTCGCGCTGAGGTCGGGGAGTTGTCGAACAACCTGTGACCCGGCTTGCAGTTTTCCGCCTGATAGGAACTCGTCGCGGAACTCATGTGGCGGCCGTGCTCGCGCGGGCCTGCGTCAGAGTCGGCGTTTTCAGGCGAACACAGCACAAAGAATTCCGAAGACTTGATGAAGCCTCAAGAAGGCCCTTTTCGTGGCGAGGTCCTTCAGCCCGAATCCTTCCTACCGCCTTTTCACTTTTCCCTTACCCCATCCGCTTCGTAACGCAGCCCCCAGGGCTTTCGCACGGCGTCGAGGGTTTCCATGATAGCCAGGGTTTCGTCGAGGGGCATGACGGGACTTTCCAGGATGCCTTCCCGGACGCAGCGCATGGCTTCTTCGGCTTCGTGTTGCATGCCGCGGCCTGAGCTTTTGTCGGAAAACGTTTCTTCGGTTCCGTCAAGTCGGGTGAGTTTGGCATCGCGGGCGCTGAAGAACGAGGGCACGTGGATCTTGCCCGCTTCGCCGATGATCAGGGCTTCGCTGTTGAGGGGCAGGCGTACGGCGTTGGTGATCGAAGCCATGCGGTCGTCGCCGTAATCGAAGATCGCGGTGTACCACTCGTCGACTCCGGTTTCGCCCAAGCGGGCGGCGCTTTGGATGCGTTCCGGTTGACGTCCGAAAACCCAGGAGGCGAACGATACCGGATAAACGCCGGTGTCGAGCAGGGCGCCGCCGCCCAGTTTCTTGTCCAGGAGGCGATCCTTCGGATTCCAGGGGAGGCGGAAGCCGAAATCGGCTTTGAGCATTTGCACCTTGCCGATGGCGCCCTCGTCGATCCAGGCCTTCACTTTCCGGGCCGCCGGAAGGTAACGGGTCCACATCGCCTCCATCAGGAACAGTTTGCGCTCGCGGGCCGCGGCAATGATTTCCCGGGCCTCGGCGGCGTTCATGGTGAACGGTTTCTCGCAGAGGACCGCTTTGCCCTCACCCAGGCAGGCCAGGACGTTTTCCCGGTGTTGGGGGTGGGGTGTGGCCACGTAAACGATGTCCACCTCGGGGTCGGCGGCCAGTGACCCGTAATCGGCGTGGACGTTCGGGATACCGTGCTCTTTGGCGAAGGCTTCCGCCCGTTCGCCGGAGCGGGAGCCGACCGCCTGAACGGTCGCGCCGTCGGCATGTTGCAAGTCGGCGACGAATTGACGGGCGATTCGCCCCGGTCCCATTATTCCCCAGCGTATGTCTTGGCTCATGCCCACAGCATAAAGCGCTTCCGGCCAAGGAGAGTCAAGCGGCCTCTGCACGCAGGCCGGGACCGCGGGCATCCCTGCCCCGGAACCTACGGGTGAATACCGGAAAGAACAATCAAAAGAGTCGACCCCAACATTTTCGACAGGAATCCCAAACGTCTGGTGGAAATCCGGGAAAGTCTGGAGCCCGTGTTGTCCGAGGGATCCGGAAGACGTCTTGCGGTCCGACCTCGAAGTGGAACCGATGTTTTTGAGATAACTGTTACCGATGTCTTTGGGTCGTACCACTGGTCCGTCCGGGCCTTCCGGAAATACCAGCGTACCTATTCCCGCGGCGCAATTTTTTCGACAACCTCGGGAATGGCAAGTTGCGACTTGACACTGTGGCAAATTGCCACAAATTGAATGTATGAGCAAATCCGTGCGGCTGAGTGACGAATTAGTCGAGCAGGCGAAACAGGAGGGAGACCTCTTTCATCGGTCGCCGCCCCAGCAGATTGAACACTGGGCGGAGGTTGGCCGGGTGATGGAAAGCGTGCTTTCGTATCCGGCACAGGCTCGCGTGATGCAGACGGCATTACGGAAGGATCTTGATGCCGCCCTATCCGTCGTGGAAACTGCCAAAGGGAAACGGAGGGCGAAAGCGGTGATTGCCCGAACCTCCGGACGATATTCGCGCGGAAAGTAAACGGTCCAGGTTACCCCGGCAACACCGATGACTGAGCCTAAACCCCTATTGATTATCCTGGCCGGGCCCAACGGAGCGGGTAAATCGACCTTCTATGAATCGTATCTGGCGGAACTTTTGTTACCCTTCCTCAACGCGGATGTGTTATCGCGCAAAACCGGCATCGATCCTTACCCCGCGGCGCGCGAAATTGCCGCGATTCGGGACCATTTCGTTCGCCTGAAGCGAAGCTTTGTATTTGAAACCGTATTGTCCGACCCGGTTGGAGAGAAAGTAGCGTTCGCGGCTAACGCAGCAGAAGCCGGTTTCGACGTACATCTTATTTTTGTTGGAATCAAGACGGCAGCCTTGTCGAAGCAGCGAGTTCGCGATCGAGTAGCAATAGGGGGGCATGACGTGCCCGTCGGAAAACTGGACGCGCGTTACAACCGGACGCTTGATAATCTGGAGCGTGCTATTGCACAGCTGCCGCTAGTGACCATTTACGATAACAGCGAGTATCGGACGCCGTTCCGATTTGTGGCCGAGTTCCGAAACGGCAAGCTTGACCGCAAAGGAGAGCCGCTGGTCCCGTCATGGGTGCGCCGGTTTCTGAAGTGAGGCGCACGACCGGACTCGCGCCGGACCCGGAAGACGTCCGTTCTATTTCAGTTTCATTAATAGTCCTCAATTCTCATATCCGACCATGCTTCGTTTTATTCTTTCACTCATGACAATCGGCGCGCTCAATCTGACTTATGCCAACGATCATATCGCGCTTCTCGGTACCTACACGGGCGGCGAGAGCCGCGGCATCTATTCCGTGCGAATCAATGCCGAAACGGGTGCCCTTTCCGATCCGGAACTGGTGGCCGAACTGCCGAACCCGGAGTTCCTTGCCCTGCATCCCAACGGCCGCTTCGTTTACGCGCTCACGCAGGGAACCACATCCGACGGCGGGAGGTCGGCCGCCGTGGGCGCATTCGAAGTGGATCGGGAATCCGGACGCCTTACGGCACTGAATGCCGAATTGGCGGATCGCGGCTCGCTCACGCACCTTGCCATCGATGAAACCGGACGCATGGCGATCGCAGTCAGCTACAGCGGCGCCTACGTCGTTTCGTTTCCTATCAAACCGGATGGCAGTCTGGGACCGCGCGCGAGTCTCATTCACCATGAAGGCAGTGCCGGACCCAGCCCGCGACAAAATCGTCCGCATCCGCACTCGGTCACAATATCGCCCGACAACCGCATCGTCTTCGTCGCCGATCTCGGTCTCGACCGCGTATTCGCCTATGAAATCAATCCGGAGGACGGAACCCTCAGCTCGCACGAGCCTGCCATTGTCACGGTAGCGCCCGGCGCGGGACCGCGGCACACCGCGTTTTCTTCTGACGGGGAATCCTTCTACGTGCTCAATGAACTCGACGGCACGATCACCTCCTGCCGCTACAATTCCGAGACCGGGATTGCCGAGCCATTCGAGCGGGTCTCAACGCTGCCCGAGGACTTTACGGGCCGGAACACCACCTCGGAAGTCCGCGTGCATCCCGCCGGCCGTTTTGTTTACGCCGCCAATCGCGGCCACGACAGTATCGCGGTCTTCGAACGGAACACGGAATCCGGGGCGCTGACGCGATTGGAGGTCATACCGTGCGGCGGCGAGCAACCCCGCAACTTCTCACTCACACCCGACGGCGCCTGGCTCCTTTCCGCACATCAAAGTTCGAACGACCTCACTCTCTTCAGCGTTGACCTCGAGACCGGGCGTCTGACCTCCACCCCGCACACCGCTCCTGCGCCGACACCGGTCTGCGTGTTGTTTCTCCGGTAGGGGCAGTCGGCCGCGCCCCTCCCCCCAGTCCATAACAATCTGCGCACACCCGCGACCGGTGTAGGATCGAACCCAACCACAGCGATGAAGGCACTCCGCAAGGAGTGCAACCCTGCGTTGTGGCGCCATTGAGACGTGCGCCCGTTCTCACCCACGCCTTAAGCCCTGTTGAAGCCGACCTGTTGTCGTGATTGACCTTTCTCTCCGGTTTCCCACTCTCTTTTCCATGATAGCGCTCCTTCAGACCGGTTCCAGCGGGCGGGCGCCCGTGCCGCCTGGAAAGCGATTTTTTTTCAATTTAATCTGGAGGGGATGATGATTCGTCCGTTTTTCGCCGTGCTGGGGATATTTGCGATTCTGATAATAGCAGGCCCGGTGGCGGCGCTGGCGCAGGTCGGCGACGACCCCTTCAGGCCGATCGATTCCCTGCTTCCAACGCCCAACAGCGTGCGGCTGGCCACCGGCGCGCCGGGACCCGATTACTGGCAGCAGCGCGCCGATTACCGGATCTCGGTGACGCTGGACGAGGACAGTCACCGGGTCACCGGCACGCAGACCGTCACCTATCACAACAACGCGCCGGAACCGTTGAGCCAGTTGTGGCTGCATCTTGATCTGAGCCGCTATTCGCCCGATTCCGATGGCAACCTGTCCGTCACCCACGATGGTGAGGCTGCGATGGAGTACCGTGCTCTGCGCGCGGCGATCGAGCGGCGCGAGTTTGACGGCGCCATGAAGATCACCCGCGTTGCCGACGAACTCGGCCGCGCGCTGGATTATCAGGTCATCGGCACGATGATGCGCATCGACCTGCCCGAACCGCTGCGTCCGGGCCAGCGGTTCCTTTTCTCGACGGACTGGCATTACACGGTTAACGATCAGGACGTGTTCCGGGGCCGCGTCGGTTACGAAATGTGGGATGACGGCAACGCCGTCTACTCCATTGCCAAGTTTCACCCGCGCATGGCGGCCTATACGGATTATGGCGGCTGGCACAATACGCAGTTTCTGGGGCTCGGCGAGTTTACGCTTGAGTTCGGCGATTTCGAGGTCGAGATCACGGTGCCCGGCGACCATGTTGTCGCCGCTACCGGGGAGTTGCGCAATCCGCGCCAGGTGCTGAGCGCCGAACAGCGCCGCCGCCTCGATGAGGCGCGCAACGCTGAAACCCCCATCTTTATCGTCACGCCTGATGAAGCGGCGGAGAACGAACGCGAACGCGACAACGGCACGCGAACCTGGCGCTTCAGCGCCGAGAACGTGCGCGACTTCGCCTTCGCCGCCTCGCGCAAATTCGTCTGGGACGCCATGGGCCACCATCAGGAGGGCGGCAGCCAGCCGGTCATGGCCATGTCCTTCTATCCGCGCGAGGGCATGCCGCTGTGGGATCGCTATTCGACCCAGGCGGTGGTGCATGCATTGGAGGTCTATTCGGAATTCACCTTCCCCTATCCCTATCCCACCGCGCAGTCGGTGCTGACGGGCATCGGCGGCGGCATGGAATTTCCCATGATCACCTTCAACGGCCCGCGGCCGGAGATCGACAAGGAAACCGGCGAGGCGACCTATGGCGAGCGTGCGAAATACAGGCTGATCGGCATCATCATCCACGAGATCGGGCACCAGTATTTCCCCATGATCGTCAATTCCGACGAACGCCAGTGGTTCTGGATGGATGAGGGGCTCAACACCTTCCTGCAGTTCCAGGCCGAACAGCGCTGGGAGGAAGAATATCCCTCATGGCGGGGCGAACCGCGCAACATGGTCGATTACATGGTCAGCCGCGAACGCCAGCCGGTGATGACGCGGTCCGACGCACTGATCCAGGCCGGCAACAACGCCTATGGCATGCCGGCGACGGCGCTGGTGGTCTTGCGCGAATCGATCCTCGGGCGCGAACGCTTCGACCGCGCCTTCCGCGAATATACCAATCGCTGGATGTTCAAGCGCGCCACGCCGGCCGATTTCTTTCGCACCATGGATGACATGGCGGGGACGAATCTGCACTGGTTCTGGCGGGGCTGGTTTTATTCCACCGATCACATGGAATACGCCATCATCAATGTCCGCAAGCTGACGCCGACGACCAAGGATCCCGAACGCGAAGCCGAATGGCGCCGGGCGCGGGACGAGGAAGAGCCTGTCTCCCTGACATGGCGGCGCAATCGCGACGAAGGCATCGTCACGCGCGTCGAACGCATGCCCGGCCTCGCCGATTTCTACAACGAGCATGACGAGTATTTCGTCACCGAAAAGGAAAAGACGGACTTCGAAAAAATGCTCGAAGGACTTGAAGACTGGCAGCGCGACCTGCTTGATCGCGGCGGTGTGTTCTATATCACTGAAATCGCCAACAAGGGCGGGCTCGTGGGACCGGTGGTGCTGCGCTATGATTATGAAGACGGCAGCCATGAAGTGGTCCGCCATCCCGCCGAGATCTGGCGGCGCACGCCCGAAGCCATCAACATCTTTCATGTCGCCGACAGGGAAGTCGCGCACGTGACGATCGACCCCGACTGGGAGTTTCCCATGGCCAACCGCGCCGTGACGCGCTTCCCGCGCCTTATCGAGGAAGAACGCCTCGACCTCACCGGGCCGGAAATGCACCGCAACCTGATGCGCGAAATGCTGGAAGCCACGCGCAAGGCGGAAGAAGAGCAGGGCGAACAAAGCGAGGATAACGCGCCACCGGCAGAGTGATGAGTTCCGGTCACCCCGGATGTTCCGCCGGCATGCAACGGTGCAACGCGACCGGGCCGACTTGATCGATCTACCTGCATCCCATCTCGTCATAGAAAGCTCCTAATTGGAATGGCGCTCGGTTAATTCGGGTTCTCGGGATTTATGTGCGGAGACCTGAATACGGATGCCATGGATTCACGCGAAGCCACGAAGGCGCGAAGAGCCAATACTTGGAGACAGAAGTTCTCCGAAAGGAGCTTTGGTATGCCTGGATAATTCGGGAAACGTTTCAACCCAACCCAGCGGTGCCGGTACAAAAAGGTTGCCTGGGCGGCGCTCCCGCGCCGCCGCGGGGGCCGGTGTTCCTGACGTTTGGTGCGTGCGAACCGGAACCCGCCGCCGTTTCCGTCCGGCACGGTTTGCGGCGCGGGCGGAGCCGCGCCCTCCAGGAAATCTGGCGTGTTTCGCGCAAGAGTTTAGAGGACATTAGCGAAGATTAGCGGTTAACCAACGCCTTTGCAGGCGTGGTTACGACGAGTGCCATCCGCTTGGCTTCACTATTTCAGGGCCATCCGGATGCGGAAGAAGTTATCGTCGGGAACTGTGAATTGCATGGAGAAGAGACCCGGCTCCACTTCGACGGCGACAGCCGGTAATGGCGTCCAGGATACGAGGTCTTCGCTGCTTTCCGGTATCCACTCGATGAATTGGGCGTAATGCGAAGGATACGTCCACAACAGGTCGACATCGTCAAAGCCGTTCATGACGATTTCCACTGTCGGAGGACCGAGGTCGACCGCTTCCATTCCGTACGAATCGGGATCGAGGGGGTCGGTGCCGTCGAGAAGCTCCTGCAGGTTTGTATAGCCGTCGTCGTCATCGTCGTCGAACGGATTGCCTTCGCCGAGCAGGAAGGTCCACTCCCAGGCATCGGGGAGCAGATTGCCGTTGGCGTCAATGGAGTCGTGTATCGGGAAACTGATGACGGTCACCTGGAGGACTTCCAGGTCGGTTCCCGGACAGCCGCCTTCGTCGAGGTCCGGATGGCCGGTGACCTCCAGGACCGTTCCCGGGAGGAGCGAGAATCCGTCGGTCGACGCGTAGGGGAGACCGGGGGCGGAGAAGAGGTTCACGCTTTGGTCGGTGCCTTCGATGGTCAGGCGATGGCACCCGCCGCTGAAGGAGTCTTCTTCGACGACGAGGGTGAAGGTTTCCACGGGCCGGGGCGGCAGGCCGGCGAGCAGCGATGCCGCGCTTGCCTGCGCCGCCGCGAGCGTCGCGGGATCGATGCCGCTTTCCGAGAGATACGGCTCGGGCAGGGGAGCGCCGCGGACAAACGCTCGCAGAACGTCGAAGGGAGGCAGGTAGGTTCCGGGGTCCGCCGCGTTGGCGGACGCGCTGCTGGCGCTGTAAATGGCGGTAGCCGCGGATCGAAGTGCCTCGTAGGCGGGATCGGAAATCGCGGCTTCGGCGATTTCTTCAAAGAGGCTGTCGATGAGGTAACCGGGCAGCGCGTCCGAGAGGCGCTCGCGGAGATTGGCGTAATCGGAAGCGCGTGGCGCGAAGCGTCCGGCATCGCCCCGTCGTCCTCCGAAGAGGGTGAGCTTGCCCGGTTCGAGCCCGGGAAGTCCCCGCTCCAAAAAGATCGTTTCGAGTTTCCACTCGAGAAGGAGTGCCGCGAGGGTGTCGATTTCATGCCACATTCCGCTCACGACCGGGCGCTCGACGCTGTCGCGGGCGAGTTTTGCCGCGGCGATCCAGGCCGCGGCTTCGTCGGCCAGGGTTCCGCCGCCCGGCGTGTAGTCGATTTCGGGCAAGGTCGCCGCGGGGATGGCAAAGAGCCCGGCGATTTCCCGGCCGCGGTCCTTGTCGGCGTCGGCGGTGGCCACGGGAAAGACCGGTTCGGTCATGACCGCGACGAATCCGGGGCGGTTGTCTGCGACGACAGACTCCAGTTTCAGTCCGGGCCCGATCACGTTCGGCTGGTCCAATTCGACGGCGGCATTGCCTCCGAGCGAAGACCCGTCCAGCGCGTACAGTTCCAGCCGCACTCCGTCGGCCGCCGTGGTGCGCGTTCCGGTCGTTCCGTCGATCGGATGCGGGGCTACGCGCATACGGAAGGCTATGTTTTCCTCGAGACGCTCCGACATGCCCGGGTCCCAATCCTCAATATCGCCTTCTTTCAGAGGGCGGCTGTCGGGGTCGTTCGGATCCGTGCCGGCGAGAATTTCGTTGAGGTCGCTGAAGCCATCGCCATCGCTGTCCACCCCGCCAAGCGGATCGAGACCGAGCGCCACCTCGACAAAGTCGGGAACGCCGTCGTCGTCCGAGTCGATTTCGTGGGGAAGCCGTTCGAATTGATAGGAAGCGGACTTCAGGGCGGAAGGTTGAAGGGCGACGGGGTCCCACGCGAAATACGAGACCGACGTGTTCGAGTAGACGAGAACGGATTGTCCGAACCATTGGGTCCAGGATCCGTCATTGATCCGGAAGTACACCTCCGCGTTCTGCGGGACCGGTTGAAGTTCCAGGTAGAACGCCCGTGACTTGATTCCGGGAATCGGCGAGATTTCCGCCGACGGCCCGACCGCTCCTCCTCCGGTATCCAGGCTGTGGAGCGAGATGGCGCCGGTGTATTGATTGGTGAGCGAGAACGCGGTCCCCATGGGCACCGTTCCCAGGGAAACCGGCGTCTTTCCGCCCAGACCGACGGCCGATCCCTCGAACGCCTCGGAAACGACAGTCAACTGGTCCCCTTCCAGATTCGGGTCGGAGGTCCACTCCGGCGCACTGTATCGCCCCAGGAGGACGGCGGCCGGATCCACGAAGGGTTCCGCTCCGAACGCGAACACGTTCGCGCGCAGGGCGGCGGGTCGAAGGGGCGGAAGATTGGCCGGCGCGCCCGCGACAAATAGTCCTCCGTCCGGGGTGTGAAGGGTTGCCGATTCCGTGATTCCGATGAAGGCGTTCCTGCTCAAGAGATGAAATCCTCCGGATGCAACCGGAAGGATCCCGGTGATGACGTCGCCCGGCGCCGGTTGGAGTTCCTGCAACCAAACCGGCGGGTTCGTTCCGTCGAAAGCGTGGACATCGGCATGGGTGCCGCTTTCATCGATCACCACCAGGCGCGGGCCGTCGTCGGAGGCGACGATGTGCAATTGTCCTATGGCCGTACCGAGGTCGTGGCTCACAGGCGATGCCAGCGAGAATTCATTCGGAAGATTCTCAACCACCGCATGGGCGAGGAACCCGGTTTCTCCGGGACGCCAGGTGAGGACGTGATGCTCCGGCCCGGGTCCCAGAAGCCCCGAGGTCCATTCCGATCCCGCGGGGACAACTTCGGAAATCATGAGATCCGCCGCTCCCTCGGCAAAGGAGATCGCGTTGAACAGGTCATCCTCGTCTTCGAGAACCGCGAGCATGACGACGAAGTCGATGCCGCCTTCCTTCAGCGGAACGGTCCGCACCTGCGCCGGAGTTCGCGCGGAGGGAGACTGGGCAAGGATCGAAAAAGTGGTCCCGTTGTGCCGGAGGGCGCCCAGCCGTACGGGAGAGGGCGCGCCGTTTTCCACACTGGACAGCCACAGGTCCGAGTGAACGGTATTGCCGGCCCCGCCGATGTCGGGGGCGGCCACGGCCGAGGGACCGATGCCCCAGCCGAAGACCGACTCGACGTCCGGAAGCGCTCCGGGAACGGATGCGTGAATGATGTGGGCGTGATTGGCCGCCGGAGATACGACGGCGAACCCATCGCGGTCGGTGACGAACCAGCGGCCGACGGAAGCGCCGGTGATGGCGTTCATTCCCGTGGATCGCGCCGGAAACCAGTTCCAGACTCCGGGTGTCTGCTGGTAAGCGACGCGAAAGCCACCGCTGGCGCGGTCGAGGATGACGATATCGAGTCGCCCGTCGCCGTCGAGGTCGGCGGTGAAGTGAAACTCGTTCGGCGTTTCGACCCCATTCGCATCAACCGCACTCGACGCGTGAAGCGAAAGGCAGAGGGCCGCGCAAAAGGCGACGGATCGTTTGAAAGATGAATTCATGAGAAAAACGGATGACACAAAAACAAACATGCCGATCATTCGACGTTGATCGGAGGGACCGGGTGGACGGACGCGATTTCGCCGTCCGCGCGAAAGCGGACGATCACATAGGCGTAGGAGGCGGTTCGGACGGCGGGTTGGGTGTCGAGCAGAACGATCGGCCACGGTTGGGGCGTGCCGGTGCCCATCGACAGCAGTTTCACAAACGGATCGCGAATGACGGTTTGCGTCTCGGTGGAAACGGTGACGATATCGATCATCATCGGCGAAACCTGGATCAGGTCTCCTGACGGCTGTGGATACGCGGTGCTCGGAACCTGGTAACGGTAGAGGACGAGGGGGAGAAGCGTGTCGTTCGCGTCATCGACATCGAACAGGTAATCGCGCAAATCCGCGTCGGCGCCGAGAAGGTCTCCGACCCATTCTCCCTGCCGGATGGCGTCGGCCGGCACCTCGCCGATGACGACGCCCAGCCCGTTGAATTCGGGAATTTCGACGCGTATCGGTTTGATTCCCGCGTGGGCCGCGTCGCCGACCGCAGGCGGAGTCCGGGCCGGCCAGGGCACCATCGGCCCCGTGGCTTCGTCGATCGCGTCGGTCGGCCATACGAAGCTGTAGGAATTACTGTAGCTGCTCGGCCCGCCGGACTTGGCCACGGCACGGATCTGTACGTGGTAGACGGTTCCCTTCAGTACCGGAACGCTGATCTCGTAGTCCGGCCCGAAGCCGAAACCGCCTTCGAGCGCGGGCGTCCGGTAAACGCCGACCTTGACGACGTTGCCTCCGTTTCCTCCTCCGGCATCGACGCCCAGATTGATCATTTCGTTGAGCGCGGCCACGTTGCTCGACAGCTCGGGCGAAATGGAATGCGGCGGGGAGCCCGGCATCACGCCGAGCATGATTTCAAAACGTTCCACGCCGTGCGGGGGACAGAACCAGCGGATCTTCATTCGCGGATCGCCGTCGCTCCCATCGACCTCGGGCTGGCTGAGCATGGGATCGGGCGCCGGTTGTTTGATGGCGACGTAGGTGCCGAGCAACTTGAGCTCGCTGGCGTTGCCGTTGTCGTCGAGGAGCTGCCCGAAGTAGGAGACTTCACCCGCGTTGGGCGGAAGCGCGGCGTCCTCCAGGACGATCTCCGTCGCTTCGGCCTCGTCGGCCAGACCCTGCCGCCAGAGCGTGAGATTGCTGTTGTCCACGCGTCGGTAAACCCGGTACTCCTCCGCCCGGTCGGTCAGATCGAAGGCGATCACGATCGGGTTCGACGGATTCTGTCCGTCCTCGGGAATCACCGGACTTCCCGGAACCGGAAGTCCGCCGGGGGAATGGCCGTCGCAGTCGGAGCCTTCGACCAGACGAACCTCGGAGCAGTCTTCCACGCCGCGGAAGATGTAACGCCGGACGGAGCCCGTTGTGGGAGGGGGAGCGCTGCTCGTGAGTTCGACCCACGCGGAGACGTTTCCGCCGGAGTCGCCCACCCGGCTGAATACCCGCAACGCTTCACCGCTCTCGGCCAGCAACCGGCGTCCGAGGTCGAGTCGCGTTCCCACCTGGTCGCGATTGAAAAGGTAATTGAACCGGCCGACGGAGTTCTCGCGGTTTTCCGGATCGTGTAGGGCGAATTCCGCCCAGGTGACCGTGTGTGTCTCGCGGATAGCCACCAGATCGACATAGACCCGAAGAGGATCGTTGGCCTCCCGGTCCGGCACGGTCTCGATCCGGTCCGGCATGACGTTTGGAAGGCAGCAGTGAATGGTAATTCTTCCCACCGGCGCTTCGGGCGCGAAACGGTTTCGCAGCACGCCGAAGGCGGGGGCGCTGTTGGCGGAGAGGTTGCCCCCGAGTGCCGTCGGTTTGACCGCCCGGACCGTGTACCAGAAGGTTTTGTCGTAGTCTTCGGGGACCGTCGGCGCATCGAGTCCGTTGTCAATGAACGAGAGCCGTTCCTCCCCGGGCACGTGGGGGATGAAGTTGGAGATTTGGTTGACCAGCGGATTGATCGCGTATTTCTGCACGTCGCCGGGATTGGCCCAGCGGTAAACGTAGTATCCGGAAATCGGTTCGTCGGGTGTGAACGGGGTCTGGCGCCAGGTGACTTTCAGGTGATGCGTTTCCTCGCCGTCGACGAACGCGACTTCGTTGTGAACCTCGGGGCGGCGCGGCGAGTGCGGCGGCACGCGGTCGGACATCATCACCATCGTGCCGGGCGAAACGAACCCGTCGCGTCCGAGGATGTCGCGCGCCGTCACAAAATAGTAGAACCGGTCCCCATCCTCGAAACGCACCGCGCCCGGTTCGGAAAGACCGTTGTCATCCGCGACGAAGGCGGTGTTCGGATCGGCTTCGAGATCAAGCACGGAGACGGCGTCGTAAAAGACGGACGGCAGCACGGGGGAGCGGTTGACGCGCTGTATGGTTTCCTCGGTGAGCGCCAGGTCCGCCAACATGCCGGGATCGGGCGGCGTTTCATCCCAGCCAAGGCTCTCGGTCAAGGTCCGGTCCACCCGGTACACGTTGAAGCCGTATTGAAGGAGAGCGAGACGGCGCAGGGGATCCGGCGAGGCCCAGCGCAGGCGGGCGTTCAAGTGGCCCTTGGGGGAGGTGTCCGGTACCGCGACCGGGGCGCCCGGCGCGGGGAGGACTACGGGGGACGCGGCGTCGACTTCCACGCGTCCCACCACGCCGATTTCCTGGCCGAACGGTCCGATCTCCCGTATTTCGAAGGTGGATACGCCGGGTCCGATGCGCTGGGCGTGAGCGAGTCCCAGGCAGAGACTCACCCCCGGGTGCATTCGCGCGAGGAGCATGAGGTTTCCGAACTGCCGCGGATCACCGATCGATCCCATGATAACCGCCGAAAGCTTCTCTTCGACCGACAGGTCGGGGGAGGGGACGAGATCGCCGAATAGTTCGTCGATGGCCGAGTTCAGGTCTCCCGGCGCCTGCCCGATCGCGGCCGCGCGGGCGAGAAGGCCGGCGATGACGATGGGATCGTACTGGAGGGCAACGTTGCCGCTGTGTTCGAAGAATCCCGGGGTGTTGATACCGCCGGGCTTTTCATAAATCGCGAGGCGGCGGGTGAGGAGGTCGTTGCCGTCGCTCGTCAATTGAAAGAGCAGGTAGGCCCAGTCGTCGTTGGAACCGTCCTTCGCCGACGTGCCCACGGTGAAGAGCGCGTCCTGTAGCGGCTGCGCCTCGGTGAGTGTGGCCAGCGCGAACGGCAGCAGGGAAAGCGCGAGTAGCGCGCGAATCCCGGTGAATCGGCGGCGGACGAAGGCTCGTGAAAATGAAGAAGGAGGGTTCGCGTTCATGGAAAAAAGGAGTTCGTGTGGCCGGTGGCGGCGTTGTGCTTTAAGTTGGACGATTGAAGCTGAGTCTTGCGGATCGGTTACTTGACCGAGCGGCTCCATTTGCCGTTCTCGTTCACGAGGCGCGCGGTTTTGTCGAGTTTCAGGCAGACGGGACAATAGCCGATCTCGGCCTGGAAGCGGCCTTCGCCGGCGAGGGAGAGACCGCTCGGCCGCGCCACGCCGACGAGTGAAATCTCGCCGGTGATGCTCACGATGCAAAGGAGGTCGCCGCTCACCCCGAGGAACATTTTTCCGAAAACGGTCGGCCCCTCGGCGAACACCCCGGCACCGGCTCCGACTCCGGCGGAAAGGTTGAAGAGACAGGTGGACGGAATGCCGATGAGCTGGTTGATCGGAATCCAGAATTCGCCGTATCCATAGAATCCGGTAAACGGCGGTTCGCCGATCACCGCCGCGACGGTTTCATCCCAGAAAAACGGATCGATCGAACAGGCCCTTCCAAAGAAAATGCCTCCGCCGCCCTGGAATCCCTGGACTTCGATCTGGGCCGCGGCGCTGATGTAGTTTTCGTACTTCCCGAACATCAGAGAGGCGCCGAGCTTTTTAATGACGATCGAATCGGCGAAGGAAATATCTCCCACGACGTCGATCCCGCCTCCCATTCCCAGAAGCGGGAAATTGTTGTCCGGATCGCCGGCGATCACGAACTTCGCGCCCAGATTGATGGCGACGTCCGGAAAGAGCCAATCCACGGAAACGTCCTTCGCCCCGATCGTGACCTCGGTCGCCTTGCCGGAAGCGGGCAGGCACTCCGCCGGCGAGTTCTCCGAACTGAGTTCCTTGATCAGGAGGAAGACGTGCGCCTTCATTTCGTCGGGCATGTCCATCTGCACCTTCAGATCGAGTCGCAGTTCGGTGAGCGAGTCGTTGCGGATCTTGGCGTAGCCGTCGATGTTCGCGGTGGCCATGACCGGGGCCACATCGCCCAGCATCTCGTCGAATTTTTCGTCCAGCCCGCCGGCGACCTCGCGGATGATGTCGCGCAGGGTCAGGTTGATCTGGTCGAAGACTTCGTCGATAGCCTCGGTAAGGAGGGCGGTTGTGTCGTAGAGACGCTGCTTGATGAGACGGTTGAACTCCCGGATCACCGGAAGACCGATCATGTGGTCGGCGATCCGTTGCTTCATCTGTTCGCGCAGGGCGGCGTCGAAATCGGCGAGGGAATCGACGCCGGGCCGGACCTGCAGAAGAACCTTTTCAATGTCCGTGCGCACCTTCTGCGCGGCTCCGTTCATCGACGCGACGTTGTTATCGACCAGGGAAATCACCTGGTTCGCGAAGTCGCCGCCTTCGCCCATCGCATCGCGCACGTTGGTGATGAAATCGCGCACCTGGGTGATCGCGACCCGGACCTCGATGATCCGCGGTTCGCCGCGTTTGAGCAGTTCGGAGATCTTCTCGTGGAACTCCGGCTTGTCGAGGGCCTGCGAAACGATGGAGGCCAGTCCGAGGACGGCGGATTCGAGATCGCCCAGCGGCTTGCCGTCTTTTTCCTCGATGAAACCTTCGATCTGCGTCAGCGCGTCTTCCGCCTGGGCGAGGCGGTCGTCAATCTCTTTGAGGACGCCGGCGGCGTTCTTTGCGGTTGTCAGGGCGGATTGAATCTGCGCGACGACACCGTCGAACTCATCGAGGAGGCCCTGGTCGATTACCTGAAGGAGATTGGGATTATGCCACTGTTTTGTCGCCGCGTTCCAGTTGGGAGTGACCGCGTTCATCACTTGGTCCACGGTCGCGTCGACGGCCGGGCTCAACACCTTCTCGAAAAAGTCCCGTTGCTTGACGTCGAGGATCTCGTTCAAACCCTGGATGCCGGCGTCGACGACCTCGGTCTGAAAATAGTTCAGCAGCAACCCGGTCACTTCGCTCGTTTGGTCGGCGACGAAGTTGGCGATGCTGATTTTCGGAAGGGTCGAGACGCTGGCGCCGAAGCTGATTTCGACCTGTTCGGGGGAGAGATAGTCGATGCGGTGCTCGGCCCGCAGCACGAGCAGTTCGGTCGTTTCATCCTCGAAGGAAACCAGCGAACGCGACGCCACCCGCCATTGCAGCGGGTAATCGAAATCAATGACGCCGAGCCAGCGTTTCTTAACGCGAGGCCGGTATTGGACGCTGCCGTCGATGCCCGACCGGTACTGGGCGACGGTGAGATTGTTTCCCTGCGGAAACCCGCGATTGCCAACGTCGAAAACCGTTTCGTTGAAGAAGTGCTTTCCGCCGACGGAGAAACCGTGATCGGGAAAACCGCCCATCATGTAAATCAGCGCCTCGTCGTCATCCTTTCGCGCGCTCGTGTGCAGGTGAATCTCCATGTCGGAGAAGAACGGAACATCGACGTAGGCGGAGATATTCATCCATCCGAAATCGTCCGGCGCCGCCGTGTAATCGTTAAGGTACGCATCGCCCACCGGCGTCGCGGCGTAGATTTCGTCGCCCGGGCCGCCCATGGAAAAGGAATTCGGGAGCTTGAAACGCGAATCGAACGGCGGGTCCAGGTCGCCGGAGGCGAGCGTGATCAGGTTGCCGTTCGTCTGAAACCCGATCTTGCCCGCGAGCGGCTGGGGAACGGTCCCGGCATAAGCCTCGACGCCGAGGACGAGCCGCCGCTTCGAGGGATCGCAGAGGTCCTCGTCCTTCCCCTCGAAGGCGAGTGAGAGCGGTTTGAAATCCGCGTTCCAATACGCGAGCTTCTTCGTCGCGCCGACGTCGGATCCGGCGATATCGGCTCCGAGCAGCGCTCCCTGGCAACTGATCATCAGCTTATCGAACTCCAGATCAAAGTCGGAAGGATACTGTACCGAAAGGCTCCCCGCGGTGCGGCTGGTCACGGCCTCGCTGTCGAGAAACGCCCAGCCGAGGGTGGTGAACTCGAAGTCGATTCCGTAGATCGTGGCGACCGGATTGAACTGCCCGTTTACGGCTTCGTGGATGCCGGTGACCCCGGCGCGGCGCACGTAGTACTAGGACCGGTTGGTCAGCGGAAAGGGATCGGTCGATTCGCCCGCCAGAACCATTCTTCCGTCCTGGTCGCCGTGTTCGACGACGCGGAAATTGAAACCCGGGTAGTCGCCGAGACCGGCCGTGTAGGCGGAGGTCCCCGGCCGTTCGACGACGTCGGCGCCGGCGGCGTCCACCCCGGTCAGCAGGAGGCGCGCGGCCTGCGAAACGGGATCTCCGGCATACTGGGCCGCCGCCATGAAGAAACCGCTGGCATGAAAGCCGGCATCAAGAAAGGTCGTGGCATTCTGTGCGAAGTCGCCGGCCTCCGCCACCCAGCCCCAATTCAGGGTGGTGGGGGTTTCGAGGACCCCGCTCGCGGCGATGCCGCCGTCACGGGTGAAGTTCAGGCTCTCGCCGTCCGGATTGAAAACCAGGGTTTCCGGCCCGACTTCGCCGCCACAGTCGCCGTCCGGACAATCCCGCCGATAGAACAGTTCCACCGCGTCGACGCCGGCCAGGCCGCCGTAGGTCGTGTCGACGCGATCCTGGACGATACGCTGGGTTCCGCCGGAGGCGGCGACCACCGCGTTCGGGAAGTGCCCCATGAAGAGGGTCAGGCCGATGGAAAGGTCACAACTCATGAGCGCCGCTCCGGTTGCGGAATCCGCATCGATCACCACCTCGGCGCTGGTCACGCTCGTGAGTCGCCAGTAATAGCCGTCGTTTGACGGCTTGAATCGCTGGCTGGCGGGCAGGGTCTCGTCGAAGAAGAGAGAATCGTATTCGCCCAACCGGACAAACCGCGCGCTCGCGGCCGCCGGCACTTTGAAACGCAACCGGTCGTCGTCCACATCCCAGAAGATCGCGGTGCTTTCGAAAACAAACGGCTTCGACTCCTCGGCCGCCCAGCGGTCCGCCGCGGACTCGAGGGTGGCGTCGAGAGGTTTGAGCTGGCCGTCCAGGGAAACTTCCGGGAAAAGGATATTCGGTTCGTGGATACGCGTGTCGGGATCCGCGGCGACTCCGAGACCCGCCGGAAGCTGAAGGTGGACCGTTCCGTTGATCTGATCCGGTTCGACGACGAGGTCGTGAAGCGTGTACCCGATTTTCCCCGGATTGGACGGCACGCCCATCCCGCTCAAGGCAAAGGAGCCGTCGATCAACGTCGCGACCCCGTCGTTTCTCAATTCGACTCCCAGCGGCGTCCCGTTGCCGAAGGTCATGCCCTGGAAAGTGCCGCTCTGGTTGTTGATGCGGAGGGTGGATTGCAGGTAATCCGGTCCGACGGCTTCCACTCCGGGCGCGGGCGCGGCGATGCTGGCGAAGGTTCCGGTGGCGCCGGCGAAAGCCAGCGTGCCGTTGAAGTCGAGCAACTGCTCGACCGCGGTGGTCAGGCTGTTTCCGGCGGTGGGAACGAGATCGCCGGGCGCTTCGAAGTGGCTTACCGTCACCTCGACCCGGTAGGTGCGCGAGCGGGACAGCAATTGGTTGGCCGGGCGCAGGTTGAGATTGCGAACCGCGCCCAGGGTGTGCGGGCGTTTGGGAAGCCCTCCGCCTTCTTCGATGTAGGACGGCTGGTTCTGGAAGAAATCGAAAGAGGACTGCTGGAGCGGGATCACGGTTCCCTGATCGTCGCGCATGACCGCGTGGATCCGGGTGTTGATGATGTCCGAGGATACGGGAGCGTTGAAATCGTCGTAACGGTGAAGGCGGACCAGCGCGGCAACCCGGAAAAAATCATTCGACGGGTCCGTCTGCACGCGGTGGAAACGGTTCCAGGATACGATCTCGACTTCGGAAATGACGTTGAAGGCGGCGTCTCCGCTGATTCTCGAGTTGAAGTGTTTGTACCGTGCCGCCGCGGTTTCCCCGGAGAGATCGAGATCGGTGAAGTCCGTGCCCGAGGGCAGCTCGCGGCGGAAGACCTTCACCTCGGCCCGGTAGTTCATGTAGGGATTCAACCGTTCCTTCGGACGGATCCTCGCCACGGTCGGGAGAGTGACGGGTCCCGGATCCTCCGTCAGATCGACATCCTGAAACGCCGAGTGCGTCAGACCTTCGCCGTCGAGTCCGAGAACCAGGAACTGGGGGACATCGTTTTCGTCCAGCAACTGAATATCGAAGCGATACCGGTAGTAAAAAGACGAATCCCCGGACCGGCTGTAGGTCATCGTCGTTTCCACCTGGATCGCGTCGCGATCGTACAGGGGGCTGAGGTTGTCGATATCGGAATCGATGACGTAACCGGTTGCGTTGATTACCGCAACGGACTCCAGGTCATGCGTCAGATCCGCCAGTGCCGCGGCGGGAAATCCTAACAGAAAGAGCAAGCCGGCGGCGACGGAGGGGCGGCTTTGCCGGAGTTTCACGAATTCGAACGAACGTGCGATTTTCATAGGATACACGGAAAACGAAAAGGTTCCGAAAGGTTGGGAGTTCAACCTAATCAGACATAGGGGAAAATATCAGGTCATTCGAAATCTGAATATCCCCCATAAGAGGGGGTAATAGGCGCGTTGAGACGGGGTTTATCCCCGCGAGACTCCTTGGCGAACTCCCGAGGTAAGCGCTCGGTCGCCACGGGCGGATTGAAGATCGAAGAAGGAAGCTTGAAGATTTTGTAGCGACGGGCTTTACGCCCGGAGAACCATGCCCGGAGATCCTCCCGAGGTAAACTCGGTCGCCACGAGGGGAAGTCGTGGCGTGTTCTTTGCCGCGAGGGGAAACCGCGGCTACGGTCGGGTCAGGCATTTCCCCCCGTGATGCGGGCGGCGGCTGTGCGGTTGTCCACTCCGAGTTTCCGGTAGATGTGTTTCAGGTGATCCTTGACCGTGTGCTTGCTCATTCCGAGGATTACCGCGATTTCGCTGTTTTCCTTTCCTTCGCGCACCCAGTGCAGGACTTCCCTTTCCCGCGGACTCAGGCCGTGCGAATCTTGCGTGCCTTTGGTGAGCGTTTTCTCGGAAATGACGTAGCCGCGCGCGCCCCATTGACGGTGTAGCCGGAATTCAATGACACAAGTTTCCTGCTTCACAAGAAAGGGGGCGATCGCGGTGTCGATGACTCCGCGGTTCAGCAGATCCAGGTGGTGGCGGATCCATCGGTCAAGTTCGTCGATCACGGAAGCCGTAGTGGCTCCGAATCGACGTGCCCAGCGGGCGTGGACCTCCCGTGGCGAATTCATGAGCTTGCCGCGATGATCGATCGCGTGCGTGACGGTCGGGTGCCGAAGATCGGAACTGTTGGCAAGAAAACTTGTTTGCAGGGTGCGCGCGTTGCTGAAGGCCTGCTCAAAGTGAGGTCGCAGGATCGTCAGGGTCTCCTGGTCCCTTTCGCTGAAGCCCCGGGACGACCGGGTGACCCCAATCATGTAACCCACGTTCCGGTCCCGGCGGAACTCGATCGTCAGGTGATCCATCACTCGGTCCTCCCGCAGGACTTCGCAGTACATGGGATGCGATTCCCATTCCGCAAGGGTCATCATCTCCGAAAGCATTTTCGTAACCTTGGAAGGGTCCGGGTTTGTCGCCCAGATGGGATGTTCCCAAATCGCTCCGGACTCGCAAGCCGCGTCGAGGACGTCGGCGCGGGCGGCCGGGTGTTTGAGGCTCAGGTTCAGGGGCGTTCGCGTCCGCCAGTTGTGTTGCCCCACCATAAAGTTGTCGCCGCCGATCAATTCCGGAAGGCCGTCTATGATCCACCGAACGAGGGAAGACTTTTCCTGCAAGGTGTAGAGTCCCTTGAGGAAAGCTAATACTTTGTCCAAGTGAAACTGATTTTTCCCAATCACCTGAATCAAAGCGATATAGTATCGATTGATAGAGTCAATACGGTAGAGAATGCTATTCGCTGTTTGAAGAAACGTAACACCGGCTAAATCGTGG
This sequence comes from Opitutia bacterium, assembly GCA_003566885.1. Taxonomy (GTDB): domain Bacteria; phylum Verrucomicrobiota; class Verrucomicrobiia; order Opitutales; family T3Sed10-336; genus SLOW01. Next base: position 6,221 of record PXBO01000082.1, on the reverse strand, counting down.
TTTGAGATTGGCTCGACCTTTGAGAGCTTCCCTGGGCGGGAAAACAGGGAGGCAGAACGGCGGAATGGCTGTTTTTCTCCTGTATAAATTTGGTCAAATTCCTGTGTCCGCGGCGTTGTGCCGATTTTCGAAAATTTTTTTCCGAAATGCATGAGCTGATATTTCCGTGACGAGCGGCGGGGGATTCGTCACGGCAAGCAACCGGCCCCCGTTTACCAACTGTTGCGAAATGCAACCGTTTTGCCGGCGGTTCACGTGCAACGAGGTTTTCCTGGCGAGTGCTCTTTTCGTCCATTCGGCGGTTGGCATTGCGATTGCTAAGGGGAGGGCGGCGATCGACCGGATATTGAAATCCGGGGCCGTGTTCCCCTCGCAGGCGAGGGGATGTTCATCAAAACAAAAAAACAAACATCAAATGGAAATCAGTATCGTGGAAGCCATGAAAACGGAAGTCCCCGTGACCGCTTCGGCGGGAGGTGTGGTCGAAAGAATCGTTTCGACGCCGGGCACGCTGGTCAACGCGGGCCATCCGATCGTCCTGATCAAGGAGGAGGTGATGGCGTGAAGAGCGAACAAAGCCTCGACCTGCAGTCGCTGCGACGAGCCTACACTTCGGAAGAACTGACGCCGTCCGCGCTGATCGATGACGTTTACGCGCGCATCGAGGCGCGCGGCGACGACAAAGTTTGGATACACCGGGTTCCCCGGGAAGAGGCGCGCGCGGCGGCGGAGAAGGTTGCGGCCCGCGCTCAGGCGGGGGAGGAACTGCCCCTCTTCGGGATTCCGTTCGCGTTGAAGGACAACATTGATGTCGCCGGCATGCCCACCACGGCGGCCTGTCCCGAGTATGCTTATACGCCGGAGGCTACCGCCGCGACGGTGCAACGGCTCCTCGACGCGGGTGCGATCCTGATTGGGAAAACCAACTTGGACCAGTTCGCCACGGGACTGGTGGGTACGCGTTCGCCCTACGGTGCGCCCTCCTGTGTGTTCGATCCGGATTACATTTCGGGCGGGTCCAGTTCGGGGTCGGCCGTCGCGGTGGCGGCGGGGCTGGTGAGTTTCGCCCTCGGCACCGACACTGCCGGTTCGGGACGGGTTCCGGCCGCCTTCAACAATCTGGTCGGCTGGAAACCCACGCGCGGGTTGCTCAGCAACCGGGGCCTGGTGCCGGCGTGTCGGTCGCTCGACTGTATGAGCGTATTCACTTTGACCGGCGACGACGCGCTGGAAATTATGGCAATCGTGTCCGCTTTCGACCCGGACGATTCCTACAGCCGGCGACCCGCGCGGCCGCAACCGGCAGCCTTTTCCAGCCGGTTTCGCTTCGGGGTGCCGTCGCCGGAATGGCTGGAGTTTTTCGGCGACCGCGAGGCGGAGCGGCTTTACGACGAGGCGGTGGCGCGGTTGGAGTCCATCGGAGGGCGCAAGGTGGAAGTGGATTACGGACCCTTTCACGAGGCCGCCCAATTGCTTTACTCGGGACCTTGGGTGGCGGAACGTCTGGCGGCGATCACTCCGTTTATCGACGAACATCCGGAAGCCCTGTATCCGGTGACCAAGCGCATTATCGAAGGCGGACGCCGTTTCAGCGCCGTCGATACGTTTCGCGCGGCGTACCGGCTGGAAGAATTGCGACGGGCCGTCGAGGCCGAGTGGTCAAAAATGGACATTTTGCTGCTGCCCACCACCGGCACGATATTCACCCATGCAGAAGTGGAGGCGGAGCCGGTGCAACGCAACACCGACCTCGGGTACTACACCAATTTCGTCAACCTGCTCGATCTTTGCGGAGTCGCGGTTCCGGCAGGCTTTCGTGCCAACGGTCTGCCGTTCGGGGTGAGTCTATTCGCCCCGGCCTTTCGGGACGCCGCCGTGTGCCGGCTGGGAACCCGGCTGCACAACGCGCTGGGAGGCCATCTCGGCGGGACGGCCGTTCCGTTGCCGGCGTCTCCGCCGGAGGAAAACGGGGAAACCGGCGAAGACGTCGAAGGAATCGATCTCGTGGTCGTGGGCGCGCACCTGAGCGGGCAACCGCTCAACGGCCAGTTGACCGAGCGCGGGGCGGTCCTGGTCCGCTCCGGCCGCACGCGGTCCGATTACCGCCTGTACGCGCTGAGCGAGGTCCAGCCGCCCAAGCCCGGCCTGGTGCGCGCTCCGGGATTTAGTGGACCGGGGATCGAAGTGGAAGTGTGGCGACTGGACACTGTAGCATTCGGGGATTTTGTGGCGGCGGTGCCGCCGCCGCTGGTGATCGGAACGGTACACCTGGAGGACGGCACGCAGGCCAAGGGATTTCTGTGCGAACCCCCGGCATTGTCCGGTGCGAAAGAAATTACGGAATATGCCGGGTGGCGTGCGTACCTTGGTGCGTTATCTGCTAGGAGTCTGCCGGGCTTCGCCGACAGGCTGCTAGTGCGAATGGCACTCCGATAAGCTCGTTTTCCGTAGCGAATCTTACACTGAAGAGTCGAAACGAGAGGCGTCCGGGACACGCCCGGGTCGACACCTTGGCAGGCGTCGCTACGACGAGGGCCCTTAACCGAGCAGCATTCCTGCTAGTGCTAATCGGACCGATGCATCTTCCCGTACGGCCAGCCTTTCCCCATGACCCCTCGCCATCTTCCTCGCCCGGACCGCTATTGGAGATCGAGGCGGAAATGGGGGCGAAGCAGGAGGCGCGGGAACGGCTGCCCGAGTTGCAGGCGCTGGAGTGGATACCCGTGGTCCCGGCCCCGGAGCGGGAAACGTTTCAGCAGGCGGCCCGGCGCGACGGATTGGAAGGCTTCGCCTTTCGTGAAATCGCGCCCGGCGGAAGGATCTTGCCGGCCGGAAAAAGGGACACCTACCTGCCGGTGTTCTACAAGTTATCCGTTCTGTCGGAGAGCGAGGCCCGTCATTTCGTGGAACGCCTCGCGCTCGATCTCAAACACAAACTCCCGGCCAGTGACCCCGAAACCAAGTCCACCGAAGGCGACCCGGCCCTCGCGGGCCTGCCCTACAACCTCGCCGAAGCCGAAGAACGCCTCATTGCCCGCGCCCTCCTCGTCGCCGACGGCAACATCTCCAAAGCCGCCCGCCTCCTCGGCGTCAACCGCACCCGCATCTACCGCCGCCGAAAGCGAAAAGAGTCCTGACCGGAGTGGTATGTTTCAGGACCCGCGCCGCCCAACCCGAAAACGGGTATCGTCCCTGGACACTGCATGTATCTGGAGGGCACGGCTCCGCCCGTGCCGCCGGAAAGGCGTTCGGCGTTTTCGAACGTCGCAATACTTATCCAGACCGCTTCCGGCCACTCCCGGGAGCGCGGGCATCCCTGCCCGCCCCACACTACATTCAGCCACAAAGAACACAAAGAGCACAAAAAAGGAACGGCTCGGAATACTTGGGCTCCGGATGGATTAAACCACGAAGAGCGCGAAGGACACGAAGGAACCAGGCTCTCAAAACTATCAGCATCCCACTTTTTCGTTCTCACTTTTCCCTTTTAACTTTCACCCTTTCCTCTCTGTGTTCCTTGTGATCTCTGTGGCCAAGAAACATATACCAAGAACCAGGCCCCAGTGGGCCACTTCTGTATCAATCAGGAAAAAGGAATAATCTCACAGAGACACCAAGGCACGGAGTTTTTCTTTGTTTGCTCCGGGCTGTGAGAGGAAAAAGACGGAACTCACGCCCGCTTCGCTCAAGACGCAAAGACGCCAAGGGTAAAGAAAAGGTACACCGGTCGAGATTAGACGATCCATGCCTTTCTTTGCGTGCTCCGCGCCTCCGCGTGAGACCCCCCCTTGTTTATCGGGACCAACTTCCCCTGGCCGGGACCAATCCCCGAAATTCCAGCACCTTCAAACCAGTACAACGGAATTTAATCTCACAGAGACTCCAAGGCACGAAGGTTTTCTTTGCGTGCTCTGTGCCTCCGTGAGGGAATTTCAACCCTCGTCATCGGCGAACTGGCGACCGGCAATCTGAAAGACCGCGAGGCGACCCTGGCCGATCTCCGCCGCCAGCCCCGGGCGGAGACCGGGACCTTTGAAGAGTGCCTGCACTTTATCGAACGCCAGCAACTCCACGGCCTCGGGATCGGCTGGAGCGACATCCAACTCCGTGCGTCCGCCCGCCTCACCCACGTCCCGCTCTGGATCCTGGACAAACGCCTCGCCCAAACCGCCGCCCAATTGGGTATTCTTTACAAACCGTAAGCGGCTTTCCGGGTGCAATCGACCGGCTAGATCGAGCTTTCTCGGTCGAGTCCCCCGTTCGACGTAGTTTATTCTCTTATTTCCGAAATCCTGCGGGAAACGTATAAGATTTTCTGGAGGGCGTGGCTCCGCCCACGCCGCCGTGCCCATCCGTAAAATCTGTGGGTGCCGATTTACTGGGCGTAAAAATGGATTGCATTACATTAATTAGTCGTTAATTTACGTAATGCAATCCATTTTTAAAGGGAATATTTTTTCATGCCCGACGACACGCTTATTGAACTCAGCCGCCAACTGGTGGGGCAATTGCTGCGTCAGCACCGCCGGCCCCTGACGGAACCGCTCAGCGGACGCTGCCACTTGCTGACCGGGCCGAGGGGTGTCGGCAAATCGACCTGGACCGCCCAATACCTCGCGGAAAAACATCCCGACTACGCCACCTCCACCGACTGCCTCTACTTGCCCGCCGATCACTTTCTGCTCGCCGGCCGGTCGCTTTACGAACTAGCCGAAATTTTTGTTCGGCGGGGCGGACGCCTGCTCTGTCTGGACGAAGTGCATCGTGCGGATAACTGGTCGAGGGATTTGAAAAGCCTTGCCGACACCTTCCCCGACCTGGAGATCCTCGCGACGGGAAGCTCGCTCCTGCATCTGCAAAAAGGCTCCCACGACCTGAGCCGCCGCTTCTTGGTGCATACCATGGAGGGCTTGTCCTTCCGGGAGTATCTGCAACTGAAACACGGCCTGACCCTCAGTGTGATTTCCCTCCGCGAACTGCTGGAAAACCACGAGGCCCACGCCCATGCCGTGTTGAAGCAAATCGCCGCAACGAAGACGCCCATCCTCAAGCACTTCCAGGCCTACCTGCGAAAAGGCTACTACGCCTATGGACTGGAATTCGAGGAGGAAACGGCCTACATCAAAACGCTGCAGCAAAGCGCCCAGGCCAGCCTCGAGAGCGACTTGCCCGCCGTCCATCCGACCATCACCGGCGCGAGCATCAAGCGAATCCGCCGCCTGCTCGCCGCGATTGCCCGCAACGTCCCCTTCACTCCGGACTTCGCGAAAATGCGCCGCCGCCTGCAGATCGCCGACGACCGAACGTTGAAAGACTATCTTGCGTACCTCGAAGACGCGCGCCTCATCCGTAATTTGCGCCGCGAGGGCAGCCCGATGGGTTCCATGGACAAGCCCGATCGGATTTACCTCGGCGATCCCAATCTGGCATCCGCCCTCTGCGCTCCCGAGCAGCCCGATCGCGGGGTTCTTCGCGAGACTTTCCTGCTCGCCAACCTGCCGGCAGACACTCCCGTTTGCGCAGCCCCCAAAGGCGACTTCCTTATCGACGCACAATACACCATCGAAGTCGGCGGACCCAACAAAGACAGCAGCCAACTCAAAGACCTCGCCAACGCCCACCTCGCCATCGACGACATCGAACACGGCAGCTCAAAACGCGTCCCCCTCTGGCTCTTCGGCCTCCTCCGATAAAACCAAACCACAGATGACACAGAATCCCCAGATGAAATACCCAGAACCCAGGCATCTGTGCCATCCGTGAAATCTGTGGTCAAAAATTCTCTTCCTATGCCTGAACCGAGCAGCCCGCCACACGGGAGATACCTTCGACGACCTGGAAGAGGCGGCCGGAGAAAAGTTCCGAATGCCGAAGTTCGAGTGCCGAATTCAGGGCCCCGAGGGTTGGCGGAAATTCCGAATGTTGAATTACGAATTGCGAACGTAGGTTACCGCTCAACGGGGAGGGAAGGGGGGCGACTATGATCCGGCTTTTGGCCAGCTCCGCCGGTCGTAGCCTCGGGCGGAGGCGGCTCGTCGCCGATGACCAGAGGGCTCGCCTTCCTCGGTGGCACCATGCCCGACCTGAAGGATGCCGCAGGTTTGATGGCGGACGTGGTGAGCGACGAGTTCCAGATCGCGAAAAACTTGACAATCAAAGCTTCGTGTGTACATGAATAGTAGCATGAAAACGATAACTTTGGACGAGGAGGCCTACCGGAG
>PXBO01000099.1 GCA_003566885.1 Opitutia bacterium | reverse complement strand
TATGTTGCCGGCACGATGCTCGTTGATCTGCACATCATGGTCGACCCTGAACTGAGCGTGCGCTCCGCACATGCGATTGCGCATGCCGTTGAACACCGGCTTCTCAATGCCGGCCCTGACATTGTCGATGTGCTCGTTCACATCGAACCGCATGAGGAGTACAGCGATTCGCTATGAACAGTTCGAAACTCCGTTTCAATACCCGCGAATTTGCCGGTGCGTTCGGCGATATCGGAACGCTGCTGCCGTTTGTCATCGGTCTGGTCGCCGTATGCGGACTTGATGCCGGTGCTATTTTTATCACGCTGGGACTGTTCAACATACTGTGCGGTCTGATCTTTCGCCTGCCGGTTCCGCTGCAACCCATGAAACTGATCGCCGCAGTCGCAATTGCAGCACAGTGGACGCCCTCGATGCTCTATGCCTGCGGCATCGCCACCGGCATTATCTGGACAGTGCTGGGCCTGTCGCGTATCATGAGCGCGATTGGCCGCCATACACCTGCCCCGGTCGTCAACGGCATACAGGCGGCCCTGGGTATTCTGCTGGGCGTGAAAGCCTTTGAACTGATGCAGGCCCAGTGGCTGATCGCGCTTGTGTCGGTTCTGATCATCATCGTTCTCAGACGCAGCCGCCGCGCACCGGCCTCGCTGGTGCTGATGCTGATGGCCGGCGTGATCATATGGATATACAACAGCGCACCTCTGGTTCTGCAGCCCGGTTTCAGCCTTCCGACTCCGCCGCCCATAGCCTTTGACCGCCTGTGGGATGTCATGCTGCAGGCCGGCTTTGCCCAGCTGCCCCTGACCGCGACCAACGCAGTTATCGCTACGGTTGCCCTGCTGCATGCATACTGGCCTGAGAACCGTATCACGGAGCGAAAACTCTCTCTCAGCATGGGGTTTTTCAACCTGGCAGCACCCCTGACCGGCGGTATACCGGTATGCCACGGCGCCGGCGGCCTGGCAGCCCACTATGCTTTCGGCGCCCGCACCGGCGGCGCAAAAATTTTTGAGGGCGTTGTCATGCTCGCGCTCGGTGTTCTGCTGGCCGGCAGCCTTGCCGCACTGCTTGCGGCATTCCCGCACGGCATACTCGGCGCCATGCTGCTGGTTGTGGCCGTTGCACTCATCAAGCCGGCCGCTGCCGCGCGCACGCTTCCGGATATCAGTCTGCTGCTGATCACACTTATCATTTCACTGGTGTTCAACATGGCAGCCGGTTTTCTGGCGGGTATTGCCTGGCATGCCATCCGAACCCGGGCTGCCAAATTAAAACTTGAAAAGAACCGGTAAATACTGTAAGAATTTTAAGATTGAAAGCATGCGCCCGGCCGCAGCCGGGTTGTACTCACAACCGATATCCGGTGCCATAACCGCACGTTGCAAACTGCGCACAGCAGTGCACTCTGTCCCCTATGCATGAATTTATCGGCAATTTCGAGGTATATCTGCACAGCGCACCGCTGCTGGCGCTTGCTGCTGCCTTTTGTGCCGGCCTGCTGACCAGCTTCACACCCTGCGTCTATCCGCTCATACCGGTTACCGTCGGCGTTATCGGCGCCCAGAGCGTCGGCAGCCGGGCACGCGCCCTGTACCTTTCAATTCTGTATGTGCTGGGTCTGGCAGTCGTATATGCCGGCCTTGGCGCGTTTGCAGCGCTGAGCGGCCGGCTGTTCGGCCAGATCAGCACCAATATGTGGACGTACCTCATCGCGGGCAATGTGTTCCTGCTGTTCGGCCTTGCCATGCTGGATGTATTCAACCTTCAGTTTACCGGACTGCAGAAACTCTCAACTCCCGGCCGCGGCTCCCGCGGGGCGCTGAGCGTTTTTTGCATGGGCGGCGTAGCCGCGCTGATTGCGGGACCGTGCACAACACCGGTACTGGGTTCGCTGCTGGGCTTTGTTGCCCTGCGCCAGAATGTCGTGTTCGGTGTATCCATGCTGTTTGTCTTTTCTCTCGGGCTCGGTGCCCTGCTGATTATCGTCGGCACATTTGCGGGAGTGCTCTCGGCCCTGCCGAAATCCGGGGCCTGGATGGTAGGAATAAAAAAATGTTTCGGCGTACTGATGATAATCATCGCTCAATTTTTCATTCTGAAAGCCGGTCAGCTCATGCTATAGGAGGCATTATGCTGCGCATTCTGACAACCCTGTCCATCATTCTGCTTATCAGCCTGCCATGCACAGGCTGCGGTAATGCCGGGGACACCATGGTAGCTCAGGACCCGGAGTCAGCCACACCCGGCATCATGACCGGACAGATCGCCCCTGATTTCATGCTCAGGGACCTGAACGACAAACCATTCAGACTCTCAGATCTGCGTGACAAAAAACCGGTACTGCTTATCTTCTGGGCAACCTGGTGTCCGGCCTGCATACAGGCCATTCCCGCGTTTGCCGATATCCAGAAACGATACGAACCGCGCGGCCTTGAAGTCGTCTCGATCAATATCGCGGCAAACGATCCGCTGATACGCGTACAGCGCTTTCAGGAAACCCACAGGCTTCCCTACCGCATTCTCTATGATGAACAAACCGATATTTCACGCAGATTTGCGGTTCTCGGCATTCCGACCAGCCTGATTATCGACCGTCACGGCATCATACAGTATCGCGGTAATCTTCTGCCGCGAAATGTTGATCAACTGCTTGACCGGCTGCTGGAAGAACCCGCTGCGCCCTCCGGCTGAGCGCGGCCCAAAACCGGGAAACGCCCCAGAGAGAACACCACGTATGGATATCACAACGCTGCATGCTGCCTGTACTGAATCCGCGCGTCTGATCGAGCACTGCGCTCGGCTCTACGGCGAAGACCTGCTGGCAGCCGGCCGCGACATGATCGCCTGCTTTGATCGCGGGGGAACCGTATTTATCTGCGGCAACGGCGGCAGCGCAGCCGAGGCGCAGCACTTTGCCGCCGAACTG
>PXBO01000083.1 GCA_003566885.1 Opitutia bacterium | reverse complement strand
GAGCTCTGGGTGCGGTGGGCCTCGTCGATCATCAGCACGATGCGGGGCGAATCATTGACCACGCCGAAGGTTTCCCGCGAGGGCATGGAGCCGTAGCTGGCCAGCGCATCCTGCACCACCAGCGGGAGGCTTTCCTCGCGCTGGCCAAACTTATGCACCATCACCATGTTGACGTCCGAGGTGTCGGTGGCGAGATCCCGCCGCAGGGCCTCCCGGCTCTCGATCACGTTGACCCGTCCGCCGATCAGGGTGGCGGTTTCGGCCAGCTGCTCTTCGAGGTCCACCCGGTCGTTGATGAGAACGATCTTGTGGTCGTGCAGATCCTTGGCCGCCCGCAGCATCCGGGCGGCAAAGACCATGGTCAGGCTCTTGCCGGAGCCCTGGGTGTGCCAGACGACTCCGCTGCGCTCCTCCACCGTCCGCCCCCGGCGCAGGCGCTCGATCAGTTTGTTGGCGGCGCGGTATTGCTGGTAGCGGCAGAGCACCTTGATGCGCGGCCCGCCGTCGGTATCCATGTAGACCGAACAGGTGCGCAGCATGCGCAGAAGGTTGGTTTTGGTCAGCATGCCGCTGATCAACTGCTCCTGCTGATTCTTCCCCTTGGCGGCGCTCTCCGGCTCCGGCCACTGGGTTTTCCACGGATAAAAATGCTCCTCGCCCGAGGTCAGGGTGCCGTAGTCCGCCTCGATGCCGCTGCTGCGGATGAGGAGAAGGTTGCTGTGGAAAAGGCGCGGCTCGCCCTCGCGCAGCTCCTGCCGGGCCGTATCCACCCGCCGGTTCATGTAGCGCTGGAGTTGCGCAAAGGCCTCGGCCATCGGGTTGGCGCAGGTGGGGCCGCCCTTCTTGCACTCGACCACGCCCAACGGGATGCCATTCACAAAGAGCACGATGTCGGGAATGATGAAGCTTTTCACGCAGCCCGGGGTATCGATGCGAAACTGGTTGATGGCGAGAAAGTGGTTGTTCTCCGGGGTTTCGAAGTCGATCAGCTTGGCTACCGGGTCCTGCTCGCCGGTGGCCTCGTTGACATCGACCTGCGCCTTGAAGAGCAGCTTCTGAACCGCCTCGTTCGCCTCCAGCAAGGTCCGGTTCGGCTGGCGGAGGATCTGGTCGTGAAGGTCTTGGATTTGCTTGTCCGTCAGCCAGGTGCCACCGCCCGGTCCGGGATTTATCGCCGCCACCGATTGCCGGAACACCTCCGGCAACAGCCACTGCCGGAAGTTACTCCTTCGGCTTTTTACCGGATCGCTGGGAATCTCCCGCCCCTGGTCAATCACCTCCCAACCCTGCGCGGCGAGCTGCGCAAGGAAGGGCTGTTCGACTTCGGTGTATTCGGACATGGGTCAGAGGGGGAAGGGAAAGTTAGTGCGGATGATTTTGATGACTTCGGGAAGTTCGGGAGCCTGCAGCTTGTTCTTGCGGAGAAAGGCGTTCCACTGCGTCAACTTTTGGGCAGCTTCGTAGAACGCCGGCGTGTAGGCAACAGGAGATGTGGAAGGAAGTGCTGTCCGGCGCCGTGCGAAGGTGTTTTCCACTGCCGCCCGAACCGAATCCGGATCGACATCGATATAGGTGGCGAGCCAGTGAAGATCATAGAAGTCCTTCATGCGGCTATTGCCGAGGCCGAGGGAGACCATCGCTTCGAGTTTCTCAGCGATCACGGTTTCCGGTGGATAAATCAACAGCCGGGCCGCTGGAAAATCGAGCAATTCGTGCCAATCCGCTTCCTTCGGTTCGGGTGTGATGGCATCGCCGAATCCCACATCCACTTGAAGAGAGAGGCACGCGCCTGCGAGCTGGACGGCCATGACCGCGCGGACTCCGCCATAGGTCTGATCGTCGCGGATCGGGCTGGTGCGAACCTTTCCCCATTCCAGGCCGTCTTCCGGCTTGACCGGCTTCCGGATCAGCCCAGAGAAAATGGATTGGATCGCCTCAGCCGAAGCGTCCCCGTGCCCAAGCAGATCCAGATCCCGGGTCGGACGATGCTCGGCCGCACCCCAGATGCGAAACCACTGGGCGCCTTTCAGGATGAATTCCCGGCGATGCGGGCTTTCCGCAAGACGGTGGAGGAAGCGACCCATGGCATACTGCTCCATGAGCCGGTCCAGGGGCTGATCGCTTTCCCGGGAAAGATTCATAAGACGGGCACGAATCGAGGCGGCGGGATTCTTCATGTCATCGCCTCCAGATAGGGTTGCATCAGCGAACCGACCCGGAGCCGGTGCCCCATATCGCTCATCTCGCCGATCGTCGCCTTGCGCTCCCGCAGGGTTTCCCGCAGGGCTTCCACGCAGACATCGATGCCCAGTTTGTTGCGATGCTTGAAACAATCCGCGACCGTCCGGGCCGGGGTGGTCACGGGAACCCGTTCGCCGCTGATCGAGTGAACGGTGACCCCCTCCGTGAAAAGCGCTTCCACCGAGGTGCGAATGATGCGAACGGGTGGCCAGTCAATCTTCGGGGCATGCGCTTTGAGAGGAAGCTGGATCCAGACTTCATGGGGATTCTGCGTTCCGATCCCGTGGAATCGAAGGGCGCTGAGCAGCACCACGACCACCAGCGGGGCTCCCATGATCGCGCTGAGAAGACCGTAGTGCTCGGTGATCGGCGCGTCCGGAAGACGGTAAACACCTCTGCGCACCTTCTCCAGCTCGCCCCGACGAACCAAACGGGTGATCGCCTGATTGGAGATCCCGGCCGCCACGATCTCCGAGGTCCGGATCAACTCCCGGTCTTTCGCCAGGGCTTGAAGTCGTGTCAGGGAAGGAGAAGGCATGGCGGCGAAATGTCCGTTAATCCAGGTAGTTATCACTATTTACCGCGTTTTGCAAACATTAAACCTGGATTCCGCAACCGATTTGAACGCCCGGACGAGTGGACCACCCCACAGGGTAATGCCTTCGATTTGAATTTCACCGTCGGTTTCCGCGAAAAATATTCGGCGGTAGCTCTTGCCGT
>PXBO01000093.1 GCA_003566885.1 Opitutia bacterium | reverse complement strand
TTTCCTTTTGCTGACCTCTAATGCCAAGCGACAGCGCGGAGCGTTAGCGGAGTTAGCGAAAGGGGCGACCCGGACGTCGACCCGGGGAGCCCTTCCCGCCATCGCCTCGCCCGCTTGAGCCCCGCGCTGATTTGCCGGCTGGATCGCACAGCAGAACCTTATGTCAAGTCACGCCTCCTTCCGAATGAGCCCTGCGAATGGGAGGAAGGATAAAGACGGGATTGGACATAATGTCGTTGTGCGCCGGAAGCAGGCCCCCGATTCCCAAGGGCGTGTCCGGGGGAGGGGGTGCCGGGATTGGCGCTCGATTGCAACGAAAGGGAGCGACGGCGTCCCGCGCTTGCGGGATGCTTTGAGGGAGCCTAAGCGACCGGTAGCAGATGCCGTGACGGAGCGGGTGGGAGTTGGTTGCGACGATCATAAAGGGATGGTTTTGCTGCAACAACTTAGACCTCTTGTCGTTACCTCTGCTGCTTTTTCTCTTTTTCCCGATTAATTAGCCTAAAATACTGCCTTCGATACTTAGGAATCATCAACTCGACAATAACCTTAATAGAAGCTCCTGAAAAAACAATTAAAAGCACCCAAAAAGCAACCCTTGTAGATATCCAAACCTCCCGCTCTTCATTCATTTGAGAAAAGTATGAATAACCCGTTATACCTAAAAAAACCAATCCGATGAAGAAATAAAATACAACTAGATAGATTGGCCTTTTAAAAAACCGAAGCAACCTTTCGGCATCTCGATGAAGCACTTTCATGGATACCTCTGATTGCATTCTTCAAGAGCTTGTTCAAGACGATCCAATAGAGTGTTATGTGTATTTTCCAAGGAACCCAAAATGTGATCTAGAACGTCTGCAATCTCATCATCCGAAAACCCTGACCTCTGCATGTAATTGTAAGCATCTTGAGTAATACCAAATACCAATCCAAATTGCCCAAAATTATTTCCACCCAATATATCTAAAGCGGTTGTTCCAACGCTCGTTGAAAATTCACCTATACTTTCAGCTCTTGTTGCTCCATAGCCAATCCCAAAGGTAGTGCCTGCAGCAAGGTGCGTGTAATTAGCATGCCTTTGTGCCGAACTAGCAACCCTTGCAGCTCGATTCACACTTGCAAGGCTCGTTGCAGATGAGTAAAGCCCTCGTGCCGACCTAGCAAGCGATGCGCTTCTCGCAGCAGCCATCGACCCTGCAGCATACGAGCCTGCGACAGTGAAAGCCGTATCACGGACGGTTCGCGATGCATTAACTCCAAAATCGGCACGCGCAGCACGTCTTTCGTAACGAGCAGATCCGAAGAAGGATTCAATCCGCCTCTCGCCTATTCCCTCAAGGCGTGATGCGTCGGCGGAGTAATTTCCGAATGCTGCTTCGTAACATTCTTCTAAGCAACGAGAGCTCAAACCCAAATAATCCCAGCGATTCACACCGTCATTTCCCACAAACCCATACAGATTTAACCCCCCAGCTTCCTCGATCGGGTCCCGGTTTAGCCAGCGGCCGGTGGTGGGGTTGAGGTAGCGGAAGCCGTAGTAGAGGAGGTTGGTTTCGGAATCGGTGTATTTGGTGCTGAAGCGGAAGGGGTTTGTTTCGGCGGCGGGCCCGGTGGCGCGGATGGGTTCGCCGAATGGGCCGTATTCGTATTGGGCGGTTTCGGCGCCGGTGTCGGCATCGAGAAGGGCCATGAGGTTGCCGTTGCCGTCATAGACGGGGTAGTGAATTTCGTCGCCAACCGCGATTATGAGAAGTCCTCCGACTCCTCCCGCGCCCTGGAAGGTTTCGGAAAGGTCGAAGCCCCAGAGGTAGGAGCGCCCCAAGGTCGAAGCGGTCGCGTCCAGTTCTGCGAGGAGGTTCCAGCCATCATAGACGAACAGGCGGTCGTCGATGACAGACCACTCGCCGCCGAACTCTTCCACCGTTTTGCGGATGCGGCGGTGCTGGCTGTCATAGGTGAATTCCAGTCGCAGATGGCGCGCGCCGGCGGCAACCGCGTCCGGTGTCGATTCCATTCGGATCAAGCGGTTTTCCGCGTCCCAGGTGTAATTCCATCGTCCATCCCGCAGGAGGTTGCCGTCGGCGTCGTGCTGGAAGGTTTCCGGATTGGGAGGCAGGTAGGCTTCCCGGGTTTCTTCCGCGACGCGATCACTGTCGTTGTGCCCGCCGCCGGACAGGGTTCCAGTGACCGTAAACTCCAGCCACTGGGGGCTGTCGGATTCCGGCTCCGTGCTCAGGTCGAGGGCGTGGTGGAAGAGTTCGCCGTCACGGGTCGCGTTTTGGGCGTCCACGCTGACGTCCGCTTCCGGATGGGCGAGCCCGAGGACATCGAGGGCTCTCGGCACTTCCCGGTTTTCGTACTGGTTGAGCGGGTTCGAGTCGTACGACGCGGTGCGGCCGTTCACCGTCGTTTCGAGGCGGTTTCCGATGTGGTCGAAGGTATAGGCGTAATCATAACCGGGCACCGGGTTTTCATCGGGACGTTTCCGGACGCCGCTCACCACCTGGCCAAGTTCGTCATAGCCGTATTCCCAAAACAATTCATCCGCCGCAGTCATGCGGTCGCGTTGATCCAGGTGGGTGTACCGGTACCGATACGAGCGAACCGTTCCACCGGGGAGGGAGGATTCCTGCTTTGTCAGGCGATCGAGGTTGTCGAAGTGGCGAACCACGGAAAGGACATTGCTTTCGCCGTTATGGTAAGTCAACACCTGCCTTTCAGCCGCGCCCGGATTATTTGTATACGACACCCGATGTCCCCGGAACTCAGCGGATCTCAGATAGCGCGAGTTTTCATAGGAATAATCGGCACGGTAAAGGGAACCCGCCGGAGATCCAACCTCCAGCCCATTGAGGCGGCGAAGGTCGAACTCACGATTGATCGAAATCCCGGCGAGCGGATTTGTTTCGCCGTCGATATAATGCTCCCGTTGCAGCAGTCCCGATTCGTAGAGGAACTCTCTCCGCCCGGACGCATCGTCAATCGCAGCCACCCTACCGCTCCGATGGTAGGCGTAGCGCACTGGCGGAGTACCGGAGGGGTCGTTCTGATAAAACACCCCGCGAAGGTTCCCGTCGACCACGCTGTCGTCGTCGACACCCCCATGTCCGTAACCGTAAACGGTCCTCACCGGATTTATTCCATCCGCACCCAGCCGTGCCCATTCCCGGGTGCGGATTCGTCCGCCGGCGGTGTAGGTGTACCGAATCCTTTGGGCGGCGGGGTCGGCCTTGCTTTCCAGGTAGCCCTGAGCGTTGTAGCTCCAGACCGTTGTGGCGCCCTCTCCGGACACCCCTTCCTCCGCCTCGGAATCGAAGGCACGCCAGGTGGTCATGGAACGCAGTCTTCCCTGCCGGTCATAGCTGTACTCCACCGGATTCGTGCCGTGACCAAATACCATTCTCAAGGAACCGTCGTCGTGATAACGCCGTTCGGTCGTCGCCTGGTTGGGCAGTTCGGTCGTCAACAGGCGCCCCATCACGTCATAGACGAACCCGGTAATCCGGTCATCGCCGGCGCCCGGTTGTGATTCCGGCGTGGTGACGCTCCTCAACAGATCGTTGTCGTAATACTCGTAGTCGATCGTCGTCCCTCGCAGATTATCCGTTGTCGCGGAGCGGCGATCAAAGCCATCGGGGGCGTGGGTCAGGCTCAAAAGGGTTCCCTCCGCGGGATGGGTGACGGTCTCGGATTCCAGGAATCCGTTGACCTCGGTCACTGTTCCCACCGAACCGTCGGGCAAAGCGATCCGCCGAACAATTCGTCCGTTGCCTTGGAAGACGGTCTCGATATGGGTCGGAGGCTGCCCATAGACCGACTCCCAGACCTGGAGTCCGTCGGTCGAGGACTCGGTCGAGGCGACGACGGTTTCGGTATCCTGATGGTCCGTTTCCCAGACGCTTACCGTTCGCCTGACAATCTCGCCACGTTCGGCGTCATCGACCACCTCCCGCACGAACCGGGTGATCCGCTGCGTTCCGCTCGGATTGATTTCATTCCGGCGTTCACTATCCAACACGGTTAACTCCAGCTCACCCCGATCATTGTAAGCGAACAAGGTCGTTACCCCGTCGGGATCGATTTGCTTCCTGGGAAATCCGCGGGTATCATAAATGGTCCGCGAAAAGTTGCCCACCGCGTTCCCCTCCGCGTCCGGTGTTTCGACCTTGTAAACCCGTCCTAACATGTCCAGGTAGCGTTTCTCCCACTCGGATTCTTCGCCATCGGTTCCCGCACGAATCTCCCTGATGGTTGTGGCCACGAAGGAACGGCTGACAAACTCGTTTCCATGGAAGATCTCGTGCGTATCGCTCTCCAGGCCGTACTCGTAGCGCACGGAGTCCAATCCGTTTATCTGGTGAAGGCGCGGGAAGCCGTCGCGGTGAAAGACCTCCACCGACTCGGCGCCGTCCGGCAGGGTTGTGGTTCTGACTTCCTGCCCCAGCGCATTCAGGGAAACTTCGAAACGGGTCAGCCGGTCGATTCCGTCGCGCGGATCAAGCGAGGCAATCCTTCGGCCTGCGGGATCGAAGGTGTCCACCTGCATCACGCCGGAACCCGCGTCGCCACGCCCCTCGCGGATTGTGGTTAGGGTGAAACCGGTCACCCCGTTTGACTGGTAGCCCTCTTCGTAACGGACCGTTATCCCATTGGATTCGATCGCCGTGACCGTGCCATCCATTTCGGTACGTTCAACACGGGTCAGCCCGCTCCGATCGGTAATGGTCACGCTACCGCAACAATCCTCGTATTCCCTCGTCTCAAAAGTCCCGTCGTGAAAAAGGATCACCAACGGCCGGCCGAGTTCGTCGAAATCCCCGGGCATCGTCATGGCCGACTCCAGCACAATCCCGGTTTCGACGTCGGAGACGAGTCGCTTGACTCGTCCCCCTTTGGCATTGGTCACGGTGACGGTTTCGGTTCCAGCAATCACGTCGTCCCCGTTTCCATCGGGAACACCTCGGCGGACGGTCCTGGATTTCTGACCGGTTGCGGGATCGGTGGCGTAGGAATAAAATGACATGACGCCATCCGGATGTTTCACCTTGGCAAGTTTTCCCTGGAGCGTCGCTTCGGCAAACCGCCAACGGTCGGTCCTCCGATTCTCCGGCGCCTGCCAGGCGGCGCCTTCGGAAACGGCATCGATCGTGGCGACGCGGAACAGGCCGTCGACCGGCTCGGACCAAACCAGACGATATCGGCGCGAAACTTCGTTGCCGTCGATGGATTCAATCGTGGTGATCACCCTGCCATCGACGCCGGTTTCCTCCAGGTCCTCAACCGGCTGGCGAACGATTTCCTCCATTCGATTCCCCGCTGGAGTGAAGGAAGGCCCGCTGTCCAGGTAGGGTCGGTACACCGTACGCACGCGACCGCTCGCATCGTATTCATAGGCCGCCCAGGAACCGTCCGGATGCTCCTCCGATTTCAGGCGCCCGTAGTTCCGACCGTCGACCGCGGGATCGTCGTAGTACTCATACCGGGTGACCCGGGGATTGCCGTGGGGATCCCTCACTTCCCGCACCAACTCCGCCCGGTCCCGCCGGGCGGGAAAACTCAAATTGTTCCAGGGGAAGACCCTGTAGTGCCTTTCCACCTCTTCGATAGGGTTGCCCTCGGCGTCCGCCTTGACCACGGTATCGGTAAAGGAGGCGCCGTCGGCCTCGAACACCCGGGTTCGGGTGTGGCGCCGTTGCTTATTCTCCATGACATCAAAGAGCTCGAAGGTCCCGTCTGTCGCCGGACTGGCCGTCGTGGAGGAGTACTCCATGATTCGCTCCCTGCCACCCCGGCGTTCGGTAACCGTCAACGCCCCGAAGGGTTGCGGCGTTTGGATTCGAAGGGTCTGGGATGGCTCCGCTTCGACCATCGCATCAAAATCCCACCAACCATTGGCGGCGTCCCACCACATTACGGTCAGGTGGTGAGCGTCGAAGGCGTACAACACGTAAATTTCATTCCTTTGCAGCCGACCGTTCACCCAAAACTCCGGCAGGGCGCCTGCGGTTCCGTCCACGAAAGCCTGAAACAACATTCCGCTGGGTATGCCATGGTCGGGCGCGAAAAAGAAAAAGCTGCTGGCGGCGAGATTCGTGGTGGCGGCAGCCTGAAACTGCGGCTCCTGAGGGTTCTCCACCGTAACCGCCTTGAACGCGTCCTCGAAATCAGGCTGATAAAATCCGTCCGCGATCCCGCCATCATCTTCCCGCGCAAAATGCCGCACCACATACTTCCTGTACGGCTCGACGATCTCGATATCGACCAGCACCTGGTCGGAAACCACCTGACGCAAAATATTATCGTAGTCACCATCGCGCAGAACCGTCGCACCCTCACCGGCCAGGTGCAGATTCAGACCGAAGGGCGAGGAGGACAGAGGATCGATGGTATCGTTGTAAAGCTGGAGAAAACCGGCATCACCGTCGGCCGCTTTCCCCAGGCCCATGCGAAAGTCAAAACTCCCGAATTTGAGTTCCGAACACAACCCGGCGACGCCCTGACAACCGAGACAAGCGTCACCGCAGGCCACCAGTGCGTCAGAAGGGAAATGCTCGAATTCGGGCGTCACCACCAATCTCGCGGCGATCCCCCAGCCGAAGTATTCTCCGTTGGCCGGGAATTCGTTGGACGGGCACGGCACCAGAAACGCCTCCTGAGCGTGCTCGGCGAACGGGGCCGACAAATACGGGCCGGGATCGCTTCCTGAAAACGTATCCAGGCGAAACCATCGGTTGTATTCGCCGTGAGGCGCGTCTCCATCTTCCAGTTCCACCGTGGAAGGAAACCCGAGATTGATTAAAGCCGCGTCATACAACCTTCCGTAAACTGCCGCCGTCCCCGGAAACGCTTGGTAGTCCACGACAAACCTTCCTTCGGTCCCGTGGATCTGGGCGGTGTGACGCTCCTCCACCCCGCCGACGAGTTCCACATGGCGGAAGTAGGTCCCCTGGGTTCGCTCCAGGTTGAAGATGGTACCGGGCTGTTCCAGCGGAAACGATGGGTTGGACGAAAAATCGCTCAACGCCTCGAGTTTTGCCACGGGACACGAGCCTTCGGTGCCAATACCCACGTTACGGGTCATGGGAGCGCCGGCCGGATCGCCGGTGAGGTCGGTGGTATTGACCTGAAACTGCAACACCGACATCTCGTTCAACCTCAGTGTGAATAAGAAGAAGAATTGCAGGTAGTTTTCCGGCGTCATCATCGGCTCGGGATAAGGAATCGGGCCAAGGACTCCCAACCTTCCATTGGTGGCATCCCGGCCTTCGATAGCATGGTGCCATGAGGGATGAACCCAGTAATCCCAATCGGGAAGCGGTTGATTGATCAAATCACCGATCAGATTATAGATGACCTCGGTATCGGCCCGCCCGGTGTGCTCGTCGAAGATATCGGGCTCGTAAAAGCAATCCTCTGGAAATAGTCCCGGGGCGCGTCCGTCGAAGGCCCTGGAGGGAAAGGTCAAATGAGGAGGCGCGTCGCCCAGATCATAACCCAGTCCCTCGGCGATCTCGTAAAACCGCATGTAGCGCTCCTGTAGAGCGCGCTGGGCGGATTCGATATTGGGGATTTCCAGGCTTTGCCGGCCGAACAACGAGGCATGAATCAGACAACCGGCGAGGATAACAAGCAGGGGTTTCAACATGGGGTGAAAAAGATTGGGGTACAGGGTAAACGAGTGATAAACTTATCGCTTCAAGGCCGGAGGCGGGTCCGAAGGGAACGCGGGCGCAACGGGCGCGCCTTTGAGCACGGCGGAACCGGGACGCGCCTGGGATTGGGGCGGCCAACCGCTTCGCGGTTCCGCGAAAAGCCGCTCGAACGAAATGGTTGACGGCGGCGCCGCGCGAAAGGGCTCGATGTCAACGGTGTCCCGGCGAAACCTCGCCGCGCGCTCCAAACCTCGCTCCTTCGTCGCAGACTCCGCCCTGCCTGGTCCGGGCAGCGACGACCGCAGGTGTTCCGGCGCCGGAAAAGCCATTCTCCCGGAAGGGCCGTTGATCCCGTTTTCCGCGTCAGACTGCTCCGCCGCGGCGACCGGCACGGAAAACGGCATCAGCGCGAGGCAAGTTAATACTCCAAACTTGAATACATTCATAATCACCAAAGGTTTGATTGGTACAGTTGCAGGGAAACGTCGGGATGATCCGGCCGGGTCGGGTCGGTGCCGGCCAGGTACTCCTGGAGATTCGACTGCCCGTCGTTGTCGGCGTCATCGTGCGGGTCGATCCCAGTGGTGCCGAAAAAGGCCAGTTGCCACCATTCCGGCAGCGGGTTGTCCCCCTCGTCCTCGTCGTGAAATCGGGTCAGATCGAAGCTGAACACAAGTTTCAGTTGTCCGATATTCGCCGGCGCATAGTTCTCCCCCACCGGAGTATCGGGAGGCCAAGGATACTCGAACGGCCAGTCGTTGGGATATCCCCGATCGATCAGGTTTTGCCGGGTATCGTAGCCCGCTTCGATCAACCGGTCGTAAAACGGTTTGGCGATCGCCTTCAGCTGACCGACATTGACCATGACGTAATTTTCCGAGGCCGGGGTCTCGGGCCAGGATTCGTCGATTGAAAAACCGGCACCGGAGGAAAGGTGTTCCTCCAGGTGCGCCTGCGCCTGCAGCGCCACGTGTTTCAACTGACCGAGATTCACCGGGGCGTAGTTTTCGGAAATCGGGATCGGCTCGCCGGGATCCTCGAGTATCCGCGTTTCGGGAGCCGTCCACCAGCCCGGCAGGCTTGCCGCAACCAAGGTGGGATAACCGGCAACCAGAACAAAGAAACACAGCGCACGCGTGAACATAAGACAATCTCCAAGGGTATCGTGATTGAGGATACGCTTATTCCGTGAAACCGAACTCACCCATCATAATGCCCCCCTGGGGCGGCACGTGCGCGATTGTGACCTCGCCCGAAATCGCGACGTTGCCGTTGATATAGGTATCTCCCTCTATGACCGCGCTCCGGTCGGCTCCGCGCAATCGCAGAATCTCGTTCAAGCCCTCCACTGAAGCACTGGAAAAAACCAGGTCATTCGATCCGTCAGACCGCAAAACCGCGTCGACGGCGGCGCCGGGATCAAAGCCCTCAGAGCTTCCCGGTGCATTGGATAACGCGATACGGACCCCGCTTCCAGCCCCGGCAGCCTCATTGCTTCCGGCGAAGGCCGTAATGAGATTGCCGCTGTCGTACTGCCGGGAAGCGATTGCATCCTCCGCATCAATCCTGCCACCGGACACCATACCGCCGTCGGCCACAACCGTTCCCAACACATCGAGGTCGTCCGGCAGGTGGATATCGGCCAGGAACGCACCCTCCACGGTAAGGTTTCCGGAAACGACCACATCGTTCGATACGTTAAGGTCTCCATACAACTCGGCATCGCCGCTCTTGCGAATGACCAGGGCGTTCGACCGGTGGGCATCGGAAACTCCGTTGCCGATCACAAAAAGCGGATCGGAAAAATTCCACTCCTCCCCGCTGACCTCGAACGGCTCGTTATAACTTCCCACCACCAGGGAGGAGAGAACCGAATTCCGCAGACTCCGTCCAATGGCTATTGCCGAAATGCCACCAACGAAGTTCTCGCGTCCAATCGCTATGGCATCCGCGGCGAATTCCGCTGTATTCGCGTGGCCCAGAGTGAACGTCCGGTAGCTCTCCTCGATCAGATTCTCGGAGCCGATGGCAACGTTATCGCGGTGACCAAAAATCGTGTTATCCCCGCCCAGGGCCGCCGAGGCCGGTCCAACGACGTACCCGTTCACCCCGGCCGCAAAGGCCCCGGCTCCGTCCGCATACGAGTCAACTCCCGCGGCAAAAGCTCCGGTTCCCAAAGCCGAGGTGTACGAGCCAATGGCGGCGCTGCCATCGCCGAACGCACCCACCCCTTCGCCCAGCGCGATCGCGCTTTGGCCGGCGGCCACCGGATTCAATCCCATGGCCATCGAGAACGCGCCGATTTCAGCGTCATCCCATTCCGTTCCGGCGACCTGTCCGGCGCGCAACGCGGCTTTCCTCGGATACCACATGAACCGTGTTCCCGGGCCGGTTTCCGGAATGACGGAAAACCCATCGAAGATTCCGTAAAAGACGACTCCATCCAACGTTTCCCCGCCGTCGATCACGGTCAGGTTTCCCTCAATTTCAAGGTTGCGGAAGAACGGCGGCGCCGCGGACAAGTATTCGGCGGCGAAGATGAAGACGCACATATACAGTGCGCCGCGGATCGCACGGGGAAGAAGCTCCGCTTTCGGTGTGAAAGGTATTGGACAACGTTTCATGTGGGGTTGTTATGGCACTCGGGGTTAACGATTAGACCGCATCCAACAAATCGATACGGAAAACATGTCAGATCAACAAAGGTATTGCGCGAAAAACGCAAGGGGTGATTTTGAATGTGGATCGACAAAGCGGGGAAATTCTTATCGTGTCAACAAAAAGTCGAAAAAATTACCGAACCGAATGAACTTCCCCATCTCTCAATCCAACTCCAGCACTGCGGCCACCTGGTCCGCCAGGTTTCGATGGCCCTGATCGGTCAGGTGAATGCCGTCGGAGGTACCGCCGGAAGCGCTCAGAACCCGCGCCAACACGCGTCCGGGAATCAAGGGTGTGTCGTATTCCCGGGCCAGGCGGCGTTGAATTCGACCGTAGGGACGATAACCCGCCACCACCGGAAGCTCGAACATCACAGCCGGATACGGCGCTTCCGTCAGGTGGGATAACAGGGCGCGTAAATCCCGTTCAAACTCCGCGCGGGGGCGTCGCATCAGCACATCGTTTCCGCCCAGCAGCACCACCACCAGAGTCGTTCCGCCGTCGACCGATCGGAGTTGGTCGATCCCGTTGGCGAGCCGGGCGCCGGGAACGGCCGCGCTGGTGACCGCCAGGCCGGTGTTCTCCGACAGCAGTCCGGGCCAGGTAAAACGTTCCCGGCCAATTCCGGCGGACAGCGAATCGCCCACCACATGGATCGAATTCGGGACCGAAACCTGCGGCATGCGCAAATACGGAAGCTCCACCAGCATCAACCCACAGGTGGCCAGCGCCAAAAGCCCGCCTGCCATACCGGTTAACCGGCGGCCCCGGCGAACCCTCCAATACCCCTGCACCAGGGTCGCCAGCACCAGCAACGCCCACAGAGGCAGAAGGCCCGCAGCCAGAGCCGGAGCACTGATCAACACCCCGGCCGCCGCCAACAGTTCCGCGCCGTGCAGGTAACCGCCGGCCGCCTCTCCCCGCAAAAACAATCCCGCCGCCAGCAACCCCACCAAACAGGACGCCAGCAGCAAAAACACCATTCCCCCGGCCACATGAAACAAGAGTTCGGTCATCGCACCTCTCAGCGACTTTGTCGCCAGGCTTCGATGATTTCAAGGCGGCGTTCGGTGCGTTCCGCGCCGGGAAGGTCCTGGAGGGATTCGTGGATTTCACGGCGTTCGGCGGGAGAAAGTTCCCGCATCATGATCCGCCATTCCTCGCGTTCTCCTTCTCCGTATCTCCCCCAGCCCTCTCTCAGTCTTTGACGTTCCTCGCCCGGGAGACCGCGGAAGGCGAGAATCTGACTCGCAAACCGCGCACGCTCCTCTTCCGACATGGCGCGAATCCGCGCGATGGCGGTTTCGAGACGCTCCAGTTCTTCGTCGCTCATGGTCAGAAAACTCTCCAAAGCCGCCAACTCGCCGTCCTGAGATCCACGGCCTTGCGGTCCCTGGCCGCGGGGTCCCTGGCGATGGAGCCGCTCATCATTCGCCTCGTCGATAGAGTCACCGGAAAAGAACAACGCCCGGCCGCCGGCCAGAACCACAACCGCCAACAGGAAGCCAATTAGAACACCTTTAAATGTCATGGTTTTCATAGGACAAAAATACAATGGCTTCAAGCAGGTCGTCTTGGAGGATGACGCGGGCGGAATCCAGCGCCTGATCCCAGTAAAGCGGATCCTCCAGATAGACCGAACGCTCCATCCAGTCCGATGCGTGCGGATCCTCGGATGCCGGATTCAGAAAAAACCAGGCCAGAAAGGTAAAAACCGCCGCCGCGCCAACGGTGGCCCACGGCAACAGAGGGCGCCAGGCGGTCCGGGAGTGAACCCGGCGCGACGGCTTGACTTCCTGTGGCTGAAAACGAATCCGTTCGAATCTCGCCTCAAACTCCCCGGAGGTTCGTGTCAGCCCCGAACGCAAGTGGCGATCGAGCGGGTCGTCGTCAGATTTGAGAGGAGGTGTATTCATGTTGATCCTTAAGATACTGTTTCAGGCGTTGCCGCCCACGGTGGATTAAGACGTAAAGATGCGACGGCTTCACGCCCAGAGTTGCGGCGACCTCGTCGGCACTGAGCGGCGACTGGGCGGTCAGGATCAGGGCGCTGCGTTGAGCTTCCGGCAAGGTGTTCAATCCCCGGAGTAAAACCTCCTCCGATTCCCGCTGCTCAAGGCTGCCTTCACCGTCCGGCGCCGGAAAGCCCAATAACCCCACTGGCGCCGCCGCCACCGGTTTGCGACGTCGACGGCGCCACTCATGACGCACCTTCCCCCGGGCAATGGCAAACAGCCAGGCGGAAAAGGTCCCCTCGCTGCGATACCGCGGCGCCGAACGCCAGACTTCGGTGAACACCTCCAGCGCCAGATCCTCCGCGTCGGCGAAGTTTCCCAGGGATCGATAAAGGTAATTCAGCATCGGAAGTTTCCAGCGGTCGAAGATTTCCCGCAAAGCATCGCCGTCTCCGGCAGCGACCGCAGCCATGTAGCGCTCGTCTTCATCCCGAGTTGCCTCGCTGCGTTTTGGAATAGAATCCGCGGTCATGCATCTTTGCTCTTAACAGGTATCATCGGCTCCGGCCACAGAGAACCGGAACCGATGACGATTTATCCGGAATCCTCAGCGGTTGCCGGCACGCGAACCCGAGCCGCCCTGGCTGCGGTTTCTGTTCATTTGGCGGGGCCCGGCGCCGAATCGGGAGCCGTCACGGGCGCGAATGCCCTCGTTTACGCAGACCCCGTCGCACTGACCGGAAAAGCCGCGCCCTTCACCGGTTCGCCCGAGTCCGAGACGCGGGGCGTCCTCATGGCGGGGGCCGCGACCATCAAAGCGAGGCACTCCCCGCTGTTCGCCCCCCTGTCCGAAACGCTGCGCCCCTTCCCCGCCGCCACTTCCGTCCCGCAAACGCAGGGGATTGGCGCTTCCCGGGCCGGTGCCGTCGCGGAGCTCCATGCCGGGCCCTCCTCCGCCTCGGGGACCGGCGGTGGAAGCGTCAACCGCGACAAACGCGCCCGTCGCCAAAGCGACCGCTGCAATAATGGATATGGTTTTATACAGTTTCGTGTGTTTCATAACACCCTACTTACTCCCGGCAACATCCCGGTTCTTACAGAACCCTTCTTTTTTTCTCCTTAGTCCCTTTTTCTTAAGTGTCGGACGGAAATGGCGGCGGGTTCTGATTTGTACGCACCAAACGGCAGGAACACCGGACCCCGCGGCGGCGCGGGAGCGCCGCCCTCCAGACAACGGTTTGGTACCGGCTCCGCCGGGTTGGGGTTCTGAGCGGTTCCGGAGCGATGGCTCTCATGAACCTGCCAACCCTTGAAACCGCTATTGCCTGTTTCCGCATTCCGCGGCAGCCTTCAGCAGACATTATATGCAAATGGTTTTGGCGTTGGTCCTTCTTCTTTATCTGGCGTCCTGGCTGGCGGTACCGCACCTCCTGCTCCAGGACAAGCGCCCGGTCACCGCCCTGGCATGGGTGCTCGGCTTGTTGCTTTTGCCGATCCCGACGCTGCCGATGTACCTGCTGCTGGGAACGGATCGCCTGAAAAGGCAGCGCCTGGCCAGAAAAAGACCGAAAGCGGAACCGGGCACCGGCGGAATCCCCGCCGACGGAGCCTCTTTGGAATCGGCGCTGACCAAACTGGCCGGGCATCCCTGGGGACAAGCTTCCGAAACACGGATTTTCACCGAAGGAAAACCCTTTTTCAGCGAATTATCCGCTTCCATCGGAAACGCGCGAGAGACCATCATGATCCAGTTTTACACCTGGAATAACGATGAGCGCGGCCGGGCTCTTCTACAGGACCTTGTCGAGGCCGCCGAGCGCGGAGTAATGGTGTACCTGCTGGTGGACGAGTTGGGGTCGCTGGAAACCCGGGAGAGTTTTTTCGCCCCGCTGGTGCAAGCGGGCGGCCGTTTTTCCTGGTTCTACACCGTGCACCCGCGTCGCAACCGGTATTTCGTCAATTTGAGAAACCACCGCAAGATCGCCTGCTTCGACCGGAACCACGCCTTCATCGGCGGCATGAACGTGGGGGACGAATACGAGGGGAAAAACCCTGACAACGGTCGGTGGTTCGACCTGCATTTACGGGTCTCCGGGTCGGTCATTCGCCAACTGGAGGAAACCTTCGCCAACGATTGGCATTTCGCCACCCGGAGCGACCCGTTTACCCGTTCGGCGAACCTCCATAAATGGCCCGAAGCCGAAAACGGTCATCCGGCGATCGTGGTGGAAAGCGGACCGGATGATCGCTATGAACGGAATCACCTGGCGGTCGGAGCGATGATTTCGGCCGCACAAGAGAAAATAGATTTGCTCACCCCGTATTTCGTACCGACTCCGGAAGTGCTGTATGCCCTGAAACTGGCCGCGGCCCGTGGCGTCCGGGTGCGCCTGATGGTCTGCCGGCAGAGCGACATCAGATTTCTCATCGACATCGGACGGACCTTTTACCGCGAGCTGTTATCCTACGGCGTGCACATCTACGAATTCCGCAACAACGTCAACCACGCCAAATCCATACGGGTGGACGGGGAGTGGTACATGGTCGGCAGCGCGAACCTCGATGTGCGCTCCTTGAAATTGAACTTCGAGGCCAACCTCTACGGGCGCGACCGCGAACTTTGCCGGCAATTGGACGCCCACAACGAGTACTTGTTCTCCCATTGCGACGAAGTCGCGGCGGCCGACCTGGAGAACCTCCCGCTGCGGCAACGTTTGCGGGAAGGCGCTTTGCGTTTGCTGGCGCCTTTGTTGTAATCGGGACGCCACCGGAATGCGACTGCGACTCTTGAGTTTCAACGTGCAAAACCGCGAAAACGGCCTTAACGACCGTCGAACGGAATCGCTTATTCGGTGGCTGGCCGAATCCGGGTACGATGTGCTGCTGTTACAGGAAGTGACCGACACCGTCCTTAACGCCCTGGAGGCGAGGCTGCCCTTAACCGATCGTATCGGAGTCGGACGCGACGACGGGAAACGGGCCGGCGAGTACGTGCCGATTCTGGTCCTGAATTCTCGATTTCAGGTTGCGGAGTCCGGCTGGTTCTGGCTTGGCCCAACCCCTCACATCCCGTCACGAGCCTGGTTCGCCCTTTGTCCTCGCCTGTGCACCTGGGCAGTGCTACGGGACGGCGATTCCGACCGCTCGTTCCTGGTGGTGAACAATCACTGGGACCATTTCAGCTTTTATTCGCGTCGCCGGGGGTGGCGTCAGGTACTGGGCCTTGTCCGGGAAAAAGCGGCGGAACGACCGTTCATTCTCGGCGGTGATTTCAATCTGTCGCCTCGGCGTCCCTTGTTCCGCTCCATGTTGAAGAATTCGTTTCGTCCGCTTCGCGATGCCTGGCACGAAGCCAACCCGGACTCCAGGGACGCTACCTGGCGAGGAATCTGCGGCGGTTTTCTGCAAGCGCGGGTCGACCACTTTCTTGTGTCCCCGGAGTGGCAGGTTCTTCGCTGCGCCATCCTTCGCGGTTCGATCGAATCGCTTTCCGACCACCGGCCGATCACGCTCGAAGCGGAAGTCTGATTTCCCTGCCGGACAGCACCGCGAGTGATCCTTTTTTCGGAAAAATCAGGACAGCCCCGGAACCTCATGCCCGGGACGGTATTCCTTGGTCAGAAAGGCGTTGGCGGCGGCGTGGTTGCTGAAACGGCCCGCGGCCGCATCCCACTCCAGCCTTTCTTCCGGGAATCGGCTGGCGATCAATCCCAGCAGGACGGCTTCGCTCAACGGGCCGGAATAATCGAAAGCGGCGGTGGTGCGGGCGTCGCCGACGCCAAGAATGGCATCGACCCAGTCGTGATAGTGATTTCGTCCGGAGATGGCGAGACCACGCACCAGATCCCGCACCTGCTCGGCCGGAAACCGGTCCCGGGGATACAATTGCGGGGTCCCGATGTGCGGCAGAACCATGTTCCCCTTTTCCCCGACAAAAACCGAACCCTGGCCGGGAAGCCGCTCCTCGCCCAATTCGAAACCGCTCGCATCCGGCCGATTCACCCCGTCGTACCAGTGATACGGCAGTTCATCGACGGTATAGTCGGTCGCGGGAAAGAGGTAATGACAAACTCCGCGGTTGGGCCACATTGTGGCATACGGTTGCGGCCCCTCGGCCCAAAGCGAGTGGGGAGCGGTCAGTTCGAGCGACGCAAACACCGGGTCGACGATATGACAGGCCATGTCGCCTTGCGTGCCGGTTCCGAAATCGATCCAACGCCGCCAATCTCCAGGATGGAAACGGCCGGCCGCGTATTCACGCCAGGCGGCCACCCCGAGCCACAAATCCCAATCCAAGTGTTCAGGAACGGGATCGCTCGCCGGCTGAAGCCACCCGTCACGCCCCCCCCAATCCTTATCCGACCAACTGTGCACCTCCCGAACCTTTCCGATGGTTCCCGACTGAATGAGCGCCCGCGCCAGGCGATACTCCATATTGGAATGAATCTGGATCCCCATCTGTGTCACCAACCCGCGGTTTTGCGCTTCGAGGGTAAGCGCGCGGCATTCGGCGACCGTATGGGCCAGCGGTTTCTGGCAATACACATGCTTGCCGAGCCTCAAGGCCCGCATGGCGATCGGAGCGTGCATGTGGTCCGGCGTGGAAATGACCACCGCGTCGAACTCGTCAGCTGCCTCATCAAAAAGCCGGCGGTAGTCGGTAAAGCCGGCCCCGCCACCCTGGTGCTCCAAAATGCCGTTCAGTCGCAGGCGGTCGACATCGCAGAAAGCGGTGTACCGCACCGAGGTGTGCCCGACAAGAGTGTCCAAGTCGCTGCGCCCCATGCCGGCCACCCCCACCTGGGCCAGGCGCAATTGCCTTTCCGGCGCGGCATTCAGCCAGGCGGGTTGCGCTATAAGGGCACCGGCCACCGCTTTGGAGGTGAGTGCGAAGAAGGACCGGCGGGTGATGGCTTGAGTCATGTCAACGATGGATTCAGGGGGGAGCTTAGGCTATTGCCTCCGAGTTTCAATCGGAAAGGACGCAGGTGCGGACGCCCCAACAAAGGAATTTGCGATCACACTTGCAAATCCGCCATTCTGCAGTAAATGAGACACAGTATCATTTGCTGCGATGGACCTTTCTTTTTCCAACCTAAACCATGCCATGCCGGTTCTGATCGGCGGACCGGCGCCGGCGGCGTTCCTCGACGAGCCGCAGTACGCCCGTTGCGGGCACGCGATCATCGACGCCTTGCTTGCCGAATCCGGGACGACGGATCCGTCGCTGGCGGACCAACTCCTCGACCTGAAATTCGCGCTGCTTCAAAGGCGGGATGCGGAAGAAACCCTGGCGCACTTTTACCGGGTGCGGTCCCCACTGGAGCAAGGTCACTACCTCGCCTCGTACCGGCTCCGGCGCTGGCTGGAGCGCCAGATGAAGGTGTCGGTTTCTCCGGGCCGCGATTACCCCGCCCGCTCCTATCCGCTCAGGCTGACGCCCTCATCAATTGACGCACTCTTCGCCTCGATCCGGCGCGTCGCCCGGAACGAGGTTCAACGGTTCCCAGGCGGTTTCCCGGTTGTTCGTTTCCACTTCCTAAACCGGCCGGAATGCGTCACGGCTTCGCCGGATATCGTGAAGAATTCAGGTTAGTCCGAACGCCTCTCGATTAAGAGGCTTCTCGTTGGAAGTTCGGGGTCGTTTTCGGGCAAGGCGCCGGGGTCGCATGTTTATCGACACCGGACGCGAATTACTCGATGGTTGGGCATGCATCGCCTGGTTGTGCCATTCGTCAAACGCGCAAATCGATCAGTCAAGAATGGGCTCTTGACGTTGGGGTGTCTGCTGCTGGTTCCGGCAACCACTGCCGGCGGAGCCAGTGAAGGCGAACCGATCCCACTCTCCCCGGCTCCCGGCGAAACAGGTTTGCCCACGGGATGGGCGTTTTCCAACGGCCCGGAGTTTCCCGGGGCGGCGGGCCGCCTTTCCGCTGACAACGGGATACTCGAACTGCATTACGACTTTCGCGAGGGCGGCGCCTATGTCGCGGCCTACCGCGACATCGAACCCGAACGCGCGCTGGACCGGTTGAAATTCCGAATGAAGAAACCGGCCGGCGCCACCTTCACGATTCGTGTCACCGACTCACACGGACAGACCTTTCAAAAAAGCTCCACCTTCGCCCACGACGAATGGCAGGAGACCGAGGTCGATCTCACCCACTGGAATCAATTCTTCGGGGGTCCGGGCGACGGACGCCTTCGTCAGCCGATTCGGCGCATCGGCGTGCTGGTGGAGCGACAGGGGTTGGCCGAATTGAGGGGCGTGGTCGAAGTCGCCGACCTCGAAGCCCGGCCCCTCGCCCGCGACCTGTGGCGGGAGCGGGACTACCGAACCTACGAATCGACCTACGAGGTGACCGCGTTCGATTCCGACGCGGGATTTTCCCTGAGCGGCCCCGGAACGATCTCGGAGGGACGCTGGGAGGTCGACCTCTCGGCCGCCGAAAACGCCTTCCTGAATCACTCGATCGCCCTGCACGGACGACCAAAGGCGTTGAGGCTTTCCGTGACCGGCGGGTCCCCGGGACACCGTCTTCGTCTCCACCTGGGATCACACTTCCAAAATTTCGTCCGCGATCTGGGCGAACTGTCCGGCGACCGCGAAACCTTCACCGTACCCGTCCCGCCGGACGGATGGGACTATTACGGCGGTCAGAACGACGGTGAGGTGCGACCGCCCCTGCGATTCACCCGCCTGGAAGTGCGCAGAGGCACGGGCGCGGCGGAGAGAATCGATTTGGCGTTGGAAAGCCTGGAATGCGTCAGCGACTTGACCGTCACCTCCGGCCTGATCCTGGAAACGTCGCTAACGCCCGCGAGTACCGGAGGCGACCGCCTGAGTTTGGTCGTTCAACGGAGAAATCTCCTGCCGGTCCGGCTCGACGGCGACCTGGTGATCGTCGCTTACGACTGGGAAGGCAATACCGTCTGGTCCGCCGACGAGCCCGACCCGCTGGAGCCGGGACGGGCCGGGACGAAGACCGTTTCGCTGCCGATGCCGGATGATCGCCATTTCGTGGAGGTTCTCGTGCGCTATGTTTATAAGGGAGAGATTCTGGCCTCCCGCACGGTGGCACACACCCGTTCGCCGGATTTGAAGCCGGACCTCGAGTTGCGGCCGGAATCGCCGTGGGGCATGGGGGTTTACCTGTATCGATTTCCGCATTCGCCGGGAGGTCTCCAACAAATGGATACCGCGGCCGCCATGGCTTCAAGCGCGGGAGTGCAATGGAGCCGGGAGGAATTTTCCTGGAGCCGCATCGAAGTCGAGCCCGGTGTGTACGATTTCAGCTTTTACGACGAAGTGGTGGACGCGGCGACGCGCAACGGAATCCGGGTGTACGGCCTGCTGGCCTATTGGTCGCGCTGGACCGAGCCCTACACGGAAGAGGGCATCGAAGCGTTTGCCGAATTCGCCCGGGCGACGGTACGACGCTACCGCGACCGGATCCAGCATTGGGAAATCTACAACGAACCGAACATCTTCTTCTGGCAAGGTCCGCCCGAACTCTACCCGGTACTCTTGCGGCGCGTTTACGAAGCGATCAAGGACGAGGATCCCGAAGCCCGGATTTTGGGTATCTCCACCGCCGGCATCGATTTCGATTTCATCCGCATGTGCCTGGAGGCGGAGGCGCCGTTCGACGTGCTGACCATACATCCGTACCGCCAGGCCATGAACGAAGCCCGCTTCATGGAGGAACTGCGCTCGGTCGCGGAACTCGTCGACCATCGCCCGGTCTGGATCACGGAAATGGGACTGCCCACCCACCACGATGGCGCCACGGAACGCGAGCAGGCGGTGTTTCTCGCGCGCTCGTACCTCGGAGCCATCGCATCCGGGGCGACCCAAACCATCAGTTGGTACAACTTCCGCAACGACGGAACGGATGCCTGGTTCAACGAACACCATTTCGGGGTCGTTCGGCGCGACCTCAGCCCCAAGCCCTCCTACCGGGCATTGGCCACCCTGGCGCGCGGCCTCAAGGATGGCCCCTGGACGGGTGAATTTCCCGCCCCCGGAATTTTCGCCCTTCGCTCGGGTCGCGGGCTGGCCGTCTGGTCGGGCCACGGAACCGCTGAAGTCGCCATCGAAGCGGACGGCGCCGTCCGGGTGGTCAACCTGATGGGAGAAACCCGCGAGTTCGATCGCCGCGACGGCCGCATTGTCCTCTCACTGACACCCTCGGCGCCGTTGTTTATTTTGGGTGACACCCTCGGTAGCCTGACCGTTGAAAAACAAGCCCCGCAGGCGACGCACCAATTCTGACCCCCCCGGTCATCCAGTCACCCCCGACAAATACCATTTGCTCAACCACGGGGGCGTCGATGCCATTCGGGGCGGAGGCCGGTTCATAAAAAGCGGTACAACAGGTACAGGGTGCCCCAGGAGGCCGCCAGGCCCCAGCCGAAACTCATGAGAGTACCGATGAGAATGTATTCGGCTTCTTTGCGGGAGTTCTTGGTGAGCTCGCCGAAGCGGAAGATCGACTTGGCCGCCACGAGGAAGGCCACGGCTTCCGGTTTGCCGACGAGCACAAAGAAGAAAATTAGCGCCCGTTCCAGTTGCCCGATCACCCGGCCGCCGTCACGCAGCCCCTCGCGCGTTTCAGCGACGTTCAGGGCCGCCCGATCGGCCTCGGAATCTTCGCTAATCTGATCCAGGAAGCGGGCGCTGGCCATGCCGATAATCAGGCCGCCCACGCGAACGGTTAGAATAAACCCGCCCGCCACCAACAGCACCTGCGGATAAAGATCGCCGAATCTTTCGTGAATCGCGTTGGTGTAGTCGGCCGAGTAGGCTAATAATTGTGTCAGACCCACGATCACGGCGAGATGCGCCACCTGGTCCCAGACAAACAGGTGGTTCCGATTCCACCCGCGCCGCGTCGCAGCCAGCTTGCTCCAGTCCAGCAATCCGTGCGTCAAGGCAATGACCACCGGAATGACCCAATTGGTCCAATCCCCGGCCAGCGCCCACGAGAGGAGCGTCACCAGGGCAATGTGTTTGCCGAAAAAGAACGGTTCCTCTTTGCGGGCGATGTCACGATTGCTCTGCAGGACAAAGTCCGCCAGCAAGTGAGCAAACAGGAGACTGAGAAAGAGGGGGTTTACGGGATCCATGGTGTTCTGTTTCGGTAATGCGGTGCGCTTGGAGCGAAGACGGAGCTATTTTAAACTCCATTTTTAATAAGGAGTCTTAGAAGGCTCCAAACAGGAAAAGGAGCACGTAAAGACTCCTAAAAGGTCCCGGCGTCGCCGGCACCGGTAACTCGGCAAAAAAAGCTAGTCCCAAAAAGTTTCATCCGGTGCGTTCCTCCCACCATTTCAGGGCGGCGCCTACCGCGTCCCAGTCGGCTCGCTCCAGATGATCTCCGGCCGTTCGCCGCCCCACCGGTGGGACAAATGCGGCGGCGATCGCCTCCTGGGTCAGTCCGCACAACGCGCCGCACACCGCCCATGCCTGCTTTTTGGTCCAACGCCGGACCAGGGCGTCCAGGAGGGTCACCACCGCCCGACCGCTCCGCTCCAGTTCATAGGAAGCGGCCGAGCACATCGCCAGGTGACGACGGCTCCCGGACAGGCTGTCGAT
This sequence comes from Opitutia bacterium, assembly GCA_003566885.1. Lineage (GTDB taxonomy): Bacteria > Verrucomicrobiota > Verrucomicrobiia > Opitutales > T3Sed10-336 > SLOW01. The sequence goes on along the minus strand of PXBO01000093.1, from coordinate 19,208 downwards.
AGCCTGTCCCGAAGCAACGAAGGCCTTCCCCTGGCTGCGCGAAACGTGCCGGGAATCGACCCACTCCGCCGGACCCAGACCGATCCCCACGCGGGTAATCCACGACGCCCCGGCACTCCCGGACCCTCCCTGCAAAAAAGTTCGCAGGAAAAGGGTTATCCGCAGTGCGTCTTCAGGGTGTTCCACCAGCATCTGCCAACTGTCGCCCCGGAACACATCGATCGCCGAGAGCCCGGCGCCGGGAAACGCCTTTTTCGCCTCCCGGGCCGCCGCCTGCAAAGACCCCGCGAGTTTTCTCGGGTCGGGCGAGTCAGCCTTGCGCGATCCCACGATATCGCCAGTCAATACCGCCATGCAGTTGGACCCGGCCGCGCTCATGTCAAAGCACTCCTCCCGGAAAAAAACCAGCCCCCGCTCCCGGTGTCCATTGCCGGGAGGGAACTCCGTTCATTGCCGTCGTCGGATCCGAATCCCTCCATCTGCCCTCTTTCTGCGGCATAAGTTTCCTATCGGCAAGGTGTTTCCCTTCAGAACAGCTCGCGGTGGGCCAAACTCACTCGAATCCGCGGCGGCTTTCGATCGACTTAGGCGGGTCACGGATCGGCTAGGAGTCTTTCGGGCTTCGCCGACAGACTCCTAAAAGAGGCTCAAGGCGCGCCGGCGGGCGCGGAGCCCGTAACGGCGGTGATTACGGAGCTGAATCCGCCGCGCGGGCCCCAGCGGGTGACGACCCGCATCCAGCGAGGGGAGCAGGCCGCCGCCAAATCATCCAGAATGAGATTGGTCACCTTTTCATAGAACACACCCTCGTTGCGGTAGGCGTTCAGATAGAGTTTCAGCCCCTTCAATTCGAGGCAGGTTTCCTCCGCCACATAGGTGATGATCACCGTGGCGAAATCCGGTTGGCCGGTCTTCGGGCACACCGAGGTGAACTCGGGAAAGGAGTGTTCGATCAGGTAATCCCGCTCCGGCTTGGGATTGGGAAAGGTTTCCAATAAAGTGGTGTCGCTCATCGCAGTGTGAAATCAATCCGGAACCAACGAACCGAATTCCCGTTCCCCTTTGGTGATCTTTGTGGTTCGAGTCCCCTCCTCAAACCAACGGCTGGCCGATTTCCTTGAGCATTCGTCCGAACCAATCGACCTTGGTATCGAACGGCTTTCCGCCCTTGATACGCTCGAATTCGATCGCCCGCAGCACGTCGCCCCGGTCCTCGTCGTGGCCGATCACTCCGCGTTCGCCTTTCAGAACGCACTCCACCGCGGTGTCGACGCAGCTCTGGATCAGTCGCAGGTCTTCACGGTTCGCCGGGGCCGAACGGGCGAAATAGCCGCTTTTCTGCACCAGGGTCTTTTCCGCGTCGAGCATCTTGGCGAACTGTTTCCCGAACCAGGCGCCGGGATTCACGGCATCCAACTTTACGTGACCAAAGGCGTCGCGAGGCACTTCCTCCCCGGCCGCTTCCATTTCCGCCACGATGCTTTCCGCCCCGGCGCCTTCGCCGATGAAAATATTGACGCAGTTCAGCTTGTCCATGATTCCGTGCAGGCGCTCCGCCTCGGCGCGCAGGTCGATCTTCATTTCCGGCAGAAACACCGCGTGCACGTCGAAACGCTCGCGCGCCAGGTCGATGCCGGGCACGAATTCCTTGCCCGCCAGCAGGCAGCGGTATTCCAGTGCGGTAGCGGCGGTGAGCCAGCCGCAGTGGCGTCCCATTACTTCATGGACGATGAGCATGCGCGGGTTGGCTCCGTGTTCGTGCACCACGTTTTCGAAAAACCGTGCGCCCTGCTCGGCCGCCGTCCAGGCGCCCAGGGACTGGCGGATGGGAAACACGTCATTGTCCACCGTCTTGGGCAGGCCGACCACGCCGAGTTCGTATTTCTGTTCAGCCAGGAAAGCCGCCAGGTCGGCCGCCGTGGTGTTGGTGTCGTCGCCGCCGATGGTGTGAAGCACGTCCACCTTGTCGGTTACCAGACGTTCCGCCGCGACTTTGAGGGGATCTTCCCCTTCCTTGATCAGACCCCGTTTCACGCAGTCCTTGGCGTTGGTAAGCTTCACCCGGCTGTTGCCGATGGGACTGCCGCCATAGCGGTGCAGCACCCCGGCACGCCGGCGGATTTCCGGAGTGACTTCGATGCTGTCGCCCAGTAACAGCCCTTTGTAGCCGTCGCGGTAACAGAGGATCTCCACCTCCGGCACGGTCTCCGAGTACCGTTGGATCAGGCCTCCGATCGCCGAAGACAGACAGGGCGCCAATCCGCCCGCGGTGAGAATGGCAACTTTCTTAACGCTCATAAAATCGGTTTGGTTCGATGAAACCCGCAATCTACGGATCACCCCCGGTGAGGCAAGAGAATATAGGGTGGAGATCGGTCGGATCGGACCGATCTCCCGGCGCCTCAGGTGCCGGAAGGGACTTCTTCCGCCGCAAATTCAAAAACCGGTTTCGGCGTATCCGGGGTCGGCGGGTGCGGGATCACTTTCCAGAACCGGCCGACCGTGGTCCGCCAATCATCGAGCAAACATTGGCCGTGCGGGCTGGTGGTGCGGTTCACATGCATTTCCACCAGCTTGCGCAGCGATTCCAGCTCCGAGTCAAGTTCCGGGCGCTGGATCGAAATCATGGCGGGATTGTAGCGCTGCTCGAATACCCCGGCCTCGTCGTAGACAAAGGCAAGCCCCCCGCTCATGCCGGCCCCGAAATTGCGTCCTGCTTCTCCCAATACGACGACCAAACCACCGGTCATGTATTCACAACAGTGATCGCCGACGCCTTCCACCACGGCCAAACCGCCCGAATTGCGCACCGCAAAACGCTCACCGGCCTGCCCGGCGGCAAAGAGCCGGCCGCCGGTGGCGCCGTAAAGGCAGGTGTTGCCCAGGATAATGTTTTCGTGCCAGACGAAAGACTCGGTTTCCCGCGGCCGTATGATAATTTCGCCGCCGTTCATTCCTTTGCCGACGTAGTCGTTGGCTTCCCCGAAGAGGGTCAAACGGATCCCCTGGATCAGGAAGGTGCCGAAGCTCTGCCCGGCGCTGCCGTTGAAGGTCAGGTCGATCGACCCGGGCGGTATGCCGTGATTGCCGAGCGAATACGCCAGTTCTCCCGAGAGGCGGGTGCCCACGCAGCGGTCGGTGTTGCGGATTCGGAATTTTCCGGAGTAACGCGAAACCCGGCCCCGCACGAGATCCTTGATTTCCTGGATGACGCCGTCGTCGATCGTTCCTTCGTTGCCGAACCGGTCGTTGCGTTCGCGGGTGTGAATGCGCGTCGTTTCACCGCTCGGGTCGGGATCGTGCAGCAGGCCCTCAAACGAAATGAATTTCGTCTTGGGATTTTCCTCGTCGTAGATTTGCTCGAGCAAATCGGTACGGCCCACGATTTCGTCGATGGTCCGGTACCCCAGCCGGGCCAGGTACCGGCGGACGTCCTCGGCCACACCGTTGAAATAGTGCACGATGTTTTCCGGCTTCCCCCGAAATTTGGCCCTCAGGTCCTCGCGCTGCGTCGCCACTCCCACCGGGCAGGTGTTGAGATGGCACACCCGGAACATGGCGCACCCGGCCGCGATCAGCGCGGCGGTGCCGAAATTGTATTCCTCGGCTCCGAGGAGCGCGGCGATGATGATGTCGCGCCCGGTTTTCATGCCGCCATCGGTTCGCAGCACCACGCGGCCGCGCAGGTCGTTCATCATGAGAACCTGATGCGCTTCGGCCAAACCGATCTCCCAGGCGGAGCCGGCGTTCTTGATGGAGGAGACGGGCGATGCTCCGGTGCCCCCTTCGTGGCCCGAGATCAGTATGACGTCGGCATACGCCTTGGCCACCCCCGCGGCCACCGTGCCCACACCGGAGCAGGCGACCAGTTTGACGCATACCTTGGCCCGCGGATTGACCTGTTTCAGGTCGAAGATCAACTGGGCGAGGTCCTCGATGGAGTAAATATCGTGGTGCGGCGGGGGCGAAATCAGGGTCACCCCGGGCACACTGAAACGCAGGCGGGCGATCAGCGGCGTCACCTTGTGGCCGGGCAGTTGGCCGCCCTCTCCCGGCTTGGCGCCCTGGGCGATCTTGATTTCGATTTCCTTGGCCGAAGCGAGGTACTCGGCGGTGACGCCGAACCGGGCCGAAGCGACCTGCTTGATCGCGCTGTTGGCGTTGGTGCCGTCCTCAAACGGCGAAAAACGCCGCGGATCCTCCCCGCCTTCGCCGGAATTCGATTTGCCGCCAATGCTGTTGAGCGCAATGGCCAAACACTCATGAGTCTCCGGGGAAATCGCTCCCAGCGACATGCCCGCGGTGGTAAATCGGCGCCGAATGTCCTCGATCGGCTCAACCTCTTCCAGGTCGATCGGCTCCGGGGCAAAACGAAACCGCAACAGATCCTTGAGACCGACCGGTTGATGTTCGTCACCCGCTGCGACAAACTTCCCAAAGTCGTCCTGACTTTCGGATTTCACGAACTTGTGCAAACCGGCCACCACCTTCGGGTTCCACGCATGAAACTCCCCGCCGCGCCGGTTCACCTTGAAATACCCCTCGCTCTCCAGCGTGGTCTCACCGTTGGGCGAATAAGCGTTACCGTGACGGCGCAACGTCGCTTCGGCGATTTCCCGGTAGCCGATGCCGCCCAGGGGCGAGGCCACCCCGAAGAAACAGTCCCGGACCACCTCCGGTCCGATGCCCAGAGCTTCAAACACCTGTGCCGATTGATAGCTGAAAAGGGCGCTGATACCCATCTTGGCCATGATCTTCAGCAAACCCTTGTTCAGGGCGGTCCGGTAGTTCTCGCAGGCCTCCGCCAGGGTGGAAACTTCTTCGAATTTCTTTTCCTCCCACAGATCGCCAATCACCTCCAGGGCCATGTAGGGGTTGACGGCATTGGCGCCAAACCCGATCAGGGTCGCCATCTGGTGCACTTCGCGGGCCTCGCCGGTCTCACAGACGATGCCGCAGCGCAAACGCAATCCCGACCTCACCATGGCGTGGTGTACGGCTCCCGTGGCCAGCAGCATGGGGATGGCCGCCTTATCGGGACCGATTCCCCGGTCGCACAACACAATTATCCGAGCGCCCTCTTCCTCCACGAGACGACAGGCTTCCTCCGCCAGCGCCTTGACCGCCGGCGCCAGGGCGTCAGGCCCCCGGGCGACGGAAAAGAGGACGGGAAGGGTGCGAACCGGGCCCAACCGGTCTTCCAACCCGCGTAAAGCCGCCAGCTCCCGGTTCATCAGCACCGGTGAAAGGGTTTCGGCGATGCGGGAATCCCGGGGGCTTTCCTGAAAAACGCTGTCGAGTTCGCCACCCAGCAGGGTGTGGGTGGACATGACCAGATTCTCCCGGATCGAATCGATCGCCGGATTCGTCACTTGGGCGAAAAGCTGCTTGAAGTAGGCGTACAGCAGCCGCGGCCTCCGGGAAAGCACCGCCAGCGGGGTGTCGTCGCCCATGGAGCCCGTGGGTTCGAGTCCGTTTTCCGCCATCGGTTGGAGGACGATTTCGATTTCGTCCAGTTCGTACCCAAAAGCGAGTTGCCAGGGAAGCTTGTCCTCGGGATCCACGCTCCGCACTTCCTCTTCCGGCCGGACGGAGCCGGTTTCGCCGTGCAAATCAATGAACGAATCCCGGCATAGGTCTCCGTAATCGCGGCGGCCGGCCAGGTGTCGCTTGATCGTCGCGTCGTGCAGCAGTTTCCTTTCCTCCAGATCGACCGCCAGCATGCGCCCCGGGCCGAGGCGTCCCGACTCCACCACCCGGGCGTTCCCATCGGGAATCAGCCCGACCTCGGATGCCAACAGTACGGTGCCGTCGTCGTACACTTTGTAGCGGGCGGGACGCAGTCCGTTGCGGTCCAACGACGCCGCCACGTAACGGCCGTCGGTGAAAACCACGGCGGCGGGCCCGTCCCAGGGCTCCATTACCCCGGCGTGGTAATGAAAGAAATCGCGGACTTCCGGCTGCAAGGCGGGGTCGTTTTCCCAGGCCACCGGCATCATCATTTGACAGGCGTGGAGAGAGGAACGTCCGCCGAGAGTCAGGCACTGGAGGGCGTTGTCAAAGCTCGCCGAATCCGACATCTCCGGCTGAACGACGGGCCGAAGGTCTTCGAAGCGATCCTCCCAGACCGTATGTTCATCGGAAAACTCGCGCGCCCGCATCATGTTGCGGTTTCCCCGGATGGTGTTGATCTCCCCGTTGTGCGCCATCATACGAAACGGCTGCGCCAGGTGCCAGGTGGGAAAGGTGTTGGTGGAATAGCGCTGGTGGAAAATCGCGAACGCGCTCTTGAAATCCCGGGACCGCAAATCGAGGAAAAACCGCCGGATCTGCGGAGCGTTGAGCAACCCCTTATAGACGACCGTCCGGCAGGAGAAACTGCAGATGTAAAACCCTTCCAACTGGTTTTCCCGCGCCCGGCGCTCGGTCACCTTTTGTGCCAGGTAGAGTTTCCGTTCCAGGGAGTCGGCATCCATCCCGTCGTCGCCCGCGACCAGGGCCTGAACGATAAGCGGCCTGGTGGTGGCGGCCTTGTGCCCGAGGCAGGAAGGATCCACCGGCACCTCGCGCCAGTCCAGGGTCCGCAATCCCTCTTGCTCAACCGCCTCTTCCAGCAAACGCTTGCCCCGGTCGCACCCGTGGGCATTCTCCCGGGGAAGGAAAACCATGCCCACCCCGAGCCGGCCGGCGGCCGGCGACTCGATTCCCTTTTCGTTAAGATAGCGCGCCAGCAGGTCGTGCGGTATCTGGGTCAACAGACCGGCCCCGTCTCCGGTCACCGCGTCGGCATCGATCGCTCCCCGGTGCGCCAGCGCTTTCAGCGCCGCCACCGCCCGGTCCACGATTTCCCACGACGGCTCCCCCGACATCCGTGCGATGAAGCCGACCCCGCAGGCGTCGTGTTCGAAATCCGACCGATAAAGTGGCGACTGGAGAACTGGCATAAGGAATTATGGCGATGGGAATGTTTCCCCTCCCCGAACCGATCGGACGCTCAAAAAAGAAGGCCGGAAATGTTCCGGCCTTTCTTCGAGACGTTCGCTCGTCGCTGGGAGAGTCGTCTTAGAAAAACCGGATTGTCTGCGAGGCCATGCGCGCATGCTCCTCATCCGTGCAGGGACTGTTGGTCGGCACGTCGGCGTCCTTGCTCGAAGCCTGGACCAATTCGTTGGCCAACAGGTAATTCTCGACCTCCTCACCGCTGACATCCGCCAGCATAACCCCGTCGACTTCAACGCAGGGAGACAGCTGTTGACCGGATTTCCGCACCATTTCGGCATAATTTTCCGGGTGGTTGATGATGTCGATATCCTCGTACTCGAGCTCGTATTTCCCGAGGATGGCGCGAACCCCGTTACTCCATCCACAAGTCGGTTTTAAATACGCTTTGATTTTCATGCCAGTAAAGTTCCCTCTTTGATTTTCGTTGTCAAATGCTCCCCTTGATTTCTCAGTGCTGAAAAAACGCCGCTGATATCACTCACGCAAGCAAAAATCCGCCTCTCCCCAGTTCCCAACCGATCCGCCGTCGGGTTCGACTCAAATCGCTTCCCTATCCGGTTGAAAGGAACAGGTACCGGTCACGGCCGTGGTAATCCCGCACCGTTTCGACCTCGGTGAACCCCTGCTCGCGCGCCAAGGCGCTCAATGCCTGATGTTGGGCCACCCCCGTCTCCAGGGCGATTCGGCCGCCGGACGCCAGAAACCCGGCCGCCCCGACAATGATGGTCTCCAGATCGGCCCGGCCGGCACGGGCCGCCTCCAGGGCTTCCCGTGGTTCGTAATCCTTCACCTCCGGATCGGCGACTTCCCACTCATCACGGGTCAGGTAAGGGGGGTTGGCCACAATGAGATCGAATTTGTCAACGGCTCCCAGGCCGCCGTACCAGTCGGACAATCGAAACTCCACCCGATCCGCCAGTTGGAGGCGGTGGGCGTTCTCCCCCGCCAATTCAATCGCCGCCTCACTTCGGTCCACGGCGACCGCCACGACCTCCGGCCAGGCCCGCAGCAGGGCCAGCGCCAGCGCGCCGGTTCCCGTGCCCAGATCGAGCAAACGAACCGGCGGAACCGCCGTCCTTTTAAGGATGAGCTCCACCAGCCGTTCCGTTTCCGGCCGAGGTATGAGGGCGCGCCGGTCGGTTTTAAGGGTCAATCCGTGAAACTCCGTTTCCCCCAACACATGTTGCAACGGCTCACGGGCTCCCCGACGTCTGACCAGAGGGCGCAGGGCCTCCAGTTCCGCCTCCTGCATCGGCCTTTCGAAACGGACGTACAGGTCGAGCCGCTTCAACCCGAGCAATCCGGCCAGCAACCACTCGGCATCCAGGCGCGGAGTTTCCACTCCCTTTCCTTCCAGGTAGGCGGTCGTTCGCTGAAGAACTTCGAGCAGGGTTAACATGGCAAGCGTTCGGATCGACCTGCACGCCGGATCATTCGAAGAGTTTTCTGGCCTTGCCGAAAAAACCCTTTCCGGCCGGTCCGGCCGGCTCCTCGGCGTCGCCGGACGCCAGGGCGAATTCCTCCAGGATGCGACGCTGCTCGCCGCTCAACGAGGTGGGCACTTCCACGTGGATGCGCACCATCTGATCGCCGAAATGTCCGCCGCGCAGGTTGGGCATCCCCTTCTTGCGAAGACGGAAAACCGTGCCGGATTGTGTGCCGGCAGGAATCTTCAGGTTGGCTTTTCCGGTCAGCGTGCGCACCTCGATATTGCCCCCAAGAGCCGCCAGAGTGAACTTGATCGGCACTTCGCAGTAAAGGTCGTCGCCGCGACGCTCAAAAACCTCGTGCGGCTTGACGTGAATGACCACGTAAAGGTCCCCGGAAGGACCTCCTTTGGAGCCGACTTCCCCGTTCCCACCGGAGCGGAGCTTGGACCCGTCGTCCACCCCCGCCGGAATGCGCAGCTTGATGTTGCTGGTGGTCACGGTACGCCCTTCCCCGCGACATTCACGGCAAACTTTTTCCACCCGGCGGCCGGCGCCCTCACACTCGGGACAGACCTGACGAATGCTGAAGAAACCGCGCGAAGTGGTCACCTGTCCCTGGCCGCCGCAGGTGCGGCAAACCGTGGTCTTTGAACCCGGCTCCGCTCCGGAACCATTGCAGGCGCCACAGGCGACGGGACGCCGGTAACTGATCTCTTTCTCCACCCCGGTGGCCGCCTCCTCCAGGCTCAGCTCGAGGTCGTACCGCAAATCGGCCCCTCGTTGGGGTCCGCCGCCGCCACCACCGCCGAAAAACTCTTCGAAGATGCCGCCACCACCACCGCCGCCCCCGCCGAAGACCTCGCGAAAGATATCAAACGGGTCGTGGAACCCGCCGCCGCCCCCGCCGCGGGCGCCGCCACCTTCGAACGCCGCATGACCGTAACGGTCGTAGGCGGCGCGTTTGTCGACATCTTTCAGCACCTCGTAGGCTTCCGATGCTTCCTTGAATTTCTCCTCCGCCTCCTTGTCTCCCGGATTCTTGTCCGGATGATACTGCACCGCCCGCTTGCGGTAAGCCTTTTTGATCTCGTCGGCGGAAGCGTCGCGCGACACTCCCAAAATTTCGTAATAATCCGCTTTCTTCATGTGTACTGGCCCGGGGCGGGATTAGCTCTCCTCCGAAGGCGCGTCGGCCTGCGACTTCGAGTCTTGATTGCCGTCGCCCTCCTCTTCCCCGGTTTTCGCCGAGGCGGGACCGCTGGAGAGAAGGACCATGGCCGGGCGGATCAGACGCTCGTTAAGCGCGTAACCCTTCCGGCTCACCGCCACCACGTTGCCCTCCGGTATGTCGTCGTGAGAAATGTAACCGGTCGATTCGTGACGGTGCGGATCAAAGGGCTCCCCGTCAGGGCTGATTTCCTCAACGCCGTGCTCCTTGAGGACGGACTTGATCTGGCGGAAAACCATTTCAAAACCCTGGGCGAATCCTTTCGCTTCCGGATGATTCTCGGCCGCACCGAGCCCGAGCCCGAAATTGTCCAGCGCGGGCAACAGGTCCTCCACCAGGCTCGAAGCCCCGTACCGGCGCGCCTCTTCTTTTTCGCGCTGGGCGCGGCGGCGAAAATTTTCCATTTCCGCCACCGCCCGGAGATAACGATCGTAATTCGCCTTGCTCTCGGCGCGTGCTGTTTCGAGTTGTTCCTCCAGAGAGGGCTCGCCCTTGGGCGGGTTCGTGGATTCTTCACTCTCCACGGATTCGGCCGGCTCGGAGGCGGCGCCCTCAGGGGACGCCTCGGACCGGGCGGGAGACGGCTCCTCGTTTTCGGTGAGATGTTGATTTTTCTCTTCGGACATGACTGCAAATAAAGTTAATAGACCAGACAAACAAACATTTCCACCTCGAGGGACTCAATCGCGATTTTGCGGTGATATCCCCGGACCGCCGTGAACCTGCGACCACAACCCCTCGCGGTAACGTTCCGGAATGAGGGTGGAGAAAATGGAATCCCGGTCGAAGGGGACGCCGGCCGCCGCCAGTTGGCGCAGCACTTCGGGAGCCACCAGGCGCAGCGAGGTGACGTCTTCAAAGCTCAGGTCGAGATTGACCTCGTATTCCGAGCTCCGTTCCGGCCCCTCGCGGGAATAATCGACCAGGAGTACGCGGTCGATTTTCAGTTGTAGACGGTTGATGGCAAAACTCTTGCCGGACGCCCTGTTTCGCTCCTCGCGCAACCCCTCCACCGCGGTGCGGAACTCCTCGAAATTGATCCGTCCCCCCGCCTCGCGAATTCCGGTCAATTGCGCAATTTCCACCTCGATATGCTCGACCACGACCCGTTCGCGAAAAAGGGAGGCAGGCGACACCTTGAACCGTAACCGGTTGATTTCCAGGAATGCCTGCCGCGAGAACGATTCAGGATTTTCAACGTGAAAATCCTCAACCGCGAGCTTCCCTCGCAAGGGATTGCTGGAAAACTCGCCCATGCGGGTGGGAAATCCGGTTTTTGCCGTGATGCCGTACTGGAGGATGTGGGAAAGGAAAAACATGAACAGGAGGCCGAGCACGACCGTCAGCAACAGAAAAAAGGCGGCTAGCCTGGTAAACCCGCCGGCCTGTCCGGAACGTGACATGTTGTGGTGCGGCGTCTTGAAATCAACCGGCCCCGGCCGGCAACGAATCCACCACCTTGGCGGATCCCGGAAAGCGGCGCAAGTGTGAATCCGCGGGCCCACCCGCTTCAAGCCCCCGAATTTAAGGGAACCGGCACGGTATTCCCATGAAAACATTGACATCGAATTCCACTGGCAAAGAGTAAGGGGATCCGAGATTTTCGGGGCGTAGCTTAGCCTGGTAGAGCGCCTGCTTTGGGAGCAGGAGGTCGTTGGTTCGAATCCAATCGCCCCGACCCGATTTCACTCTGAGGGAAACAGGGAAACCATGGACAAGGATTCGATTCTAAAAACCTACGGCTTTTACGCACCATTCTACGACGTTATCTTCGGTTCCTGGGTCAACCACGGCCGAAAGAAGGCCGTCGAGCGGATCGATCAGCGCCCGGGCTCCCGTTTTCTGGAAATCGGCATCGGTACGGGCTACTCCATCCCGCTCTACCAGCCGGACGTTAGGGTAACCGGTATCGATATCAGCCCCGAAATGCTGCATGTGGCTAAAAAACGATTTCCCCAGGAACGGTACCCGCAGGTCGACGCCTTTATCGAAATGGACGCGCAGAACCTGGAGTTTCCCGACGACTCGTTCGACGCGGTCATCGCCATGTATGTGGCTTCGGTGGTCCCCGACCCGATGAAAATGATGCAGGAAATGTCACGCGTCTGCGTTCCCGGCGGGACCGTGCTGGTCTTGAACCACTTCGCCTCCTCCAGGGGGATCCTGCGCGGGGTGGAAAACTTTTTCTCTCCCTTTTCCAAGCGACTCGGCTTCAAGCCCGATTTCTCGCTTCCCCACTTTCTGGAGATGACCACCATCGAAGTGAAAGACATCCTGCCCGTCAACCTGGGCGGGTATTGGAAATTAATTCATTTCTGCAATGAACCGACCTCGCTGGACGGTGACCACTCCGGCGGCGCCTCGATCAACCCGCAGCCGGCCTGAGCCCCGGCTGATCGCGGTGATTTATTTCTCCGGCGCGGACTCCCCCGATGCCGACGAGGGCTCCGCTTCAGCGGCACCAGGCCTCTCGTCCGCGACCAATTTCACGGGGAAAGGAGCCGTCTCCGAACCCGCGTACAGGGTCCGGTGCGGGAAAGGAATTTCAATGCCTTCGGCGTCGAAGCGCTCCTTGATCTCCCGCATAATGCTGTTGCGCAACAACAGCAGGTCCGTCTTGGCGAACCAGACCCCGAACAGGAAATCCAACGAGGAATTGCCGAACTCCTGGAAAATGATGACGGGCGCCGGCTCATCCAGACAATACGGATTGTTTTCGGCAAGCTCCCGGAGAATCGCCATCACTTTCCCGATATCCTCTTTGTAAGCCACCCCGAGTTGAATATCGAGGCGCCGGATCGGGAAACGGGTGATGTTGATTGTCTGGCCCTTGACGATGGACTCATTGGGGATTCGCACAAAACGATTATCAAAGGTACGCAGCTTGACCGACATCAAATCGATGGAATAAACCGCGCCGACATGCTCCCCGATCTTGATGGCATCACCCACCGCGAAAGGCTTTTCCCAAACCAGAAACAGGCCGCTGATGATGTTCGATAAGCTCGTCTGGCTGGCAAACCCGATCGCCACTCCGGCGATTCCCGCGGCGCCCAGGACCGCGGTGAGCTTAAAGCCCAGATCGGAAAGCACCATGAGCACAATGATCACCGCGCCGGCATAAAAAATACCTTTGCCGATCAAAAAGCTGCTGTGCGCGGAGAAATGCTTTTTGGAAAACCGCGACGCCAGGCGGGTGACCAGGTACAGCAAAGGGAGTCCGCCCAAAAGCAACACCAATACCCGCAACAGGCGTCCGATACTCTCCTCGGTCAACAAGTCACTCCAAACGATCAAACCTGTAAGCAGCCCCATCAAATAATCCTTCTCCTGTGGTGATCAGAAACCAAACGTGCGAATCGTATCAAAACTGCGCCTGAAAAACCCTTTTCGCTCCCGTAGGCGCGGCTCGCCCAGTGTTTCATGAATCTTTTCGCAGGTCGGCGGTTCCGCGGCGAAAGCGACTGCGCTGAACTGACTTTTGCCCAGGTAGGAAAGGGAAACCTGGTTGCTCCAGAACCGGCGTTCCCCTCGGAATAACTGGAGATACGGCACCGGCAAACAGACTTTTTGAAAATCGAGTTCCTCCGTGCTTCGGTTGGCGATCAAAAGCGGGCAAACGAAGCGGTAGCTGCCCCGCTTGACGTCCTCCAGGGAACGGGACGCGCCGGTCTTCAGCGAAAAACAGAGCTCCCCCTCCGTCGGTTCGCCAAACCAGGTGTTGGACAACACCCTGGGCGCCTCTTCGGTCAACAGGATTCGCCGTTCCTCCCCCACCCAAACCTGGAGCCAAAACGGAATACTCACAAAAAAGACCACCTCGTTTCCCGGAGGGATGCGCAACCCCGTCTTGGGACGGGCCACCACCGAACGATTCGGGGTGACCGGTACCATGCGCACGGTTTTCACATCCTCAGTGAACGCCCAGCGCTTCCAATCCGCCGATTCTTTAGGTGGACGTCCGCGGGAAAAGCCCATCGCCAAATCATTCGTCCCCTCGCGCTCGCTGTACACCCACCACTCATGGGTACGGCGTCTGACCCATAAGGACAGCGGACCAAGCGTCCACCGGGCCGAGTCCTCCACCTCCAATGTGCGCGGTTCCCAAAACTCCCGCTCGATCTCGATTTGACTCGCTTCCGCCATATTGCTCATTCCGGCGCCTTGGCACAGATTGTTTCCAGCCAAATGCCTAACCAATCCGGATTCTATTGACCAGCGGAAAAGGGCCGCACCTTCGGTTCAACGACGACGAGACGACGAATATTCAGGTAATTGATTCCCGCATGCGCCAGAATTGCGTAAATCAGGGAGTTCGACCACAGGCACAAAGCTCCCAGCACCATCCCCAGGACAAAGGCAAAAACCGGCCAATAAAGCCAGTTCCTGTTGGGCGGCACATGCACCAGGCCAAAGATAAGTGACGACCCCACCAACCCGATCTCGTTGAGCAACCAGCCGCGGAAGAAAAGCTCCTCTCCCACACCACTGGCCAATGCCAGAACAAAAACCTCCCGAGACCCAAGGCCGCCCAACCACTGACGCATCTCCCTCATCCCGCGCCGAAGAACGGGCCATCGCTTCCAGGCCGCCAACGAACCGGCATGCACCGCAATGACCAACAGCACCGCACTCAACAAATGAAGGCTCCAGTCTGAACCGCCAAGCCCGTACGGATCAAACGCGGCCTCGGCATCAACCCGCCAATGAATCAAGCCCAGGGCGACCAGACCGGTAAGTGAATAAAATAATACCACGAAACGAACCACGCTTTCCAATCTGGAGGAGTGATTCTTTCGTGGCAAAACTGTTCAGTCCGCTTTCAGATTTCCGGTGAAATCATCCTCCAGCATCCGGGCAAAGACCAATTTGCCACCCGCCGACGGTAGAACGCTGATCACTTCCACCGGCACGGTCTCGTTGAGGTAGGCTCGTCCGTGGTTCACGACCACCATTGATCCATTCTCCAGATAGCCCACCGCCTGATCCGCCTCCTTGCCCTCTTTGACCAACTCCACCTCGATCACTTCTCCCACCGTCAGCTCCGCAATGAGGCCCTTGCTCAGCGCGTTCAGGTTCAACCATACGATGCCGTGAAACTCCGCCATGCGCGCCAGGTTGTAATCGGTGGTGAGTAGCTTCGCCTTCAGGGAATTCGCCAAAAAAATCAACTTGGCGTCGACGTCCTTTCCCTTACCCACCGCGCTTTCCTCCACCCTCAAATCGACATAATCCATCTCCTTGAGTTGATTGAGAGATTCCAGCCCCCGCCTGCCCTTGGCCTTGCGCAAACTATCCGAAGAATCCGCAATTCGTCGCAACTCATCCAACACGAATTGAGGTATGATCAGCCCCGCGTTCATGAAATGCGTGCGACACACGTGCACGATACGTCCGTCAATCAAAGCACTGGTATCCACCACGACCAGGGGAACGTCGACGTTGTGAGGAATGAAACGCACATAGGGAATGACCAGGTTGAATTCGTCCTTTCCACGCAAGGCAATGACCGCTCCCAGGTACATGCAGATCACAAACAATCCCATCCGGGACAAAAAAACAATCTGCTCCTCGCCATGCTCGAACAGAGGCGAAGACGAGATAAAAAAGGCGATGAGCGCTCCCACGCCCAGGCCAAACGTCAATGCACTCAGGCCACGCAGGGAAAACCCTTTCAGCAGGAGGTCCACCAGAACCACCAGTGCCCCGATCAAAAGGCCTATCATCACCACGAGAAACGAACCTCGTTCCCACTCTGGGGTGGCGTACCACAAAAGCCAGCTGCCGGCACCGCAGAGGAGAATAAAAAAGATGCGTATAATCAGCAAGGTCCTGTTCATTATATCAATGTAGGCCTATTCCAACTCCCGGTTCAGGCAAACCAAAACAATACGATGATCGGCAGAGCGATTCCCACCGCGATCAGTAGGTACAATGCCCATATCACCTTACGCGCCTTTTCCTGTTCCGGATCCATCGCTCCCTCCCATTTGATTCCATTCCCCGAATTCAACTCCCCCCACCTCCAATTAAACTTGGACGTGCTTCGCCGAGCCTCGCCATTCAGCCGAAAAAGGCAACACCGCAACGCTTTCCGGGGATTGAATTTTCCTGTATTTCCCGGTGACCGTAATCATAATGATCCCATGGAAAAAAAGAAATACTGGCTGGTCAAACAGGAACCGGAAGCCTACTCCTGGAGCGACCTTCTTCGGGATGGAAAAGTTGTCTGGGACGGGGTCCGCAACTATCAGGCTCGCAACCACCTGAATGAAATGGCCGTCGGCGATGCCGTGCTCTTCTATCACAGCGTGGGACCCCGTGAAGTCGTCGGCGTGGCTGAAGTCACCCGGAACGCTTTTCCCGATCCGACAAGCGACGATCAGCGCTGGGTCGCGGTGGAGTTAAAACCGGTCAAACCCCTGAAAAACCCGGTTTCCCTCGATCAAATCAAAAAGGATCCCGCCCTTGCCGACATCGCGCTCGTCCGCCAAAGCCGACTGTCCGTGATGCCCCTGAAAAAAACCGAATTTGACCGCATTTGTCGCGCCGGAACCTGACGTTCGAAAATCTCCGCCTCCCGATTGCACACCTTCTGTTCATCGGAACGCCTAAATGGCCAAAAACACGCACTGGATTGCGCATTATTCGACATAACCCTGCGAATTGGCCATTATCATCGATTGGCACGCCGACTGCTATTGAGAAAGTGCCGGACCTCGTCTGACGAGGCACTCGGCAAACATAGTGAGGTGAACACTGCAATGCGTTCCGCGCAGCGGAAGATAGTTGCATGGGGGTCCGAGGTTAGGGGTAATCCTCGGGCCCCTTCTCATCTCGGTCTTCGTCAAAATGCCCCAGAAGAAAGAGATTTCTGAGCCCATTTTCCCGCAACTCGCGCTCCACCTTGCTCTCTAACTTTTCCCGACAAGCACGGTAATGCTCGTCCGTCCACCCATCCATCTCCGCCCCAAATCGCTCATCCATCAACCGATCAGTCAGGCGTACGGTCAATTCCCGCCAAAAAGCGTGGTCTATATGCTCCGCGATAAACGCGGCATCCATCTCCTCGACAAACTCCCTCGACGGCACATGCTCGTCCCGGTTGGGATGGTACGGCGCCAGGTCGCCAAAACCGAATGAATCCGCCAGGGAATATACCTTCCGACAAATCCCCACAATCTCCCAATCCTCGTCGGCCGGACTTTCGGCGTGGGCGTTCGCCAACCAGTCCGCCAAATAAACCGCCTTGAGCAGAGCAAGGTACTCCTTCGGTTTCAGATCCACTTGCATGGGGCCATTTCTGAAGACGCGCCGCGCCAAAGACGAGCCTTAATGCCGGTCCTGAACACTCGGATCCTCCGTTGCCGAATAGGCCCGCTCCGAATGATCGCCGGGATAATACCAAACGGAATCAGGAATCCTCCTCAAAGGTCTCTGCCGCCCAACGCAACGCACGCTCCATCGTTCCGGGCGTCAGAATTTCCGGGAGCAAACGCGGGTTGTCCCGGTCGCGACCATAAACCAGGTAAAGCGGGACTCCCGCTCGGTCGTGACGTCGCAAGAACGCCGCGATTTCGGGATTTTGATTCGTCCAGTCACCATAAACAAAAACCGCGTTGGTCTGCTCTTTCACCGATTGCGTGGCCGGAATTTCAATCGAGGTGCGTTCATTGACCTTGCAGGACAAACACCACGCCGCAGTAAAATTAACGAAAACCGGCTGGTCCGTCTCAAGCAATTCGTCGAGCTTTTCCGGAGTAAAATCAACCCAGGCAATTCTCCCCGAGCCCTCCTCGCCGGCACCCGTCGTCCGGTCGGCCGTACCGGTTTCCCGCCACTTGAGCTGCCCTTCCAGAATGCCGGCGAAGCCGCCGGCCAGCAATACAGCGATCATTACCCAGGCCCGACGGCGCACCGCACGCGGCTTGGCCGCGTTACCAAAAGTGCCGAACACCCAGCCGGCGATACCCAAAACAAAAAGAAACGCGACAGTCCAGACAACCGCATCCCCACCCTGCGACAGATTGATCACCCAAAGAAGCCAAACCACCGCCCCCATCATCAGAAACCCCATCAACTGCTTGAAGTACTCCATCCACATTCCGGGCTTGGGAAGGAACTTCAGCCACTGTGGCCGATGCGCCAGCAAGGTGAACGGAAAAGCCAGCCCTAACCCGACCGCAGTAAATACCGCCACTGTCACAAGCGCCGGCTGGGTGAAGGCGAATCCCATTGCCGCCCCCAGGAAGGGAGCGGTACACGGAGTCGCCACCGCGGTCACCACGAATCCGGTAAAGAAGGCTCCGCTCAATCCCTGGCGACCGCTCAGCTTGCTCGCCTTCTCGTACCCACCGGAAGTCAGTCCGACCGAAAAGACCCCCAGCATGCTCAATGCAAGGATGAAGATCAATGCGGTCACAAATACGAGGAACGGAAGATGCTGGAACTGAAACCCCTGCCCCAGTGCCTGCCCTGCCGCCTGCAGAGCAATCACCACTCCGGCTAGTATCCAGAAGGAAACCACAATACCCGCAGTATACATCCATCCCTGCAGGAGAATCGTGCGCGGATCATCGCCGCTGCTTTTGACCACCGACATAATCTTTACCCCGATGACGGGAAGCACGCACGGCATTAGATTGAGCAAAAACCCCCCTATAAAACCAAAAAGACCGAACAGTAAGAGGCCGCCTACGGTCAAAGGGCGCCGCAAAGGAGCTTCCCTTTCAGCGGCGACTTCCATCGGTTCCCGCTCGCCGAACAGTTCCTGATGGGCCTCCGACCATACCACTTGGTCGCCGATCGGGAGTGAAATTCGCAACTCACTCTCCCCCGGGAGCCAGCGATCACCAAACGCCAACCAGGAAACCTTCGCTCCCACCGTCAAAACATCCTCCAACTCGTCAGGGAGCCGCAACGTGGTCGTTATAAAAATATCACCCGAGTAACCAAACTCCCGTTCTCCTTCAACTTCGATAATCTCCGGCTCCGGAAACCGCAATTCTTCTACCGTCACTCCATCGGGCAAATCCCACGATACCTCCGTCGGCAAACCGACCAGTCCCGGAGTTTGCCCGAAAACATACCACCCCTCGGCAATCTCAAGCCGCACCCCCACCCGCAGGTCCTCTCCCGGCGCCACCTGAACCGCTTCCGCAATCAACTCAGCTTCAACCGGTCCATTTTCGGCACGAAGTTGACTGCCGCTCCAACAAATCACGGCCCCCAGCAGGAAAACCCTGATGGCATTAGAAACTATTCTTCGGTTCTTCATGATGCTTGAATGGAGGACGTTCTTGTCATTTCCAAATTTGGCTGAGGGACTCGCGACATAAAACGTTACCTAGAGTACCGCTATACGGCGCCCTGGCAATGCCTCCCAGGATTAGACACCCGGACCCCGGTTCCGATTCCCATTTTTTCTTCCGAATTACTCGATGACGTTTTTTCTGAGGTCGCGCACCGCACACAACCCTTCCCATTCCGCCCCCCGCAATGGGCGGGCTCCGCTGCGGCGACGCTCCCCGAATTTCTCGCGCTGCCGC
>PXBO01000054.1 GCA_003566885.1 Opitutia bacterium | reverse complement strand
TCTCGTGAGAGGTGTATTGCCGTGAACGGTTCCCAGATGGGGGCGTATTTTTGCCCCGCACCCGATCCATGATTTTTACGTTAGGTACGTTGGGGATCGCAACGCCATTGAAATCATCCAAAAGAGCAGTCATGACAGGGAAGGTGCCTATATTGCGATTACAGGCATTGCGGAAGAAGGCGAAACACAGCCCGCCGGACATTACACAGCGGAGGAGTTTGTAAACATTCTTCATTATGCGGTCGCGCATGAAATCGGACATCTCATCTTATATGATGCAGCTGCAAGCACCGAGCCTCTTAAGAAGCATCCTGGAGCGGCACTAAACGATGGACATCTTGCGTTGATGGGCACAGGGCCGCAGGGAAGAACTGGTATTGCGAATCTCAATATCGTAAACTTGTCCCGTCAGGTGATCGATCTGCATACGAAATCATCCGTACCGGAAACGCAACCGTCAAACTAGGAGTAATGAAATGGGCGTCACGAGCAAAATAACCGCTATATGCATTTTCACAATTGTGCTGGTTGTCGGCACCCAGAATGGGTTCGCTGATGATCGTCTGTTCGGTCTGCCGGACGGTCAGCGCATCAACGAAGACGTTCAGCTCGTCCTGAAGATACCCTACGAGGTCGTTCTTTATGATGAGTCACATCACATTTATCTTGGTGTAAAGAACAGGTCCGACGAGGCATTGAAACTGATAGGATCACTAGATGTCGCGCCTGCATGGCATCAGTTTTTGTATCAATCACGTTCTGCACCCGATGGCAAGAATCTTACCAACCCTGAATTCATTCCGGACTGGGACGGAGTTGATAATTTTGTTGTTGAAGAATTTCGACATTATGACGAACTCAACAAGGGAGAGTCCGCAGTTTATATGCGTCATCGAGGTGGACTAAAGGCCAATTACGACATACTGCCTCCAGGCACGCGGGAAATTCGCATTAGTCTTTTGACGGGGCCGGATGAGTGGGCGTTTTCGGATTGGGTTCCAATTCGCAGGCTGGATAATCGTCGATTGGTAGAAGAAAAAGTGATCTATGAATACGAATGGCATAACATCCCTTTTCGTGTAATGAAAATCGAGATTGATGGTGAAGTCTATTTGTTTCGCCATTACACCCTCCTTGCCAAACTCCCGGAAGGCGCAACGCTAAGGTTTGAGTTCTCTATAGAGGAAAGGACGAAGATCCCCATACTCAAGACCTACTTCGATGGCGTGGATGTGCCGTCGCAAATCACACGTGTACAAGCGATACTGGAAAGGGAGTGGACACCCGAAATTGCGCTGCACGCCACCATGCTGGAAGAGCTGCGAGCGCAGATGAGAGGGGAACGCGAAACGCCTGAAGAAGATGCTCCGGCACAGCAGCACATCCCCGAACCAGACCCCGTTGCGGCCCCGCCCGCAGATGAAGTGCCGCCAGAACCGGAGGCGATTGAAGACACAGTCTCCCCCGCATCGCCTCCCAACGCGACGCAGGACACTGCGCCCGAACCCGCGACAGACCCAACCCCCGCCCGCACCTGGCCAGTCCTGATCGTGCTCCTGCTCATCGCCGGCGGCACGACACTCATGCTTAAACATAAGCGGAAGGGGTGACCATGCTTTCGCTGGGCAGTGCGGACAAATTGGGGCTCTGCATCGATGACTTCACCACCATCGGCCAAACGTACAGCAAAGGCATCCTCACCGCCGAAACCGTCTCGATCGACATCCACGGCAACGCGACCCTCTCCCAAACTGTTACCAACCAAATTAATATCGTATTCGGTTCCCAAATTATGACTGTATAAAAACGGAGGGATTCCCGGGCTGTGGTCGTATTATGTTCCCGAGCGCGTCGTAGGATTGCGGACTTGAGCCGATGGGGCTGGCAGATTTGCGGAGAGTCGGAGTGGTGCGGGGGGAGAGAGGCCGCCGCGGCGCGGGGCTGCGGCGGGTTTTGTGTTCTTCAGGCGAGCAGGTCCATGGCCTCGGCGAAGGAGAGGCCGCGGAAGCGCATCATGAAGTCGATGGCGTTGCCGGCCTCGCCGGTGTCGGGGCAGGTACAGTAGTGCTCCTTGACGACGACGGGCTGGTCGAGACCGAGGACCTCGAAGTTGCCGCCGGAGCGGCGGCGGAGACGGTATCCGCAGAGTTCGAGCACGGGCTTGAGGGGGCACTTGCGCGCCCGGCAGATGTCTTCGCGGGAGTATTTTTTCCTAGCTTGCGGGGATGTCATTGTCTCTCCTCCAATGGGGTTGCATGAGCACGGCGTTGACCTGGTCGAGACCGACGGTGTTGGCGCGGTCGTGGAAGGCCTCGTACATGGCGGATACGCAGAGGTTGCGCGCCCGGCGGAGGATGCCCTCGGAAGAGCGGATCACCAAGTCGAGCGCCTCGTCGCTGAAGGCGCTGTGGGCGAGCGCGACGCGGTCGAACTGGGCGAAGATGAACGCCCGGACATCCTCGGGGGCGAGCCGCGGCATGGATACGGAGTATGTGACGCGGCTGCGGATGTCCTCGTTGGCGCCGAGACGGAGCTTGTCGAGCAGCGGGTTCTGGGCGACGAGGACGAGGTTGTGGCATTTCGGGAAGTCCTCCAGCAGCAGCCGCAGCCGACGCAGGCATTCGATGTCCATCAGATGGGCATCGTCGATTATGGGCACGAGCATCTTGCGGTTGCGGTTGGTCTTCCAGGCGGCCTCGATGAGCATCTTCTCGCGCCGGGCGATCTGGGCCCGAACATCGATGCCGAATGCCTCGCAGAGGATCTGGAGGGTGTTGGAATAGGTGTGCAGCGTCCGCGAGACGACCGGGACGAGCATTCGTTTGGGGGCGTGGCGGGCGAGCACCTGCTTGAGGACGCTCTTGCCTGTGCCGGGTTCGCCCATGACGAGGCAGAGCCCGCCCTGCTGGGAGTGCACCAGGAGGGTGTCGAACACCTCCTTCTGGTGCGGCAGCAGGGCCGGATGATCTTCGTCGAAGGGGTTGCGTTCGAGTCCGAAGTGTGCGCGTATGGGGATGAGGGTCACGTCTCGACATTCTACAATTGGGTTGAAGTT
>PXBO01000046.1 GCA_003566885.1 Opitutia bacterium | reverse complement strand
GACATTGGGCTGGACCTCGATGGCGTTAGAGCAGCCCTTTCGCCGGACGGGGCTCCGGTCTCCGTGAGCGAAACACCGCACCTCCTGCCCGCCGATTCCCCGGAATGGAGCGGATACCTGTCGGCGTGGCTCGATTCCGAAAGCTTTTCAGCGAAACACGGCCCGGGGCATCGCTTTTGGGCGAACGTCCCGCTGGCGCCTCTGACGGATAACGCGATCGCGCTCTCTTGGCAGGATGGCGTTGTGGAAGAGCGCCTAATGGCGCGGTGGATTCCCTATAACCTGCTGCAAGGCGGCAGCATGGTTTTGTCCGCGGGAGACGCCTTGCTGCTCACCGCCCACAACGGTGTTCCGGAAAGCGGATACGCCGCTATCGATGTAAATCGCACTCTCCCGTCCGGCCTTACCGAAACAGAGTCCTTCGAGACCGTCCCGATCTCTCCGCTGGTTTATACGTTTTCCGAGCCTGGCGATTACATCATTGAGGCAACCTATCGTCACGAAAGCGGACAGGAATTTTCCAGCGCGTTGACTGTCACCGTGCATGGTTTCGAGTTTGCCAATCGCCCCTTGGCTTACGTCGGACGGGAGCGCGTGTGGGAGGCCGGACAAGGTGGAGAGACCGGTTTCACCCCTCGGTTTGGGGCGGACCCGCGACTGGCCCTGCGGACCGTCGATGAATTAAACGGTATCGTGCGCATCGGCTCGAACGACAACGTCCGCGACACCATCGTCGCGCGCGCTCCCGGAACAGGAGCGATCCTCGGCTCCGTCGAGGCCGAAAGCTTCCGGCTTTTTTCGTCTTGGGAGACGTATGCGGAGGTCGTCGATACACTGCCGGATGGTTCACGAATCGTCGAAATGATGATGGTGCTCAGCCCCGTCCACCAAGACGTGAAGATCTACAAAGAGATCTTTGTCGGCGGGGTCGTCTTCGACGACGGAACCCTCGACCGTTGGTTTCTGCCAGAAGATTTCGACGAACTCGGACAAGTGACCTTTCGATTCATAATGGCTCCTGAGGTAACGAGTTCCGCCTGTCATCGAACCCATGTATATCAAGACGATCTCCTCATCGGTTACCGGTAAAGGCCGAGGTCGAAATGGAATGTTGCTGATTCTCCCGAACGTAAAATGAACGTCTCCAAAAAACTCTTCGTCCCCATTGGTATCACAACGGCCGCGCTCTTGGCCGCCGCCGCCGCAGCGTTTCTGTTGCGTACGCCTCCGACCGGGGACTCACACGCAACGCACCAACCGTCAGTTCCCGAAGATCGGCAGGCACCCGGCACCCAATCCCCAGCAGCCAGTGACCGGTATTCCGAATTCAGCAGCACCCGGCATCCGGAATCAAGTGCCCAGGTCCCCGAATCGAGTATCCAGAATTCGCCATCCCCGCTGCTCGAAGGACTTTCCCTGGCCCCCGCCTTTATCGAACAATTCACTGTCATCGCCACCCCTGAGCTCGAGAACTATTTCGAACGGCACGCGGCGGTCCAGGCGTTGACCGACGACTTGGACGATCACGAGATCAAGGCCCTTTATCGGTTTCTCCTCGCCGACCTGCCGGATGGCGAAATTCAGAAAAGGCACGATCGGGCGATAAAAAACGATGTCATTAATCGCCTCCGGGCGCAAAATGAGACTCCACGGGGCCTGACCGACGTCTTGGTCGCCATGTTCGACGATTCTGCCCAGGACCAAACGATTCGGGACTACGCGTTGCAACAGATGCGCGCCTGGCATGAGGACGCGCCTTTGGAAGAACGTGCGTCGATTAGGGAAGCCGTGTCGCGAGGCATGAAGGAGGATCAGGGCAGCATTGGAGGAACCGCCCTCCTTGCCTTTCGACAGTTCGAAGGAAGCGGCACCGGGGACCGGAATGGAGCGCCGAACGAAGTAAAACACCATGCTTTGGCGATTCTCCACTCGGAAACCACCAGCAAGCTTTCACGGATAACGGCCATGCAAGTGGCGGCCGAAACGGCTCCCGCCGAGATATTCGATACGGCCGTCCGTTGGGCGCTCGACGCCGGGGCGACCTATCCGCTTCGCCTTTCGGCTATCGCCGCCTTGGGAAAGAGCGGTTCAGACGAGGCCGCCGCCATCTTGGAGCAACTCGATTCTTTGGAGGAACCCTATTTGCAACCGGCCCTCCAAACAGCCTACAACAACCTCCGGCGGGCCGGAGTCGAAATTGAATTTACCCAAAGTCGATGATAAACCCATATTCGCCACATCACCTCATGTATTCTCTGAACGAATGGATCTCGCCGACAAGAAGGCGCGGGGGCCGGGGCCGCGTTCGAGCGCCGCTTGCGCGTCGCGCCGACCCTGTATCCCACACGGGTATTCGGCGTTCCTTCGGTTTTTCTCACCTGCCTTTTCTGCTATGTGCGATCCTGGTGATCACATTGCCGGCCCAGGCCGTGGACAATCCGGATCCTTGCGACCCGTGCTGCGGTGGATCGCAGTTGCCCGAGGGGAAAAGCTGTTGCTATTACGGCGATTGGGAAAATCCCTCGGAGTCTCCGTATGATCCGGAGACCCAAGTCTGTTGTGAGACCGGCCCGCAAACCGGAAATGCCTGCTGCGACGGTCAAGGGTACAACACCGACACCCACACCTGTTGCGACGGGAACGTCGTCACCGGTAATGCCTGTTGCGGCGGTCAAGGCTACAACAGCGAAACACATTATTGTTGTTCTTACGGCGATTGGAGTAACCTGTTATTCGCTGTTTTCAACCCTGATACGCATGTTTGCTGCGAAGCTGGGCCTTTACAGGGTCATACATGCTGCTCCGACGGGAGCGTAGCGGGTGATGGAGAGGGTTGTTGCGCAAATAAGGATGGCGAAACGACGGCGACTAACGCGCATGATTGTTGCCTTGGAAGTATCTTGCCTGAAGGAGAAGGATGTTGTATAAACCCGACAACCGGTTTGGAACAAAAATATATCAAGGATGAACAAGAATGCTGCAATGATGGTTTTGTTATCGAAAAGCCCCAGGATGAACCTTGTGAACCGGATAACCCACCAACAGTCGGCTCGAATTT
>PXBO01000036.1 GCA_003566885.1 Opitutia bacterium | reverse complement strand
CGGCCGGGGCGGCGATCGGGACGCGTGAGTATGTGGAGGAGGTATTGCGTCAGAACGCGGGGATGTTCGGGAAGAACCGCAAAAGCGGAGCGGTGCGAATGCGGGGGAAGGGGTTGCGGGAATTGTACAGTTTGCGTAATCTTCAGAAAAATGTGCTAACCAGTAACGAGCTTTGAGTTCGAGGCTCTTAATTTTTCGAGCGGGAGAATGTCACTGTGGAACCGGGGCCTGATGCCAAGTCGATTGTAATCACCGGAACGACGCGCGGGCTCGGCCGGGCTCTTGCGTTGGAGTTTGGTCGATTGGGGCATCGAGTGAGCGGATGCGGACGATCAACCGACGAGGTGGACGGGCTCAATCGAGAGGCTGGCGGACGCCAGCATCATGTTGTGGTGAACGTGACCGATCCTCAGTCGGTCGCAGATTGGGCGAGAAAATGCCTGGAGAGGGACGGACCGCCGGATCTACTCATCAACAACGCCGGCATGATCAACCGGCACGCACCGCTCTGGAAGGTGCCGCTCGAGGAGTTTCGCGCGTTGTGGGAGGTAAATGTAATCGGCGTTTTCAATGTGTGCCGTGCTTTTCTCCCCGCGATGCTTGAGCGGGGCACCGGGGTCATTGTGAACATGAGTACCGGGGCCGGTGTGCGCGGGTTTGCTTCGATCGGGCCTTATTGCACCACCAAACATGCGGTCGAAGGGTTTACCAAGAGTCTGGCAGAAGAGCTTCCCGAGGGTATGGCGGCCATTCCCTTTCAGCCGGGTGTGGTGCAGACCGATATGCTGCGAAGCCATTACGGCGAACGAGCTGCCGACCATCCGACGCCGGACCGCTGGGCTAAGGTCGCCGCGCCCTATCTGCTTAACCTTTCATCCCGGGAAAGCGGTCAGTCGCTGCGTCTGCCTGCGGTGAAGTGAGGGCGTATGCGAAATCTGGTTCTGGAGAATGTTACCGCCGCGGAGATTGAAGCGGTTCTGAATGAAACCGGACTTCGGCCGCTGTTGCCGCCGCGGGAGGATCCCTGTTGGCGGGATGTGGCGGTATTTTACCCGGTCAACCGCTGGATTGGGGAAATTACCGCCAGGGCAGAAGCAGAGAGAAGCGCCGCTATGCCGGAATTGACGGCCGAATTGTACGCCGATTTTTCCGCCACTGGCAACCGGAGGGCGTTTGAGGAGGTGTACTTCCTGCGTCGTCGACGCTTGGGAGATGTCGCGGTAGCCGCGTTATTCGCGGAAGAAGCCGATGAGCCAGGGTGGATGGCGGACCTGATGGACCGTACGGAAAGTATACTGGCGGAGGAATCCTGGGCGCTGCCGGCCCACGTGGAGGATCCGAGCGGCAAAGACCCCTACTCGATCGATCTTTTCGCCGCGGAAACAGCGAATCTGATGGCGGAACTGGTGACGGTGTTCGGAGATCGACTGTCCGAAAGCCTGATTCGCCGGATCCGATCCCGCCTGCAAACGACGATTTTTCAAAATTATCTCGAACGCTGGGACCGTTTTCCGTGGACCCGCCAGACCCACAACTGGAATGCGGTTTGTCACCAGGGGGTCTTGGGGGCGGCGCTCGGACTGGAGGAGGATAATGCGCTGGTGGCGGAGATCGTGCGGTTGGGTTCGCGTTGTCTGCGGCGATTTCTGCAGGGATTTACCGATGACGGCGGGTGCTCTGAGGGACCGGCGTATTGGAATTATGGGTTCGGGTGGTTCACGGTGCTGAACGAGCAGTTGGAAACCCGAACCGGGGGACGTCTTTCCCTGTTTGAGGGCGTGCCCGAGATTTACAACATCGCTCGTTTTCCCTGTCGAGTGTCCCTCCTTGGCGGAAAGGTGGTCAATTTCTCGGATTGCGTGCCGGAAGCCTCCTTTCACCCGGCATTCTTACAGTACCTCGGGGAGCGCCTCAACGACGATCTCCTGCGGGCGGAGTCTCATTTCCGTTATGCGGAAGCGGCTTCGAAGTCTTTGTTGGGCGGGGGACGGCGGGAGGATCTTTTCCACCACCTTCGCCTGTTCTTGTATTGCCCTGACAATGTCGACGAAAATCCGCAACCTCCGTTGCGCGAGAATGCCTGGTATCCCCGCCTGGGCGTGCTGATCGTCCGTGGAGGCCAACCGGAACAGCCGGTGGAGTTCGCCGCCAAGGGAGGTGACAACCATGAACACCACAATCACAATGATTGCGGCAGCTTCTTGTACCATGTCGCCGGACGGCGCTTTGCCATCGAGCTCGGTTCGCCCGAGTACACGAGAGATTATTTTGCGGGCGAAAGGTACCGGTTTTTCGCCGCCCGTTCCCTCGGTCATTCCGTGCCCCTGATCAACGGCTGCGAACAGCAAGCCGGCGAAGAATTCTGCTCCGAAGTGCTGGCGGCCGACACCGATGCCGATCCCGCGGTTTTACAACTCGACCTGAGCAAAGCCTATCCCGCGGCGGCCGGGTGTCTGCGCTGTCTGCGATCGTTTGCGTTCGATCGACGTACCGGTGCGTTGCGGGTGGTCGACCGGTTTGCCCTGAAGCGGGTGAAAAGTCTGGAGACGGCTCTGATCACTGACGCCCTGGTGTCGAGTGAGGGTGACGCGATCATTTTGACCCGGGACGGTATCCGGGTTCTGGTGGCATTGGATCAGGGATCCGTCCTGGGCGATGTCGAGAGCCAAGAATGGAAAACCCATTCCGGCCCGGCGGCCGTCGTCAGCCGTCTGGTGTTTCGCCCGAGAACGCTCGCTAAGGATTGCGTCATGGGGTACACGCTGCGTCCGGACAGTTCGGTTTGATCTCGGTTAATCCCGGATTGACTGTTGATTCCAAACTTCCCGATCTCAAACGCCTTTTCCGGAGGCTTTCGGCCGTTCGGTGAAAAGGCCGGGGATCCAGAGCGATTCGGGATTTGCCAGTCCGGGCATTGTTTCGAATTCTTGGTTCGACCATGACCCAAGAGGCTCAATCCAAACACCCGATTTTTTCGCTTTCTCCACACACCGTTTACTGGCTGGCCGACGGTATGCGGACGCGCCGGGGCCTCGAGTATTGGCAGCGGCAGAGGGTCTTGGAGTTTCGATGGGATTCGGAGGGCAAAAAGCTGTGCGCGGTGGTGCTCGGGGTGCGGCGTTACCGGGTGACGATGGACGTGGTCGATGGGAGTTTGCGTTGCCACTGCACCTGTCAGGACGCCGCATCGGGAGCGACCTGCAAACACATGGTGGCCTCCGCAGCGGCCTTTTTTGCTGCTACCAAAGGCACCCAGTTCCTGAATCGGCCCCATTCCGAAGCCTATTTGAAAGAACTGCGGGCCGGGATTTATGGGAAACGGGAAAAGCCTTCGATAAAGACCCGAACTATTCGAACGAAACCCAAACCGGTCCCTTCCGGTGAACCGCGCCGTGCCCCCGCGGTCAGTGCCATCGGACTGGCGTTCGAGGACGATCAGCACTGGAGAGCGATTGCCTTGAAGATTTCAGGGGAGAGGGTGCGGGAGGAACCCTGGGATCCGAAACTGCAGCTGACCTGTGCGCGGATCAATCTGTCGGGCGATGTTGTTGGAGCGATTTTCAGGCATTTGGAGCGGAAAGAGGAACCCGAATCGGTGTGGCTTCGACTTCGAGGCGAATGGCGGCCGATCAAGGGAATTGACCGGCGCGAGCAACGGGTGTCGGCCAGGCTGATTCGCCAGGAGGGTGAAATCACCGCTGAATTTCAATTCCAGGGAGGTGACGGATCTACCGAGGTTTTCTGCGGACTCAGCCCCGAGATCGGCCTGACTCGGGACAGTCATCTGGTGGCGCTGAACGCCGGCTCCGGAGTCGGCAAGTTGAGTATGCTTCCTTACCTGCTTCTGGTGGATGGGAAAGCGGATATGTTCAATGACCTGACCGAACCGCTCCACTTCATCCGCTGGAAGGTTCCCGCCAAACTCTACAATTCTTTGGCCGACTATTTTTTCGACCGATCTTCGAAACAGAAAACGTACGAAGGAGTGACCTTTCTGAGCGGGACTCGGAAAGTGACTCCGCTGCTTAACAAATCGGCTCCAGGTTTGCGATTCGACGAGGTCAAGGAGTTCGGCGGCTACGTCGCCAGCCTGCATTGGGAAGGAAATGGATTCTCGGTGCCGCTTGAGACCCCCGCGCAATCTCTGGATCACATCTTCGCCGCCGAGGGTGATCGCAGTCTCTTCGCCAGTCGCGCCCGGATGGAGCGACTGGCCCATGACCTGGTAAGGTTTGCCGGGGAGCCGGAGGTGAAAAAGCGTCGGATTCTCGCCCGGGAGATCGTCGCTTCGGAGCCGCGTCGCCTTGCGGCTCGGCATGCCCGGCGGGTTTTGCAGGCTTTGGAGTCCGAGCTCCAATCCTCCTGCCGTTGGTGCTTTGCTCATTCCCAACGAAGCGGCTCGCCGCCTTGGGAAATGGCCGAGATATCGTTTCGGGAAGTGGTTTACTGGGAGCTCTACCTGGCGGCGCTCTTCTGTCCCGGGACGATGCGCGATCGCTTCCGCGGAGGGGGCAGGATGGCGGTTTCGGCTCCGGCGTTGTCACGGAACCTTTCGGTTGTCTTCGCCGAGTGCCGTGAACGCGGGGTGTCGCTCCTGTTGAATGGTCGTCCGGTCGAAACCGCGGCACTGGCGATCTCGGTGGAGGTGAGCGAGGCGAAGGACAAGCGCGACTGGTTCGAGCTCAAACCGGAAATCCGTCTGGCCGGACGAGCCTTATCAACGGCGGACTGGGAGGCGCTGGCCGATGGCAACGGAATAGCGGAAACGAAAACCGGGCCGGTGGTGATCGAAGTCGATTCCCTGAACCGCCTGCGGGAGGCCCGGAGTCTTTTGCGGTCGCGTGATAGCGGGAAAGCCGATGAGGACCCTCGGTTTCAGGTGCCCCGCTTGCGGATCTTCGAATGGCTGGATCTTCAGCGGTTGGGCGTTTCCCTCAAGCTGCCGGCCGAGGGGCGCAAGGTGCTGGAATCGCTCGCGCGTTTCCGCGAATTGGAAGCCGCCCCGGTGCCCAAGGGACTGCGGGCGGAGCTCCGTGATTATCAGAAATCCGGATACGACTGGTTTGCATTTCTCTATCGGCACCGCTTCGGCGCCTGTCTGGCGGATGACATGGGCCTGGGCAAAACCGTGCAGGCGATCGCGCTGCTGCAGGCGCTGAAGGAGGGCGCCATCACGCGCCGTCGCGGGACTGCGAAACGCCCGCACCTGGTGGTGGCGCCGGCGAGTCTGATTTTCAACTGGCGTTCGGAGATCGAGCGCTTTGCGCCCGGGCTGACGGTATTGGAATATATGGGAGGGGAGCGATCGGCCGACTTCAAAGGCGCCGATGTGGTGCTGACCACCTATGAAACCGCTCGGCGCGACCGCGAATTATTGCGGAAGCAAACGTTTCACGTCCTGATCTTCGACGAAGCACAGGCGGTGAAGAACCGGGCCGCGGCCCGCCACCGGGCGGTGCGGGAGCTCTCGGCGGAATGCCGGATTTGCCTGACGGGAACGCCGGTGGAGAATCATCTCGGGGAATACCGCGCCATTTTGGACCTGGCCCTGCCCGGAATCTTTGACGACCTGGAAATCAAAGGCAAACGCGGCGGCACCGAAGAGATCGAGCGCCGGGTCCTGGCGCGTTCGCGTCCGTTCGTGTTGCGGCGGACAAAAACGGCGGTTTTGTCGCAGCTTCCCGAAAAAACCGAGACCGACATTGTGCTGGAGCTGGCCCCTCGTCAAAAGGCGCTCTACGTCCGTGAAGTGGCCCGGGTACGCGAGGAGGTGGCGGCGGCGTTCAAACGCCTCACCCCGGCGCGGGCGGGGGTGGCGGCGTTGTCGGCCATCAATCGTCTGCGCTTGCTCTGTGTTTCTCCGGCGTTGCTGGATCCGAAGGAAAAACCGGCGTCGCCGAAATTCGATTTCGCCCTGGAGGCGGTGGTAGAATTGCTGGACGAGGGAAACGCGGTGCTGGTGTTCTCCCAGTTCGTCAAGGCGCTCGACCTGTTCGACGCCCGCCTGAAACAGTCCGGAGTGGAGTCGGCACGTCTGGAAGGGAAAACCACCCAGAAACAACGACGGGATCGGGTGCAGCGTTTCCAGTCCGGCGCCGGCCCGGCGGTATTTCTGCTGAGCCTGAAAGCCGGCGGCGTCGGGCTCAACCTCACCCGCGCCAACCACGTGATCCATCTCGACCCCTGGTGGAATCCCGCGGTGGAGAGCCAGGCTTCCGACCGCGCCCACCGTATCGGTCAGGAAAGGAAGGTGCTGATCCAACGGCTCTCCATGCGCGGCACCATCGAGGAAAAAATCGCGGAATTGAAAGCGGACAAAAAAGCCCTCTACCAGCGAGTGCTCGGCTCCAACGAAAAAGCCCAAGGCAGCGCCTCCCTCAGTCGCGACGACCTGGCGTTTTTGTTGGATGGCGACCTTGAATAAAGCCGGAGGGCGATCGCAGATCCGGGACCGGTTCAACGGGTGGATTGGTTCAATTGAAGATCGAACCTGGGACCCGGCGGAAATACCCGGAGATCATTCCGCGGTCGGTGGCGAATTTCCTTGGCAGGTTTTAGGGGGTCAATGATCATGAGCGGCTATGAAAGTGGTTCTCGCCTATTCAGGGGGTCTGGATACCTCCGTAATCGTCAAGTGGATTCAGGAACGTTATGAGGCCGAGGTGGTGACCTTCGCTGCCGATATCGGGCAGGAGGAGGAACTGGGCGGTTTGCCGGAAAAGGCGCGCGCCACCGGAGCGGTCGAACACCACACGCTCGATCTGGTGGATGAATTCGCCCGCGATTTCATTTATCCGATGATTCGCGCCAACGCCATTTACGAGGGCCAGTATTACCTTGGCACTTCCATCGCGCGTCCGCTCATTGCCAAAGCGCAGATCGAACTGGCGGAGAAAACCGGAGCCACCGCCGTTTCCCACGGCGCGACCGGAAAAGGGAACGACCAGTGCCGCTTCGAGCTGACTTACACCGCGCTGGCGCCGGAGATCGAGATCATCGCCCCCTGGCGGCTGGATGAGTTTCGGCAGACCTTTCCGGGCCGGACCGAGATGATCGATTACTGCCGGGCCAATGGCATCGATATCGAGGCCAGCGCCTCGAAGCCCTATTCCATGGACCGCAATCTCCTGCACATTTCCTACGAGGCGGGAATCCTGGAGGATCCGTGGTTTGACCCGACGACCAGCGAGAATCGGGGCATGTTCAAACTTTCGGTTTCGCCGGAGGATGCCCCCGACCAGGCGGAATACGTCGAACTGGAGTTCGAGTCCGGCGACTGCGTGGCGGTGAACGGAAAACGGATGAGTCCGGCCGCGGTGCTCAAGGAACTGAACCGGCTGGGCGGAAAACACGGCGTCGGCCGGGTGGACCTGGTGGAGAACCGGTTTGTCGGTATGAAAAGCCGGGGCGTTTACGAAACCCCGGGCGGCACCATACTAATGCATGCACACCGGCAGGTGGAGAGTCTGACTCTGGACCGGGAGTTGGCGCATTTGCGCGATACCTTGATGCCGCGATACGCGGAGCTCATTTATTACGGGTTCTGGTATGCTCCCGAGAGGGAAGCGTTGCAGGCGTTCATCGACGAGAGTCAGAAACCGGTCACCGGCACGGTGAAGCTGAAGTTGTACAAAGGCAACGTGATCACCTGTGGACGCAAGTCTCCGTATTCGCTCTACGATCCGCACGTCGCCTCCATGGAGGGTGTCGCCAGTAGCTATAACCAGAACGACGCCACCGGTTTTATTCGTCTCCAGGGCCTGCGCCTGCGGGCTCGTCACGCCGCGCAAAAAGATTTTATCCGGCGTGGCTGACAGTTCGGGAGTGGCCTGCGTTCTGGATTTAGATCGAAGGGAGCGCGGGCATCTTGCACGCACCGGCGGCGCGGGAGCGCCGCCCTCCAGGAAGCGCGATTTTGATTCGGTGTCTCAAACGATTAACCGTCTTAACGGTGTCATTCCATTCAAATCGGGGTACCCGGTTTCAAAAACGTCCGGAAATGGAGGGCTAACGGGAATCTCTGCTCCTTTCCTTCCTGTGGCGTGTCTGCCGGCAGGCGCCCGAGCCGCGTAATCCGGAAAGCGTCCGCGCGCCCCGGCATGCCGCGTCAGCCGGCTCACGCGACAAGAGGTCAGTCCTTGTCCAGCACCTTGCGCAGCGCCTTCTCCAGTTCGGGGTATTGAAATTGGAAACCGGCGGCTTCGAGACGTTGGGGAAGGGCGCGGGTGGAGGAGAGGAGCATTTCGTCCGCCATTTCACCAAAGGCAAGCCGCAGGCCGAAGGTCGGAACCGGCAGGAAGGCCGGGCGCGAAAGGACTTTGGCCAGGGTGCGGGTGAATTCGGCGTTGGTGACCGGGTTGGGGGCGACCACGTTGTAGGCGCCCTGAATACTGGAATTGCCCAACGCGTATTCGAGAACCGCCAGCAAATCGGGCAGGGCGATCCAGGAGATGAATTGGCGTCCGTTCCCGATTCTTCCGCCGGCGCCGGCCAGAAATGGAGGGAGGATTTTTTTCAGCATTCCCCCTTCGGGCGAAAGCACCGGGCCGATGCGCAGTCGGACCACGCGGATGCCGGCTTCCTCGGCCGGTTGGGTGGCCGCTTCCCACTGACGGCACACGTCGGCCAAAAATCCTTTCCCGACGGGGTCGTCCTCGCTGATAACGGCATCGCCTCGGTCGCCGTAGTAGTTGATCCCGGAGGCGGAAACCAAAACCGCGGGCGGGTTCTTAAGCTTTGCCAGCGTTTGGGTGAGGAGTGTGGTTCCCTGGGTCCGGCTTTCCAGAATTCGTTCCTTCCTGGCGGCGGTCCAGCGGCCGGCAGCAACATTTTCACCGGCCAAATGAATGGCCGCGCCAATACCATCCAGTTTCTTCGCTTCGATTTCGCCGGTGGCCGGATCCCAGAAAATTACGTCCGGGTCATTTTCGGCTTTTTCGCGTACCAGGCGCCGCACCGAAAAACCGTGCTCGGAGAGACGAGCGGCGAGCGCGCTTCCCACCATGCCGGATGCTCCCGAAATCACCACCGATTTCACTTTTTCGCCGTCTTGATCTGTTGTATTCATTTATCCCATGATGCCATCTTGCTCGCCGCGGGTCAAATGAGGAGGGCGTTCGGTTTTGGCGAAACGGGCTTCAGACTCAAACCGGACCTAGTGATCGGAAAAATCCAACCGGGTTGATTTCTTAGGAAAGAATCTCAAGTTTCAAATTTCCGATCTGAAATGCATTTTCATGCGACCTTCAGAGGCCAAATGAAAAAACCATGGTCGGTTTTTCCCTCCGTGCGTTTTCCGGTTGCGCGGAATGCCGTGACCGGCTATGCTGCTTCGTTTGATCTGAACGTAAGGAACTGTCTATTATGGCTAAGAGTTTGTTTGACAAGGTCTGGGAGGCTCACGCGGTGCGTGAGTTGTCGTCCGGCCACACCCAGCTTTTGATCGGCGCCCACCTCATACACGAGGTGACCAGCCCGCAGGCATTCGGCATGCTGCGGGAGCTTGGATTGAAGGTGCGATTTCCGGAGCGTACGTTTGCCACCGTGGATCACATTGTGCCCACCGACGAGCGCAACGAGCCGTTTTCCGACCCCCTGGCGGACGCGATGATCAAGGAGCTGCGGCGCAATTGCGAGGAGTTTGGGGTGACCTACTTCGACATCGCTTCCGGCCGGCAGGGCATCGTCCACGTAGTGGGCCCGGAGCAGGGGATCACCCAGCCCGGAACGACCATCGCCTGCGGCGACTCGCACACGTCCACTCACGGCGCATTCGGCGCCATCGCTTTCGGCATCGGCACCAGCCAGGTGCGCGATGTGCTGGCCACCCAGACGATGGCGATCAGCAAACCCAAGTTGCGCCGCATCAACGTGGACGGGAAACTGGCGCCGGGGATTTACGCCAAGGACGTCATTCTTTATATCATTCGCAAGCTCGGCGTTAAGGGCGGCACGGGATTCGCCTACGAGTACGGCGGCGAAGTCTTCGACCGTTTTAACATGGAGGAGCGGATGACGGTCTGCAACATGTCCATCGAAGGCGGCGCCCGGGTCGGGTACGTGAACCCGGACGAAAAAACCTTCGAATACCTGAAGGGGCGTCCCTATTCTCCCAAAGGGCGGGAGTGGGACGAAGCCGTCGAGCGCTGGCGGAACCTGGCCTCCGATCCGGATTGTGAGTACGACGACGTGGTCAATTTCCGCGCCGAGGACATCGGGCCGAGCGTGACCTGGGGCATCACTCCGGGGCAGGGGGTGTTCATTGACGAAACCATTCCCGATCCCGAAAAGGTCGAGGAAGAGCAGCGGGAAGGGGTGATCGAGGCCCTGGAGCACATGAAATTGAAGCCGGGGAGTCCGATCAAGGGCACCCCCATCGATGTGGCGTTCCTCGGGAGTTGCACCAATGGCCGTCTGACCGATTTCCAGGAGGTGGCGGGCTACCTCAAGGGTCGCCACGTGGCGCCGGGAGTGAAAGCCATCGCCGTCCCGGGTTCGATGGGAGTGGGAAAAATCTGCGAAGAGCTGGGCATCGATAAGATCTTCCGTGAAGCCGGATTCGAGTGGCGCGGCGCGGGTTGTTCCATGTGTCTGGCCATGAACCCGGACAAACTGGTGGGCGATCAACTCTGCGCCAGCTCCAGCAACCGCAATTTCAAAGGGCGGCAGGGCAGTCCGATCGGACGGACCATCCTGATGAGCCCGCTCATGGTGGCCGCCGCCGCGGTGACCGGTCAGGTCAGCGACGCGCGCGAGGTGTTCGGCGTGGGGAGTCCTAACCTGGTAGAGGTTTAAAAAGAAAGAATCATGGCATTGGAAAAAATCAGCAAAGTCACCGGCCGGGGAGTTTATATTCCGGGTGACGACATCGACACCGACCGGATTATCCCGGCTCGTTTTATGAAGTGCATCACTTTCGACGGGCTCGGCGAATTCGCGTTCTACGACGTGCGCAAGAACGAGGACGGCAGCGACAAGAAGCATCCGCTCAACGATCCCCGGCACGCCGGCGCCACCATCCTGCTGAGCGGGTCGAACTTCGGTTGCGGCAGCTCCCGCGAGCACGCGCCGCAGGCCTTGCACAAAGCGGGCTTTCGGGGAATTGTCGCCGAGAGTTACGCCGAGATCTTTTTCGGCAACAGCATCACTCTGGGCATGCCCTGTTTCGCGGCTTCTCGTCAGGATATCCGGGAGATGGCCGCGACCATTGAGGCCGACCCCGAGGTGCAAATCGAGTTGGACGTGGAAAACCGCAGCATCCGTTGCGGTGAGCGGGAGTACCCGGCCGAGTTGCGGGATTCCGCCCGCACCGCATTGCTCAGCGGGAAATGGGATCCCATCGCCGAATTGCTGGAGGGCGAGGAAGAGGGGGAGGCGACCGCGCGCTCACTCCACTACGTTCGCTGACCGAATGGACAGGAACAAATCCGGCGTGAATCGTACCCATACCCCGAAACCAGAGAATGGCCCTGCGGGAATTTGAGGTTTTAATGGACGATCTGTCTGGAACACGCGGCCTTCGCCGGTTGACGAGGGGCGGCGTCTTCGTTGAGGTGTCGATGTCGGGAAGGCTGCAAAGACCATGATGGAGTTGATTGAAGGCGCGGGGGTATTCATTTACCCGCTGGCGATTTGTTCGCTGGTGGCGGTGTTTATTGTGATCGAGCGCCTGTACGGTCTCCTCAGCCACCGCGTTTGTCCGCCGGCGCTGGTGGAGAAAATCTCCCGGGGCCAGGAGGTCGACCCGGACGAGGGTTCGGTTCTGGGCAGGGTGGTGAGGTTCTCCCGGAAAAATAGCGCCGATAAAGGCGCCGCCAAGGCGGTGGCCCGGGTGGAAATCAACCGCCTGGAACGGGGATTGGTGCTGCTCGAGATGGTGATCGGGGCCGCGCCGCTTCTCGGACTTTTGGGAACGGTCACCGGGCTGATCCAGGTGTTCGCCAACATCTCCCCGGAGACCGGGCTTCCCGAGCCGCAGGCTTTTGTGGAAGGGGTGGCGCTGGCTCTGACCACCACGGTCATCGGGTTGTCCATCGCCATTCCCTCGCTGGTGGCCAACGGTTATCTCCAGCGGCGGGTGGAGACCTTTGCCGTGCGCATTGAGTCGCTGATCGACCTCATGTACGGGACCGACGACGAGGCATGAGCCTGAAGCCCAAACGGCGGCGCCCCGAAATCAACATCGTTCCTTTGATCGATGTGCTCGCCATTCTGATTTTCTTTTTTCTCATGACGATGCAGTTTCGCGAACTGCAGGCGCTGAATCTCGTTCTGCCCCAAATCGAAACCGCCGGGGCCGGCGCGGTGGATGAGTCCCTGGTGATCGGAATCGACGCCGAGGGCGCCTTTTTCATCGACGGCAACCGGGTGGAACGGGAGGAGTTGACCGCTTTTCTGGCCGAACTGCGTCCGGTTGCCCGGGAAGTGTCCGTGCTGCTCATGGCGGACGAAAACACGCCGCTGCGGGAGGTGACTTTTGTCATGGACCAGGTCCGTCGCAACGGAATCGACCGTATTCGTCTGCAATCGCGCTGAAGGCTTCCCGGGTAAATTCCCGTTGATTCCGGCCCGAAAACCTGCCAAACGAAAACCTGATCTGTAATGAATTCTTTTTCCGATTACCCGTTCGACGAACGGATCCGCAAGGCCATAGACGACCTGGGGTTTTCCAAACCCACACCGATTCAAAGCCAAACCATAGAGCCGATTGCCGAAGGACGCGATGTCATCGGCATCGCCCAGACCGGCACCGGGAAAACCGCCGCCTTTGTGCTGCCCTCTCTGCAACGTTACCTGCAGCGCGATCCCGAGGAGGCCTATGCCGGGCCCCGGGTGCTGATTCTCAGTCCGACCAGGGAACTGGCGGCGCAGGTGGATGAACACATCCAGCAATTGGCCAAGTACGCCAGCCTTCGGGTGGCCCTCCTGCTCGGGGGCGTGCCTTACCGCAAGCAGTTGCAGGACCTGGGTTCGGAACCGGAAATCATCGTGGCGACCCCCGGACGCCTGATCGATCATCTGCAGCAGAAGAACATCCACCTGCGGGCCGTCGACGTGTTCATCCTCGATGAGGCCGACCGCATGCTGGATATGGGGTTCATGCCCGCGATCCACCAGATCATCGGTTTCCTCGGCAAGGGAAAGCGACAAACCCTGATGTTCTCCGCCACCTTTCCCGCCCCCATCGAACGCCTGGCCGCGCGTTTGCTCAACGACCCGGTTCGGGTCGATGTCTCGCCCCCCATCCGCACGCCGGAAAAGATTCAGCAGGGAGCCTTCTATCTGGAGAAGATGCGCAAACCCCGGCTTCTCCGCGAATTGCTGGCCCTGCCGAACATGACGTCGGTGATGGTCTTCTGCGGCATGAAGGTCGAGGCGGACTTTATCTACGAAGTGGTCTCCTCCGACGGCTTTCGAGTTGGGGTGCT